>JBKPCD010000256.1:0-6671 GCA_046727175.1 Acidobacteriota bacterium | reverse complement strand
CTAGATTTCTCCCTCTTGCCTTTTGCCTTTTGCTTGCAGCGGGCTGCCGACAGGACATGCACAACCAGCCGAAGTACCGCGGCCTGCGCGCGAGTACGTTCTTCGAGAACGGCTCGAGCGCGCGGCCGCTCGTCGAAGGCACGATCGCACGCGGGACCCTGCAGGGAGACCTCGCGTTCTCCACCGGAAAAGTCGGGACGGCCGACGTGAAGGAGTTCCCGTTCCCAATCACCGAGGAGGTCCTCAATCGCGGCGAGGACCGGTTCAACATCTACTGCACGCCGTGCCACGACCGCACCGGCAGCGGCCGCGGCATGGTGGTGCAGCGCGGATACCGGCAGCCGCCGTCGTTCCACATCGATCGATTGCGGCAGGCCGATGTCGGCCACTTTTTCGACGTGATGACGAACGGCTTCGGGGCGATGCCTGATTATCGTGCGCAGATCAGTCCCCGCGATCGGTGGAACATCGTCGCCTACATCCGCGCGCTGCAGCTCAGTCAGCACGCGTCTACGGCAGACATCCCGGGCGGCGATCCGGCAAAACTCGCAAAGCCGCCGGCAAAGGCCGCCGGCGAAACAAAACACTGACGCGGAAAGTACGAAGTAAGAAGTAAGAAGTGCGCAGTATCAAACATAACCCGGGAGACACGTCGACTTCGCCGCAGCTCGCTCGCAGCCGGCGCAGCTCGTACGTCGAAGTTGTTGCTTCTGACTTCTTATTACTCTCCGTTGATGCGAATCGACAGGATGACTAACGACATTCCGGCGCTCGCTCGGCTCCAGCAGACAGCCCTCATCGTTGGCGCCATCGGCCTGGTCGCCGGCGCGGCGGGCGCTTTTTCCAACCCGGATCAGTTCTTCCGCTCGTGGCTGCTCGGGTTCCTGTTCTGCCTCGGACTGACGATGGGGTCGCTCGCCCTGTTGATGCTGCAGCATATGTCGGGTGGCCAGTGGGGACTCGTGGGTCGTCGAATCTTCGAGGCCGCGAGCCGCACGCTGCCGATCGTCGCGCTCGTCTTCATCCCGCTGCTGTTCGGCCTGCCGCGCGTGTTCCAGTGGGCGCAGCCCGATCTCGTCAGCAAGGACGTGATCCTGCAGAAGAAGGCGCCGTACCTCAACGTGCCGTTCTTCGTCGGTCGAGCCATTTTCTATTTCGCCGTCTGGCTGACCTGCGCGTTCCTGCTGAACAAGTGGTCGGCGATGCAGGAAAAGAAGGAGATCGCCGTGACGCCGGCGGATACGCGCCGATTCCGCGTGCTCAGCGCACCGGGATTGCTCGCCTATAGCCTGACCATGACGTTCGCCGTCATCGACTGGATCATGTCGCTCGATCCGCACTGGTACTCGACGATCTTCGGGTTGCTGCTCGTTGTCGGACAAGGCCTGTCGGCATTCGCGTTCGTCATCGCAATGCTCGCACTCCTGGCGGAGACGCCACCCCTGGCGTCTTATCTGAGGCCGCGGCACTTTCACGATCTCGGGAAGCTGCTGTTCGCGTTCGTCATGCTGTGGGCGTATCTCGGGTTCTCGCAGTTCCTGATCATCTGGGGCGGCAATCTGTCGGAAGAGGTCCCCTGGTATCTCGAACGGATACGTGGCAGCTGGGGATACGTTGCGCTGCTGCTCGTGTTCGGGCAGTTCGCGCTGCCGTTCACGCTGCTGCTCTCGGCGAGCCTGAAGAAGAACCGCTTCTTTCTCGCCAAGCTCGCGATCGGCATCCTCGTCATGCGGTTCGTGGACCTACTGTGGCTGGTTGCGCCGAACTTCGAGCATCACGGATTCCCGTTTCACTGGATGGACGTCGCCATCCCGGCCGGCCTCGCCGGCTTCTGGCTGTTCCTCTTCGCCCGCAACCTTCGAAGCCGGACGCTTCTGCCGCTGACCGATCCGTATTTCCAGGAGGCGTTCGCGCATGAAGCACACTGAGCCGCCTCCAATCCCGCATCACCACACGCCGGAGGAGCTGCACCACGAGGACGTCGCGCACGAGCACAGCGATGTCGATGTCCGGGCGATTCTGATGTTCGGTGGCGCCATGGTTGTCGTCTCGGTCGTGTCTGCCGTGGTGATCTATTTCCTGTTCTGGGGCTTCGAGAGAATTGCCGAGGCGAACGATCCGAAGCAGTCGCCGCTCGCGATGCCATCGACCGACATGCCGCGGCACACGACCGAGTCGCCGTACTTCGGCGCGGCGCCGCAGCCGCAGCTGATCACGAACGAACCGGCCGTGCTGCGGCAGCTTCGACAGAGCGAGGCGGAGCAGCTGCACGACTACGGCTGGGTCGATCAAGCGACGGGTGTTGCGCGGATGCCGATCGAGGAGGCCAAGAAAAGGATCCTCGAGCGCGGAGTGCCGGTTCGGGCGGGCGGCGCCATCGATCCGTGGGTCGGCACGCATGCGCCCGCCTTCGGCGAATCGTCGAGCGGACGAACGATTCCGACCGGCGAGGCGAGCGCGCCCGCAGGATCTAAAGAGCCGCCACGGTCTAAAGACCCTGGCGCCACAAAACAGGAACCGCGTTGACACCCGTGGGGCGGGCGGTGATCGCAATGACGATTGTAGGGCGGGGTCTTTAGACCCCGCCACGCGATTGGAACCATCAGGCGATGAGGTCTTTCAGAACGAACATCGTTGGTACGCTGGCGGCGCTGGTCCTCGCGAACGTGACTCCCGCAGCCGCGCAGGGACTCGCTCCGTCGAACGAGCCGGCTGCTGGCGCAAGGCCTGGTATTCTGAACAAGATCGCGATCGATCAACGGATCGGCGACAAGGTCCCGCTCGATCTGCCGCTCACCGACGAGGCTGGGCAGCCGGTGACGCTCGGCGACTATTTCGGTAATCGACCTGTGATCCTCGCGCTCGTGTACTACGAGTGTCCGATGCTTTGCACGCAGGTCCTGAACGGGCTCGTCACCGCGCTGGGCGTCATGAACTTCGAGGTCGGGCGCGAGTTCGACGTGGTTGCCGTGAGCTTCAACCCGAAGGAAGGTCCCGGGCTCGCATCGCAGAAGAAGGCGGCGTACGTGAAGCGCTACGGCCGGCCGCAGTCGGCGGCCGGCTGGCACTTCCTGACAGGTTCGCCCGATTCAATCAAACGCCTGACGGAGGCAGTCGGCTTCAAGTACGAATACGACGAGAAGATCGGTCAATACGCGCACGGCGCCGGCATCGAGGTCCTGACGCCGAAGGGCGTGCTGTCGAGATACTTCTACGGGATCGAGTTCTCCGCTCGCGACATTCGATTCGGCCTGATCGAGGCCTCCGAAGAGCGGATCGGCAGCCGCATCGACGACGTGCTGCTGTTCTGCTACCACTACGATCCGGCAACGGGTACCTACGGGGCTGCCATGCTCAACCTGGTGCGTCTGGGAGGCATCGCAACCGTCGCTGCGCTGGTGGTGTTTATCACGATGAGCCTGCGGCGGGAGCGTGCGACCGCCCACGAGGCGGCGCACGCCAATCGACCCTAACGATGTTCACGAACTTTCCCTTCTTTCCGCAAGCGGCGTCCGCGCAGGCGAGCCAGATCGATGCCGTCTTCTTCTTCATGCTCGCGGTCAGCGGCTTCTTCTCGGTGCTCATCGCGGCACTCGTCGTCATTTTCGCGTTCAAGTATCGCCGGCGTCACGACGACGAAATCGGGGAAGCGATCCACGGAGCGCTCGCGCTCGAGTTGCTGTGGATGTTCATCCCGTTCGGGATCACCATGGTCATGTTCGCGTGGGGCGCGAAGGTGTTCTTCGACCTGTACCGACCGCCCGCCGGCGCGATGGAAATCTTCGTCGTCGGCAAGCAATGGATGTGGAAGGTCCAGCACATGGACGGTCAGCGGGAGATCAACGAGCTCCACGTGCCGGTCGGCCGTACCGTCAAGCTGATCATGGGCTCCGAAGATGTCATCCATAGCTTTTACATTCCGGCGTTTCGCGTCAAAGCGGACGTGATTCCGGGTCGCTACAACACGCTGTGGTTCGAGGCGACCAAGCCAGGCACCTACCACCTGTTCTGCGCGGAATACTGCGGCACGAAGCACTCGGGGATGATCGGTTGGGTGACCGCCATGGAGCCGGCGGCGTTCGAGGCGTGGCTGAGCGGCGGGCGCGCAGAGGACTCACCGGTCGCCGCAGGCCAGAAGCTGTTTCAGGACCTCGTCTGCGTCACTTGTCATACGCCGGGCGCCCAGGCCCGGGGCCCGATCCTGACGGGTCTCTGGGGCAAGCAGATCGAGCTGCAGGGTGGCGGCAAGGTAACGTTCGACGAGGCGTACATCCGCGAATCGATTGTCAACCCGCAGGCGAAAATCGTCGCCGGCTTCCAGCCGATCATGCCGACCTTCCAGGGCCTCGTCACCGAGGAGCAGCTGCTGCAGCTCATCGCCTACGTGCGTTCCGTGGCGCAACAGCCGGCCGAGGCCGCGCCGGCAGGTGCGGGAGGCGCGGCAGCGCCTGCGCCGGAAATCAAACGGTAATCGACCATGGAAACCTTGAACTACCTCAATGACGGTCACGGCCTCGCCTCATGGCTGTTGACCAAGGATCACAAGCGGATTGCGCTCTTGTATCTCGGCTCGATCACCGCCTTTTTCGCGATCGGCGGCTTCTTCGCGATGCTCGTCCGCCTCGAGCTCCTGACGCCGGCCGGCGATCTGCTCGCCTCCGAGACCTACAACAAGATGTTCACCATGCACGGCGTGGTGATGGTCTTCTTCTTCCTGATCCCGTCGATTCCGGCGACGCTCGGCAACTTCCTCATCCCGATCATGATCGGCGCGAAGGACCTCGCGTTCCCGCGCATCAACCTGCTCAGTTGGTACATTTACATGCTGGGCGGCATCTTTACGATGGTCGCCGCGCTGAGCGGTGGCGTGGACACCGGGTGGACGTTCTACACGCCCTACAGCACCGCGGCGGCGAACTCGCACGTGATCACAGCCGCCCTCGGCGTCTTCATCACCGGGTTCTCCTCCATCCTGACGGGTCTCAACTTCATCGTCACCATCCATCGCATGCGCGCGCCGGGCCTCACCTGGTTCAGGCTGCCGTTGTTCGTGTGGGCGCACTACGCGACCAGCCTCATCATGATCCTCGGCACCCCGGTCATCGCCATCACCGTGCTGATGGTCGCGGCCGAGCGTGTGCTGCACCTGGGCATCTTCGACCCCGCGCTCGGCGGAGACCCAGTGCTCTTCCAGCACCTCTTCTGGTTCTACTCGCATCCGGCGGTCTACATCATGATCCTGCCGGCCATGGGCGTCATCAGCGAGATTGTCCAGGCGTTCTCGCGCAAGAACATCTTCGGCTACTCCTTCATCGCCTTCTCGTCGCTGGCGATCGCCGTGATCGGGTTTCTCGTCTGGGGTCACCACCTCTTCGTGGCCGGTCAGTCCGTGTATGCCGGCATGCTGTTTTCGATCCTGAGCTTCATGGTCGCGATTCCCTCCGCGATCAAGGTCTTCAACTGGACGGCGACGATGTACAAGGGATCGGTGTGGCTGCAGTCGCCGATGCTGTACGCGATCGGGTTTGTGGGGCTGTTCACGATCGGCGGGCTGACCGGCCTCTTCCTCGCCGCGATGGGGCTCGACATTCACGTGCACGACACGTACTTCGTCGTCGCGCACTTCCACTACATCATGGTCGGCGGCGCGATCATGGGATACCTCGGCGGCCTGCACTACTGGTGGCCGAAGATCACTGGAAAGATGTACCCCGAACCGTGGGCAAAGCTCGCGGCCGCAATCGTGTTCGTAGGCTTCAACCTGACGTTCTTCCCGCAGTTCGTGGCGGGATACCTGGGAATGCCGCGTCGTTATCACGCGTATCCGCCGGAATTCCAGGTGTGGAATGTGCTGTCGAGCGCCGGCGCATCGATTCTGGCTGTCGGCTACGTCCTGCCGCTCATCTATTTGATCCATTCACTCTTTTACGGCGCCCGCGCCGCGACCGACCCGTGGGGTGCGAAGGGTCTCGAGTGGGAGATTCCGTCGCCGCCGCCTACCGAGAACTTCGAGATCACTCCCATCATCACGCACGGGACGCATCAGTACGAGCCCAGTAAGGAGGTCGGCATTGCCTGAGGGACGCGCCGAGCACTACCCCGGCCCGATTCACCAGCCTCCGGTGAAGGCGGGGACCGTGCACGATGGTCAGGCCGTGGACGCGCTTCACGCCCACCACCCCAAATTGCAGCACCACTTCGACGCGATGGAGCAGCAGGCCGAGGCCTCGACGCTCGGCATGTGGGTCTTCCTGGTCACCGAGATCATGTTCTTCGGCGGCCTGTTCATGGCGTACCTCGTTTACCGATCCGCGTCGCCGGCCGCGTTCCAGGAGGGCAGCGCGCACCTCAGCATCGGATGGGGTGCGTTCAACACCGCGGTCCTGATCTTCAGCTCATTGACCATGGCAATGGCGGTGCGATCTGCCCAGATCGGCCGGCCGGCGAAGACCCAGGTCGGGTGGCTGCTCGCGACGATGGCGCTCGGAGCGACGTTCCTGGGCGTCAAGGTCATCGAATACAGCGACAAGTTCCGGCACCACATCGTGCCGGGGCCGTTGTTCGACGCGACGCCGTGGCAACATCCGGCGGGTGTCGAGATGTTCTACTCGTTGTATTTCTGCATGACCGGCTTGCATGCGCTCCACATGATCATCGGCATCGGCATCATG
>JBKPCD010000255.1:0-9302 GCA_046727175.1 Acidobacteriota bacterium | reverse complement strand
GGGATCAAGCCGACGTACCAGAACAGGACCGAGACGGTTCCGTATACGCTGACCGCGAAGACGTCCCAGAGAAGAGGGCTCCTGAAGTTGGGCCACATGCTCATCTGGTTCGGGACCGGGAACATCCAGTAGGCGACCCAGACGCGTCCGACGTGGATCCCCGGGAACGTTAGCGCGCACATCACCGCGAAAATGGTCATCGCCTCCGCCGAGCGGTTGATCGAAGTGCGCCATTTCTGCCGGAAGAGGAAGAGGATCGCCGAGATCAGCGTCCCGGCGTGACCGATTCCGACCCAGAACACGAAGTTCGTGATGTCCCACGCCCAGCCGACGGGTACGTTGAGTCCCCAGATGCCGATCCCCTCCCAGAAGAGCCACGAGACCGCTACGCCGAGAAGGCCGAGGAGCGCGAAGGAAGGGATGAAGAAGAGCCACCAGCCGACCGGCGTCCGCCGCTCCACCGGCTCCGCGACGACCTCGGTGATGGAATGGAAATCCGGCGAGCGCAGGATGAGCGTAGGACGGCCCGCAACAGGATTGTCGAGCAGTTCTGCTTCAGTCTGGGCCAAACTGTTCCCCGTTTTTGAGTTTAAAAAGTGGCCGTTTGTACCATCGCGCGTCGAAGGGAGTCAAGCGCCGAGACCCGCGTCGCGCGCCTCACGGCGCGGCCGTGAGGCCGATCTGCTCGAGCAGCGGTTCGAGGTCTTCTCCCGAGGCAGGAATGCAGGTGAGGATCCTCGCCGCGGTCTGCCGGACCCACGGGTCTGCCCCCGGAAGCGCGCGCACCGCTCTTCCGTCACCGAAGAGCCATTGCCACGTCTCGTGCGTCTCGGTCGCGAAATCCTGGAGCAGCGAGGGCGTCTCCCCGGCGCGCTGGATCCGCGAGATGCGCGCTGCCAGCTCGCGCGCTTCGATCAACCCCGAGTTCATGCTGTGCACACCGACGGGAGTCGCCTGGTGCGCGGCGTCCCCGGCGAGCCAGACGCCTCCCTTGCCGAAGCTCCGCGCCAGGCGCCGCTCGAACAATGCAAGCGTCGACCAGTAAATCTGCGTCGGGCGCGCCGTGAACCAGGGAGCTCTCGCCGCAATGAGTTGCTCGAGGCGCGCCATCGACGCCTGATGTCCAGACGCGTCCTGAATCTGGAATCCCCAGCGGCATCGTCCCTCCTCGAGGGGCCAGTAGACGCTCGTCAGGTCCGGGTCGAGAATGACGCGCACTTCAGAGGGAAGCTCCCCCGCCGCCTCGATCTCGTAAATCGAGAAGACCTGGCCGGCGCCATGCTCGGCCATCTCGATGCCAGCCATCCGCCGCACCGCCGAGTCGTATCCGTCGGCACCGATGACATAGGCGGGCCGGATCGTCTCGCTTCGCGCGACCACCCACTCGCTTCGGGCGACGGGGTAGCCGGTCGCGACTTCGTCGAGTTGAGCGACCTCCGCCTGCACGGTGGCCCGTTCCGCGGTGAGGGACTCGAGCCGGTGTCCCCACAGGACCTTGAGTTTCTTCTGACGGAGCTCCTCCTCCGCGGCCCTCTCCAGCACGCTTTGCCGGATGACGAGGAGATACGGATGCTTGGAAGCGAGGACCGAATAGTCAATCTCGGCGCGCCTCTCCTGTCCTTCGTAGTAGGCGACTTTCGTCAGCTTCCGCCCCGCACCAATCAGAGCTTCGGAGAGTCCTGCCTCGTCGAGAATCCGGAGCGTGCGCGGATGGATCGCGAGAGCGTAGCTGTGCTGGGTCGTCCGCTGGTGCATGTCGACGATCTCGACATTGACCCCGTACTGCTGCAGGAACAGGGCCGCGACGAGACCGACGGGACCGGCGCCGACGACGAGGACCTCAGGATCGGGGTGACGGAACATCGAGCCTCCTCCTCGCGCGCATTGCGCCAGAATCCTCCAGAGCCCGAAACTTGACGCAATGAGCCAGGTTTCCGGTCCGCATCGGATTGCGCCGGTGCCAAAGCGCCGCGGCACGGATGTGATCGAACCCACGTATGACTCCTCACCTCCTACGGTATTGTCAAGGGCGCGAAGCGCTTGTTGCGGGATTCCTCCGCCAACTCACCTCGGCCGGCGCGCGATCACACACAACAACTCGAACATCAGATTCGCCGCCAGCAGCGCGGTGATCTGCCCCGGCCCATCGAACTGCGGCGCGACTTCGACGACGTCGCAGCCGACCACGTCGAGGCCGGCGAGGCCGCGAACGAGCTCCTGCGCTTCGTAACTCGTAAGACCACCGACCTCGGGTGTGCCGGTGCCCGGCGCAAACGCCGGGTCGACCGAATCGATATCAAACGTGACGTAAACGGGACCGCGAACGATCCGTCGGACGCGCGCGATCGTCCCCGCGATGCCGTCTGCTTTCACCTGCCCGATGTCGATCATCGTCACGCCGTGCGCGTTCTGGAACTCGAAGTCCTCCGCCTCGCCGTACATCGGTCCGCGGATCCCGATCTGCGCATAGGCATCCGGACGAACGAGACCCTCCTCAATCGCGCGGCGGAACGGCGAGCCATGGAAGTACTTGCCGCCGAAGTAGTCGCCCCATGTGTCGATGTGCGCGTCGAACTGGACGAGGCTCACCGGACCGTGTGTGGCAGCAACCGCGCGCAGGATCGGCAGCGAAATCGAATGGTCGCCGCCAGCGACGATCGG
The DNA here is from genome assembly GCA_046727175.1 of Acidobacteriota bacterium. Taxonomy (GTDB): domain Bacteria; phylum Acidobacteriota; class Vicinamibacteria; order Vicinamibacterales; family 2-12-FULL-66-21; genus JBKPCD01. Next base: position 6,641 of record JBKPCD010000255.1, on the reverse strand, counting down.
GACGGCGCCTGCGTCGATTGCGCGCCGCACGCCTTGTTCGATCGCCGCGTGCGCCTGTTCGATGCCGACCGGCGGCGCATCGATGTCACCAGCGTCGACGACGAGCAGCGAGTCGAAGGGAGAAACCTTTTGAAAGTACGAGTACGGGCGAATGAGCGAAGATTGCGCGCGGATTTCGCGCGGACCAAGCCGTGCGCCGGATCGATATGACGTCCCGCTGTCGAACGGCGCGCCGATTAGTGCTACATCGACGTCCATGAGATCCGTCTGATGTGGCAGGCGCATGAACGTCGCCGGCTGTGCAAATCGCGGACTTTGTCGAGAGTCGCGGTGGTGAGAGCGAGGCATGCGCGTTGACGTTTTATGAAATCTTTCACATCATACGCGGGTGCGAGACGCGGGGTCCCCACCGCGCGTCCTGTGCGCGGTGGAGTGCGAGCAGGCCGGTGAAAGGCGTCGGCCGCGAGGTTCGCCAGTTGCCCATTCCAGGTTTCCGGTCCAACGTGCGGTTCTGACCAGAACCGAAGAGCCTCAGCGGGGTTTTTGCTGCGGCGACACGCGCACAATGGACAGCTGTCGACTTCTGGAAAAGAGCCCAATTCGAGTAGGCTCTTGGGAAGGCGCGGCGCTCCGAATCCACATGCTCTGGTCTCCTTGAGTACGTCCAGAGGCGGCGCGCTCTGCGGGGTCTTGTGCGCGGCGTGCTCGGGAGCCGGGTCGGACGCACGCGTAGGCGGACGTCGACACGATGAGTCAGATCTTCCATCGATACACCAATATCTACTCCCGACTGACCCTGCTCGGGCTCGTGCTCCTCGTCGGATTGCTCGGCACCGTCGTCGCGATGCTGCATTGGTCGGGGTACAACACCGGCCAGGGCACGTTCGTCGAACAGCCGTTTCAGTTCAGCCACGCGCATCATGTCGGTGGCATGGGCATTGACTGCCGGTACTGCCACACGTCGGTTGAAGAGTCTGCGTTTGCCAACATCCCACCGACCAAAACCTGCATGAATTGCCACTCGCAAATCTGGACGAACGCGCCGATTCTCGAGCCGGTCCGCGCCAGTTTCCGCGAAGACAAACCGCTGCAGTGGACCCGCGTTCACGATCTCCCCGACTTCGTCTACTTCAACCACAGCATTCACGTGAAGAAGGGCGTCGGCTGCGCCACGTGTCACGGCCCGGTCGATCGGATGCCGCTGATGTATCAGCAGGCGACGTTGATGATGTCGTGGTGTCTCGATTGCCATCGAAATCCAGCGAAGTACATCCGCCCGCGCGATCAGGTCTTCAACATGTCGTGGGGGCCGCCGGCTGACGATCCCGAGCTGGGGACCCGCCTGGTACGGGAATACAAAATCGCCAGCGTCGAACAGTTGACGAGTTGCTCGACATGTCATCGCTGACCGCTCCTCCGATCCGATCGCGTCTCGCCGGCGCCGGCGGGCGTCTGTATTGGCGGAGCCTTGGTGAGCTCGCGGACACGCCGGAGTTCCGCAGCTACGTCGAGCGCGAGTTTCCGGACCAGGCTTCCGAGTGGAACGATCCGAAGGGCCGTCGAGACTTCCTGAAGTTGATGGGTGCCTCGCTGGCGCTCGCGGGCGTGGGTGCGTGTACGAAACAGCCGCCGGAAGCGATTGTTCCCTACGTCCGCCAGCCCGAAGACCTCGTTCCTGGACGCCCGCTGTTCTTTGCCAGCGCGGTGCCGCAGTCAGGGGTGGCGCAGCCCGTCCTGGTCGAGAGCCACATGGGGCGGCCGACGAAGATCGAAGGCAATCCAGAGCACCCGGCGAGCCTCGGCGCAACCGACAGCCTCACGCAGGCTGCGGTGCTCGGACTCTACGATCCCGATCGGGCGCAAACGTCCACGTACCGCGGTGAGGTCCGATCGTCGGCAACGTTGCTCAGCGCGATCCGATCCGCGCTGGCGGCCCAGAAAGGCACAGGGGGCGCCGGTCTGCGGTTCCTGACGGGTCCTATCACGTCTCCATCGCTCGCCGAGCTGATGGCGACGATCCTTCAGGAATATCCGCAGGCGCGCTGGCATCGGTACGATCCCGTGAGCCGACCCGCAGGCGTCGGGGACGTTCCGCACACGATTTACCACTTCGACAAGGCCGACGTCATCGTATCGCTCGATGCCGATTTCCTGACGTGCGGCCCTGCGGCCGTTCGCTACGCGCGGGACTTCGCGGACCGCCGTCGAATCAACGAAGAACAAAAGTCGATGAACCGGTTGTACGTGGTGGAGAGCACGCCATCACTGACTGGGGCCAAAGCCGATCATCGTCTGCCGATGCTGGCCTCGCAGATCCAGGGATTCGCGCAGCGGCTGGCGTCTGCCGTCGGCGGCTCGGCGACAGGAACGCCCTCCGGAGCGCCCGGTCCCGATGTCGACAAATGGATCGCCGCAGTGGTCAAGGACCTCCGTGCGCATCAAGGCCGATCCGTCGTCGTGGCGGGCGACTATCAGCCTGCAACCTTGCACCAGCTCGCGCGCACGATGAACCAGGCGCTGGGCAACGTCGGCGCAACGGTGACGTACGCGACGATTGAAGCTGCCGCACCGGATCAGGGCACGTCGCTCGCAGACCTAGCGACGGCGATGGACGCAGGCCGGGTCGAGCTGCTCGTCATCATGGGTGTGAACCCCGTATTCACCGCGCCGGCGGATCTCAGGTTCCGCGACAAGATGACCAAGGTCGGTCTCGCGATCTATCACGGCCTCTACGTGGACGAGACCGCGAATCTGTGTCACTGGAACCTCGCAGAAACACACCCGCTCGAAACGTGGGGTGACGCACGTGCATACGACGGCACCGTCACGCTCACGCAACCGCTCATCGCTCCGCTCTACGAGAGCCGATCGGCACACGAGCTGCTCGCGACGTTCACCGCTCAACCAGGACGCCGAACGCTCGACATCGTCAAGGACTACTGGACGCGGGCGTTTCAGGGCAGCAGCGACTGGAAGATCGAAGGCGCAAGTGCCGACCCCGCCGCCTTCGATCGCTTCTGGAAACACGCGGTGCACGACGGGTTCATCAGAGGGACGGCGCTCGCAGACGGCGGACCGCCAACTCCCTTCAAGCCGGCGCCGAAGCCAGCCGCAGCACCCGCGCAGACCCCGCAGGGGGTCGCCGCTGCCGGGGCTGCCGTCGGTGCGACGGGCGCGACTCAGGGCGCGCTCTTCACGCCCAGCGTGCCCGCGCAAACGCCGCCCCCTGCTCCGCCTGGCGGAGTCGGCGTCGTGCCACAGCCTTCGACCAATGCGCCCGCGAACCCGTCCGCCGCATTGCCGGAGCAGCGCGTGCCTCCCCCATCCGGAGCCGGCGCCGCCGGAGCCCCGCCGCCGCAGAATCAGCCACCTGCGGTTCCACGTTCGCCGGCGCCTGCGTTGGCTGGCGGACTCGAGATCATCTTCCGGCCGGATCCGACAATCTGGGATGGCCGGTTCGCGAACCTCGGTTGGCTCCAAGAGCTACCGAAGCCGCTGTCGAAGATCACGTGGGACACGTCAGCGTGGGTGCACCCGCTTGTCGCCGACGAGCACGGGCTGCGTGACGGCGATGTCATCGAACTTCGTTACCGCGGGAACGTCGCGCACATGCCGGTCTTTCGCATGGCGGGCCATCCGCGCCAGTCGGTGACCGTCTTCTTCGGATACGGGCGGACGATGGCCGGTCGCGTCGGAAACGCGACCGCCGGTGCCCAGGCGTTCAACGCGTACCTCCTGCGCACGTCCGACGCACCGTGGTTCGGCACCGGGCTCGAGATCGCGAAAACCGGCGGACGGTATCTGCTCGCGACGACGCAGGAACACCACCTGATGGAGGGCCGCCACCCGGTCCGCGTCGCAACCCTCGAGCACTACCTGCGCGAGCCCGCGATCATCCAGGAGATGGGCGAAAAGCCACCAAAGACGCTCACTCTGTACCCGGAGCACGTCTACGACGGCTACAAATGGGGCATGGCGATCGACCTCACGTCGTGCACCGGATGCGGCACCTGCACGGTGGCCTGTGTGGCGGAGAACAACATCCCGGTCGTCGGCAAGGATCAAGTGTCCCGCGGGCGCGAGATGCACTGGATTCGAGTCGATCATTACTTCGAGGGCGATCTCGACGACCCGCGGTCGCTCGACAACCCATCGGCAGTACACCAGCCGGTACCGTGCATGCAGTGCGAGAACGCGCCGTGCGAAGTGGTGTGCCCGGTCGCCGCGACCACGCACAGCGCCGAAGGCCTGAACGACATGGTCTATAACCGCTGCGTAGGCACGCGGTACTGCTCGAACAACTGCCCGTACAAAGTACGGCGGTTCAACTTCCTGCTGTACTCCGACTGGACGACGCCAAGCCTCGAGCCCCTGCGCAATCCCGACGTCTCGGTGCGCAGCCGCGGCGTCATGGAGAAGTGCACGTACTGCGTGCAACGGATCAATCAGGCGCGCATCGATGCCAAGCGCGACGATCGCCGGATTCGCGACGGCGAAGTCGTCCCGGCCTGCGCCGCCGCGTGCCCTGCGGACGCCATCGTGTTCGGCGACCTGAACGATCCCAACAGCCAGGTCGTCAAGCTGAAGGCGCAGGAGCGGAACTACGGTGTGCTCGAGGATCTCAACACGCGGCCGAGGACGACGTATCTTGCCGCGCTGCGGAATCCGAACCCCGAGCTCGCCAACGCAGGCTGACGGAGCGAGCAGACGCTGATGCCTTTCAAACCCGCCACCTACACGCCGCCACCCGTCATCGAACCGGGGCACACGTTCGCGTCGGTCACGGAAAAGATCTCGGGGATTGTCCTTGCCCGTCGTCATCCCGCGAGCTGGTTCGCGGCCGCCGGCCTCGGGTTCATGGCGACGATGATGCTGCTGATGGCGATCACGTACCTGCTCGTCAAAGGCACGGGCATCTGGGGCATCAATATTCCGATCGGCTGGGGATTCGCGATCATCAACTTCGTCTGGTGGATCGGAATCGGCCACGCTGGGACGCTCATTTCCGCAATTCTCCTTCTCTTCAAGCAGGACTGGCGGACGTCGATCAACCGCTTCGCCGAGGCGATGACGCTCTTTGCCGTGTTGTGCGCGGCGCTCTTTCCGCTGCTTCACACAGGGCGTCCGTGGCTGGCGGCGTACTGGCTGTTCCCCTATCCCAACAGCATGCGGATCTGGCCGCAGTTCCGCAGTCCGCTCATCTGGGACGTGTTCGCGGTGAGCACGTACGGGACCGTGTCGCTCCTCTTCTGGTACACGGGCCTCGTGCCGGATCTCGCGACGCTCCGGGATCGCGCCAAGAACATCTGGATCCAACGGTTGTTCGGCGTGCTGGCGTTGGGATGGCGGGGCTCGGCGCGCCACTGGGCGCGCTACGAAATGGCGTATCTGCTGCTCGCCGGGCTTTCCACTCCGCTGGTGCTCTCGGTGCACACGGTCGTGAGCTTCGACTTCGCGATCGGAATCATCCCGGGCTGGCACGCGACGATCTTCCCGCCCTACTTCGTCGCGGGCGCGATTTACGCCGGCTTCGCGATGGTGTTGACGCTCGCGATTCCGCTCCGCGTGATCTACGGCGTCGAGGACTTCATCACGATGCGTCACCTCGACAACATGGCGAAGGTGATGCTCGCGACGGGTCTCATCGTCGCCTACGGCTACATCATGGAAGCGTTCTTCGGGTTCTATAGTGCGAACGAGTACGAGCGTTTCATGATCGTGAACCGCATGACGGGCCCGTACTGGGCGTTCTACTGGACGCTGATCCTCTGCAACATCGCCACGCCTCAGTTGCTCTGGATCCGCAAGGTGCGGACGACGCCGGTGTTCCTGTTCATGATCGCGATGGTGGTCAACGTCGGGATGTGGCTCGAACGGTTCGTCATCGTGATCACGAGCCTCCATCGCGACTTCCTCCCCTCGTCGTGGGGGATGTACTGGCCGACGCGTTGGGACTGGATGACGTTCTTCGGTACCCTCGGACTCTTCGTCATGCTCTTCTTCCTGTTCGTGCGGCTCCTGCCGATGATCTCGATCTTCGAGATGCGCGCGATCGTGCCGGCCGCGCGGATCAAGGGAGCCTTGGCGTCGGCCGAGGAGCCTCCGGTGAAGTTCTGAGCCATGAGCGAGAAGCCAGCAATCTACGGCTTGATGGCGGAGTTCGACGATCCGACGTCGCTCGTTGCAGCGGCGAAACGGACGCACGACGAGGGCTATCGCCGGTTCGACTCGTTCTCGCCGTTTCCGATCCACGAGCTGTTCGACGCGATGCACTGCCACGATCGACGCGTGCCTCTCATGGTGTTGTGTGGAGGTCTCGTCGGCTGTCTGACCGGCTTCGGCCTCGCGTACTGGGTCTCGGCCATCGAATACCCGCTCAACATCGGCGGCAGGCCGCTGAACAGCTGGCCGATGTTCATTCCGGTCACGTTCGAGCTGACGATTCTCCTGGGCGCATTCTCGGCCATGGCAGGATGGATCGTCTTGAACGGACTGCCACTGCCGTATCACCCGGTGTTCAACGTGAAGCGCTTCGCCGAGCGCGCGAGTCAGGACGGCTTCTTTCTGGCGATTGAGTCCGCGGATCCGAAGTTCGATCGCTATCGCACGTTCGAGTTCCTGAAGAGTCTCGGGCCGAGAGA
>JBKPCD010000254.1:0-21460 GCA_046727175.1 Acidobacteriota bacterium | reverse complement strand
CCCGGTCTGACCCCAGTCTGACACCAGTTGAACCCCCGTCTGAGCCCACGAGAAAGACGTCCGCAACAGCGTGCGCGTACTGCGTTGCATTCCCGCTGCCGACGTTGCACAGCACGGCCACGGAGACCTTTCGATCGGGATAGTCGGCGAGGTACGCGCGATAGCCGGCAGTCGACCCGCTGTGCTGCACCTCGCGTGTGCCCTTGTAGTCACCGATGAACAGCCCGAACGCGTAGTTGTGCGCGCGGCCGTCGTTGAAGCGTCCGGGTTGTTGCTCGGTGTGGACGAACGCGGCATCACCGACCCTTGGCTCAGAGAAGTTGCGCGTCCACTTGAGGAGATCGCCCACCGTCGTCAGCAGCCCGCCGTTGCCGTGGACGTTCTCGAACGGCATGTCAGCGTGAAATCCATCTCGCTCCTGCGAGTACGCGATCGCGCGGCCCTTGACGACGCGCGTGTAATCGTCGCGCCAGGACGTGTGCGTCATGCCCAGCGGCTCGAAGATTCGTGCCCGCGTGAACTCCGCAAATGGCTGCCCGCTCACGCGGGAGACGATAATTGCGGCGAGGTTGTAGCCGGTGTTGCTGTAGGACCAGCGCGTGCCGGGCGTGAAGTTCAGCGCTTTCTGACGGCTGACGATGTCGAGTACGTGGGCGTGCGTGTGCACGCGCGTTGTTCGCGGCCACCCGGCGATTGCGGCGACGTTTCCCCAGTCGCGCAGCCCGCTCGTGTGGTTCAACAGGTGGCGAATCGTCAGCGGCACGCCGTAGTCCGGCAACTCGGGAACGTACTTGCGAACGGGATCATCCAGCGCCAGCGTGGCGTCGCGTGCCAGGAGAAGAATGGCTGCTGCCGTGAACTGCTTCGACACGGAGCCCGCCTCGAAGATCGTCTGAGGCGTGTTGCGCACGTCGTACTCGAGATCGGCCATGCCGTACGCACGTTCGAGGACGACCGAGCCATTGCGGCTGACGCCGACCGCGCAACCCGGTGTCGTGCTGGTCCACTTGCTGAACACCTGGTCGACCTGTGTGGAAGATACCGGGCTGACCGGCGCCTGTGACGATGCGCGGACGATCGCAAGCGCACTAACGATGGCGAAGACAGTAGCGATTCGAAGATGTGATGTCATCCACAACCTGCGCATATCGCTCGCTCCTGCTAGCATTTCTTAGCGCTCGCGGGGCCCCACCCCCCGCTCGCTGATTCAACTCCAGCCCTCTTCACTTTCATCCCAGCACGGCCACTCATATGTCGACCCGAGGCTGTCTGTGTCTCTGTCCGTTCTCTTCTGACTTGTTTTTTCCTTTTTCCCTTTTCCCTTATCCCTTTTCCCTTTTCACTCCGCCAGGCGCGCCTGACGAATCACCTCGCGGAAACTCGGGCGCGCCCCGGTACTGAGGAGCCCGACTCGAAAGAGCCGCGCGCCCAGCCTGAGCGCGATCCAGGTCGATGCGATCAGCACACACAGTGGCCCGGCGATTTCCCACCACGCCAGCCAGTCGGGCTCCATGCTCGCGCGCATCATGACGATCGATCCGGACGTGAACGGCAGCCACGTGAGCACCCGTGCCACAGTCCCGTGCGGTTCACGCAGCGTCACGCTCAGTAACATCATCGGCAGTGCCGCCGTGAGCGACCAGACCATCGCGAGCTGCTGCGCCTCGCGGATGTTCGAGCCGAGCGAGCCCGTGCCGAGCATCAAGCTGCCGAAGAACAGAAACGACACGATGAAGAGCGGAAGCGCGATTGCGAGCGCCAGCCACGGGATCTCCACGTTGGCCGCGACCAGCATCGGAACGACTCCAACGCCCGTCACGAGCATCATCGTCATCCAGACGCCAATCTGCAGCAGACCTGCGCCGCCGAGGCCCGCCAGCTTTCCGGCGAGGATCTCGTCGGGATTCGCGGACGCAAGCAGCACTTCGACGACCTTGTTCTCCTTCTCGGTGGCGGTCCCTTGCAGCAGGTACCCGGACGTCATCAGCACCGACATGAGAAACAGGACCGTGAACGAGATCGGTGTGGCGATCCGCGCAATCGTTGCGCTCTCACCGGCATCTTTGACTTCCCCGGCACGCGTCACGCTGAACCGCCGGATGTCCTTCAATGGAGTAATGATTCGCGCCGCGAGCGCCGCGTCGGCGCGGCCGGCAACCAGCCGCTCGCGCAGCAACGCACTCAGCCCGCTCCGCGATTCTCCGCGGGCGAACGAAAACGTGTCCGAGGTGTACATGTCGACCGCGCCGATCTGAAGGTAGTCGTGCGGCAGCACGAAATACCCCCGGATTCGCTGTGCGGCGAGCGCGGTCCGCGCCTCCGACTCCCTCGAAAACGGCCGATAGACGATGGTCGATCGAGCGAGCGCCTGCGAGATGGCTTTGGCTTGGCCTGTTGCCTTCAACGTCTGCTTTATTTCGTCGGGCACATTGGACGATTCCGGCGCAGGAGTGTCTCCGCGCAGGTCGATCACTCTCGCGATGTCGACGACGCCGAACACGGTGAGCGCGCGATCCCTCTTCTCCGCGTAGTACGCCGGGATCGTCACGACCGCGGCGTACGCCGCGATGAACAGCGGCATGCCGAATGTCGTGACGAGATAGCCGGTTCGCTTCACCGTCGCCAGGAACTCGAAGACGGCAATGGTCCTGACCTTGGACCAGTGGATCATGATTGCCCCTCCCGGACCACCCGGAGAAAGATGTCCTCCATCGGCGCGAGCAGCGGTTCGAATCGATCGATCACCGCGCCAGCCACGACGAGCGAGCCAAGCACGCGCGCCGGCTCGTTGCCGTCAGCGAGCCTCAATCGCCACACGTCGTCTGCCTCGCGCACGGCGCTCTCCACGAGAGGGATTTGCGGCAGCGATCCACGCGCGTGCACGCGCACCTCGGGGAGAGAATAGCGCCGGCGCACCTCGGCGACCGTTCCATAGACGACGAGTCGGCCGCGATCGATCATGGCAACGCGATCGCACAGCGCTTCCACCTGATTCATGTGATGCGTGGAGAGGATGGTCGATCGGCCACTCCGGCGGCGCTCGATGAGCAGATCCTGCACCAGACGCACGTTCACGGGGTCCAGGCCGGTCGTCGGCTCGTCGAGAATGCAGAGCTCCGGGTCGCACATCAACACGCCGGCAATCTGCACCTTCTGCGACATGCCTTTGCTGAGTCGATCGACCTTCCACGTGGCAACCTGCGCGAGCTCGACACGCTCCAACCACTCGAGCGCTCGTCGTCGCGCCTCGGCTCTCGAGAGGCTCTTCAGCGCACCAAAGTAGGTCAGCACGTCGAGGACGCTCAACCTCGTGTAGAGCCCACGCTCCTCCGGCAGGTACCCCAGACGATCCAGGTGCTGTCGACGTCGCGGCTCGCCGAACACGCGTACCATGCCGGAGTCCGGCCTGATGATGTCCATCAGGATGCGGATTAGGGTGCTCTTGCCGGCGCCGTTGGGACCGAGCAGGCCGAAGATCTCTCCACCAGGCACGTCGAAGGTCACGCCCCGGAGCGCCACGGTGGATCCGTAGCTCTTGGTGATCTGCTCGAACCCCAGGATCATGCGGGGAGCTTAGCGGTCAGAGCCGCCTCCTGGCAACCGGAGGAGACGGAGGAGACGAGGGCCACTTCTCCGTGTTCTTCGTGCCTCCGCGGTAAAAGGCTTGTCCGTGTCCTCCGTCTCCTCCGGGAACCGACGGCGCACGCGCATCACCAAGCCGTCGCAAAACCCGGGCGCGTGATATCAGCAAGACACCTGACGTCCAGGCCCTCCCCAGTCCCACGCTCGATGAAGTCGCGGCGCACGCGCGACAGACATTCGAGACCCTTCAACCCGCCGACCGAATGCCCCGCGTGTGGAACGGTGAGATGCAGACCGTTGGTCAGCGTTCGAAGAATTTCATCGCCGAAACGGGGTGGCGTCACGGGATCGAGCATGCCGGAAAAGATCAGGACGGGCCGCTGCGATGCCAGTGGCTCGCGGTGCCAGCGCGGGACGTCGCCGCGCGGCCACTCCGCACAGGCCGCGCGTTGTTCGCGGACGCGATAACCGCCCAGATACGTGTCCTCGTCGTCTTCGGCCGCGGACGCGGGGACGAACGGCACGTCCTCGGTGCAGGTGATCGACAGATACAAGCCATCGAACGTGCCTCGCGCGCGGTGGTCGAGCAGGTACTGCGCGATCGATGAGAAGTCTCCGTTGAACGCCTGGTGCAGATACATCGGCACGTACGACGCGTGATGCGAGGAGTACGTCATATAGCGGATCGCCTCGGCGAGGTTGTCGCGCGTGACGATCACTTCCGACGGACGCACGATCGCTGGATGCCTGACCGACGCCTTGACCGGTCCTTTGCGCAGACGATCGAAGACGATTCGAGCCTCTTCGCGAATACGGGGAAACGCGTCGCGGCATCGCGTTGCCGCGGCGCATTCGTCGAGGAGCCCGTCGAGTCCTTTCTGCGCCACGCGACCAAAGCCGGCCGGGACAGCAGCCGCGGGCGGCACCGGCCCCTCGAGGATGACCGTGCGGACGCGCGACTCGAAGCGCCGGACGTACTCCATCGCCAACCGCGTACCGTAGGAGCCGCCTATCAGGTTGACGCTGTCGTAGCCGAGCGCCGCGCGCACCTCGTCCAGATCGTCGACCGCCGCTGCAGTCGTGTACTGGGTGAGGTCGGCGTTCGCGGAAAGTGCCGACCGGCAGTCACGCACCTTCTCGATCGGCATGAACGGTCGAAAGTAGCTCTGCGCGTTCTCGGGTGGGCCGTAGAACCGGCAATCGAGGGCGTGCGACCCGCCGGTGCCGCGCTGATCGACGAACACGAGCGCGTGACGCTCCCGCAGCTCGCTGTCGACAATTGATGGATCGCCGAGCATGACCGTCGCCGCCTGCCCCGGCCCGCCCGCAAGATAGAACACAGGGTCCGCTGCGGGATTGCTGCCGGTGGCGGGAAGAATCACGATGCGCAAGCCGATGATCCGATCGGCGGGCCGCGCGCGATTCTCGGGGACGTAGAACTTCACACAACGCGCGCCGCGCGCGTGAACGCCGCTGCACGATTCCGGAGTCAGGGATCCAGCGCGGGGAACTTCGGTGCCGGCCGCGCCAAATCCGCAGCCCGCGGACACGATCGCGACGGCCGCGATCCAGCCATGGATCAACGCGGCTCGCGTGATCCCCGATCCGCGGCCATCCGCGTGCATGCGTCTCACTTCGTCTTGTGCGCGGCGATGTATTTTCGAGCGAACTCCTCGAGGTGCGGGCTCTGGACGAGGCCGACCTTCCTGGCTTCTTCGAACGCAGCGTCAGCGGTGAGCCCGTCTCTCAGGACCCGTCGGATCATCCAGAACGCGCCGACGCGAATCGCCGCCGTGCAATGAATGAACATCGGGCGATTCGATGGATCGTCGGTGACGCGCAGGAACTCGTCGACCAGGGCCTCCTGCGGATTGCCGTACTCGACGGGGATGTTGAAGTACTTGAGTCCGGCCTGCTCGACCGCTGTTTGCTCCTCGGACGCGCGATGCTCGCTCGGCTGCCGAAGGTTGAGGACGGCCCTGACGCCGTCGGCTTTGAGCTGCGCGATGTGCTCGATGCGTGGCTGCCCGCCGGTACAGAATTCCGGGGTCACGCGGAGGAAATTGCGGATCGGGGGCACATCTTGCGCAGCGGAAGACTGCAACAGCAACAACGCAAACGTGGCAATCACCATGGGCGGCATTGTGACACATGCCGGTGGCTCGGTGGCTCGGTGGCTCGGTCGCTTGCCTCATCGCCAGGATTCGGGTTCTAAGGTTAGGGGCTCGGTGTCCGCTCTATTCTCATGCGACCGTCAGTGCGATCATCAATGTGACGACTGCCCCGCCGTCTGTGACGAACTTCGACAAAATGTCGGTCGCGGCGAGCTACCGAGCTGCCGAACCCCCGAGCCACCGGCGCATGCTGTAAGCAGCCAGAAGCTGGCAGAAAGATCCGAACTCCGAACCCGCGAAGCCCGAACCCCGAATCCCCAATCCCGGACTTCGCGATAGGATCAGAACGTGACCAAAAGATTGGCGATTCTCGTCGGTGGTGGTCCGGCTCCCGGCATCAACAGCGTCATCAGCGCCGCGACGATCCGCGGGCGTCTCGACGGCGTCGAAGTCGTCGGCATCCGGGACGGCTTCGAATGGATTATGAAGGGCAACGTCGATCGCGTGCAGCCGCTCGAGATCGATGAGGTGAGCCGCATCCATTTCCGCGGGGGTTCTCACATCGGAATTTCCCGCGCGAACCCGACGCTGGATCCCGCTCATCTCGAGGCGGCGGTCATCTCGCTCCTGCGCCTCAACGTGGCGATGCTGATCACGATTGGCGGCGATGACACCGCGTATTCGGCCATGAAGCTCGAAGAGCGCGCGGGCGGGCGCATCCACGTGGTTCACGTGCCGAAGACGATCGACAACGATCTCGATCTCGCGCCTTACGTCGACACCTTCGGCTTCCAGACGGCGCGCCATCACGGCGTCGAGATCGTGAAGAACCTGATGGTCGATGCCAAGACGACCTCACGGTGGTACTTCGTGATTACGATGGGCAGGAAGGCCGGTCACCTCGCGCTCGGCATCGGCAAGGCTGCGGGCGCGACGCTGACGCTCATTCCGGAGGAATTCGCCGGCCGCAAGGTCCGCTTGAAGATGATCGTCGACACGCTCGTCGGGGCGATCGTGAAGCGCCTGAGCTACGGACGACGGGATGGCGTGGCGGTGATCGCGGAAGGACTGGTCCTCGACATCGAGCCGGAGGACCTCGCACAGCTCCACGAAGTGGAGCGCGACGCGCACGGTCACGTCCGCATCGCGGAGGTGAACATCGGCGAGATCCTCAAGGCCGAAGTCCAGATGCGGCTCAGACAGTTCGGCATCAAGACGACGATTGCGGCCAAGAACATCGGATACGAGCTCCGCTGCGCCGATCCGATTCCGCTCGACATGGAATACACGCGTGATCTGGGGTATTGCGCCGCGAAATACGTGCTCGGCGGCGGCAACGCCGCGATGATCTCGATCCAGGGCGGCCATTTCGTCCCGATCAAGTTCAGCGACATGATCGACAAGGACACCGGCCGCACGCGTGTGCGACTCGTGGACATCCACTCGACCCGGTACGCGATCGCCCGCCGATACATGCTCCGCCTTCGTCGCGACGACTTCGAGGATCCGCGCGAGCTTGCAAAGTTCGCGGCGACGGCCGGCCTCTCGCTCCAGGACTTCCGCCGCGAGTTCGAGTACTTGATCGAGCTCGAACCGCCGCCGCTGATGCTGGACTTGAAAGAAGGTCTGATAGAGCCGCCGCCTGACTCGGTCGTTCCGTAGTTCGGTACCTACTCCGTTCTCATCGCGATCACAGGCAGGATCGACGCGAGTGGCCCGGCGCGCTGGAATGTAGCTCGCCGCGAGTGCCACCAGGCAGAGGAGGAGCGGTACGGCGATACACTCGGTCCAGGCGATTGCGCCCCATGTCTTCATCCCACCGCTGGTCCCTGACCGACGCCATTCACGAGCGTTATCGGCATTTCACCGGCGTACCGGTTGTCTACGACGTTCGTTCCTACTACGCGCCGCTGCGCAGGATGGACGAAATCGGATGCGGCCCGCTGAGCGATCGTGAGCTCCAGTCGTCGATGCGCGAGCTTCGCCTGCGGGCTCGGGATGGAGAACCGCTCGCCGCGCTGCTTCCCGAGGTCTTCGCAGCCGCGCGAGAGGGAGCGGCACGCGTGTTGGGGATGCGGCCGTTCGACGTGCAGGTCGCCGCCGGTGTCGCACTCCACCACGGGTGCCTCGCGCAGTTGGCCACCGGTGAAGGGAAGACGCTCGTCGCCGTCCTGCCTGCCCTTCTGCGTGCGCTTGCCGGACGCGGTGTCCACATCTTCACCGCGAACGATTACCTGGCAAAACGCGACGCCGAATGGATGGGGCCGCTGTATCGTTTCTTCGATGTCGAGGCCGCGTTCGTCGTCCAGGGCATGACCGGCGACGAGCGCCGGCGGGCGTACGCGGCTGATGTCACCTACGTCACCGCGAAGGAGGCCGGCTTCGACTACCTGCGCGACCACACCGCCCTCGGCGCCGCTCAGGTCGTGCATCGCGGACACGACTTCGCCATCGTCGACGAAGCGGATTTCATCCTGATAGACGAAGCGCGCGTGCCGCTCGTGATCGCGCGTGAAGCGGCGGCACTGGAAATCGATCACGCTGCCGTCGCATCGGTCGTTCGCCGTCTGCAATCAGGCATCGACTACACCGCTGACGACTACGGGCGCACCGTCGTGCTGACCGAGGGCGGATTTCGGCACGCCGGCGATTTACTCGGGGCCAGTCTGTCGGATGACCACTTGCTGCTGAGCGCCGTCCACGTCGCGCTGCACGCCGAGGCGCTGCTTCGACGCGACCGCGACTATGTCGTCCGCGACGATCGCGTCGAGATCGTGGACGAATGGACCGGCCGCGTCGCCGAAAACAGGCGATGGCCCCACGGCATTCAACCGGCCGTCGAAGCCAAGGAAGGCGTCACCATCCGACCGGAAGGACGCATCCTCGGATCGATCCCCATGCAGCACTTCATCCGGCTGTACTCGCTACTCGCTGGAATGACTGCGACGGCTGTTCCTGCGGCCGAAGAATTCCACGCGTTCTTCGGCCTCCGGACGGTCGTGTTCGTTCCCCATCGAGAATGCCGCCGCGTCGATGAAGACGATGTCGTCTTTACTCATCGCGCGGCGAAACAAGCCGCGCTCGTCGAGGAGATCGCGCGCCTACACCCGACCGGCCGACCCGTGCTCGTTGGCACGGCGAGCGTTCGAGAGTCAGAGGAGGTCGCGGGCCGGTTGCGGGATTGCGGCGTGGCGTGCCGCGTCCTGAACGCGCGGCAGGACGCGCACGAAGCGCAGATCATCTCGCAGGCTGGGGTGCTTGGCGCCGTCACGATCTCGACGAACATGGCCGGACGTGGAACCGACATCCATCTCGGCGATGGTGTCGCCGCGCTCGACGGGCTCTACGTCATCGGGACGAACCGCCACGAGAGCGAACGCGTCGACAACCAGCTGCGTGGTCGATCCGGACGACAGGGTGATCCCGGTTCCTCGCGATTCTTCATCAGCCTCGAAGACGATCTCATCCAGCGATACGGTGTGATGTCGCTGATCCCCGCGAATCACCGGCCGGCACGTCAACGCGTGCCAATTGCCGATCCGATTGTCGCGCGCGAGATCGCCCGCGCCCAACGCATCGTGGAAGGCCAGAACTTCGATATCCGGCGCACGGTCTGGAAGTACTCCGCTGTCGTCGAAGAACAGCGACGGATCGTGTACGACCTGCGACAGTCGATGTTGCATGACGAGCTCGAGCCGACGGTCTGCCAGGAACGAGTGCCCGATCGTCATGCCGCGCTCGTCGCCGCGGCCGGAGCCGATGCCGTGCGGCATGCGGAGCAGGCGATCGCGATCCGGCAGCTCGATCGCCACTGGTCCGATCACCTCGCGCTCATCGACGATATTCGAGAAGGCATCCACCTGCAGCGCTACGGCGGCCGTGAGCCGATTGGCGAGTTCCACCGCCAGATCGTGGAAGCATTTGGCGCAATGATGGACCGCGTCCGCGATGAGACCGTCGCCGTGTTCGATCGACTCACCGTCGCGGATGGCGCGATCGATCTCTCTGCGGCCAGGCTGGCAGGCTCGTCTTCGACGTGGACGTATCTCGTCGATGACAATCCGTTCTCGACGCTCGGCCTTTCGATGATCGCGAACCGCAACGTCGGTGCGGCGGCTGCCGGTGGGCTGGTGGCAATGATGTATCTGCCCGTGAGCGCGGTCGCCGCGGCGGGTGTGTTCATCCGCCGATGGCTGAAGCGGCGGCGCAGGTAGGGGGTCAGACAGAGGTCAGACCAGGGTCAAACTGGGGTCAGACTAGGGTCAGACTAGGGTCAGACCCCGTGTGAGACGTCGGGGGGACCCGTGTTATTTGCCACGACATCGCTCGCCCGTCGGATCGAGCGCGCTGAATGCACTCTGATCGCCAGCATCGCGAGCGGTGCGGCAGCTAGAAACAATGATGGTGTCGTCTTCTGTCGGACCGTTGGCGGAGGTGTGGCCGCTTACGTTCGAGAGGGATCGCCGTCGAACAAATGGGCCGGTTTGGGTTTCGACCCGCGGCCTTCGGACGAGGAGCTGGAACAGGTCGAGCAGGAATTCCGGCAAAGACACGCAGTGCTTCGGGTGGAATTCGCGTCGCTCGGCGACCCTGACATTGCAACACACCTGACACGTCGCGGCTACGAGCTCATCGGGTTCGAGAACGTTATGGGGCTTTCGCTCGACGCGATGTCTGTGTTGCAGCTCACGGACGTTCAGCCGAACGAGGCGATCACCGTTACACCGGCCGAACCCGGCGACGCATCCCGCTGGGGCGAGGTCCTGGTCGCTGGCTTCCTGACCCCGGACGTCTTCGACGGCCCGCCGCCGACCGAGGAATTCGCGCGCGACGCGATCAGGCAGGCTCTCGACGACGTCACGGCGGCGACCGGTTTCGAGCCGTTCCTCGCCCGGCGCGAAGGCGTCATCGCGGGCGCGGGTGCGCTGCGGCTCTTCGATGGCATCGCACAACTGTGCGGGGCAGCCACGCTGTCCGCACATCGCAGGCGCGGTGTACAGAGCGTCTTGCTTCGCGCCCGGCTGACCAGTGCGGCATCGCGAGGCTGTGACCTTGCCGTCGTCACGACACAACCTGGATCGAAGTCACAGGAGAACATGCAGCGCGTGGGCTTCGAGTTGCTCTACGCGCGTGCGATTCTCGTGAAGTCCCCCCAAGCGCACCTCTAACATTTTCGTGATCGCGGCGGCGAACCGGCCCTGAGCCGCACGTCGGAATTTGCGCGTGCTTTCATGAGATGATGGCGCCCTCGAAGCGATCGGCTCCAGGGCCGACAGCACTGATCAGAGGAGCGGTGATGGCGAACTGGATCTCAATTCAGCGTCGTATCGCGGTGACGACTGTCGCTGTGTTCGTTTACGCGGCCGTCGGTGCGGCTACGCAGGTCGGGTCGCCAGCACAACTGAATCTGTCACGGCTGGTCGCGGTCGGCGACTCTCTGCTGGCCGGCTACCAGAACGACTCGCTCCTGTCGTCACAACAGGTCAACAGTCCGGCAAGCCTGATCGCTGATCAAGCCGGCGTGCCGCTGCCCCTTCCACTCATCGGCCCGCCGGGTATTCCGAACGTGATCGTTGATGTGGACCCGGGTCCGCCACCAACCTTCACCCGAGCGCCTGGAACGTCGCCTGGTCGGCTGAATCCGCTCGTCCAACCGATGAACCTTGCCGTACCCGGTCACACCGTGCACGACGCACTCGTCACGCGGCCCACGCTGCCGATCGACAGCCTCACGGATCTGGTGCTGGGAGTCCCGGGGCTTTTGAGCGGCGTCGCAAGAAGCCAGGTCGAATGGGCGGAGGCGCTGTCGCCAACGACGATCCTGCTCTGGATCGGTCCTAGCGACGTGCTCGGAACGATTTACGTCGCGAGTCCCGCGGCGCTGACCCCGCTCGCCAACTTCGCAACCGACTATGCGACGGTGACGCGGCGTCTGGCCGCGACCGGCGCAACGCTGGTTGTCATCAACGTTCCTGACGTCACGAAAGCCCCGTTCCTCACATCCGCGGAAGGAGTCGCGCAGCTCGTCGGACTGCCGCTCGGCGCGATCGCGCCGTTGCTCGGAATCGCACCCGGCGATTCGGTAACGCCGAATGGCCTCGCGCTCATCCCGTCGATTCTCGCGAATCCGGCGCTCGGGCCGTTGCCACCGAACGTCGTCCTGACGTCCGGCGAAGCCATCACGATACGCGCGGCCATCGACGCCTACAATTCGATTATCGCGGCACAAGCCGCGCAGTACGATGCCGTGCTGGTCGATGTCCATGATCTGTTCGATCAGCTCGACAAACAGGGACACGTCGTGCTCGGGCGACGGCTCACGACCGCGTTCTTCGGTGGTATTTTCTCGCTCGACGGGCTTCACCCGACGAATACCGGTTATGCGATTGTCGCCAACGAGATAATCAAGCAGATGAACCGGCAGATCGATGCCAATATCCCGCCGCTGTCGATCGCGAGAATTGCCGCGGACGACCCGCTTCTGCCACCGCAGGTTCCGCCGGGCCAGACGCTGGCAGGCCGCTAAGGTAAGAATGGCGGCGCCGTTCGACGCTTCGTTGCTTGCTCGAACGCGTATCCAAGCTCCAGCAGCTTCGGCTCGCTGCACGCCATGCCGGTAAAGCTCACACCGTACGGCGCCGGCTTTGCGTCGAACCCCGATGGAAACGGCGGCGTCGGCGCGTTCGGCACCATGGCAAACGGGACCATGACCGTTGGATAGCCGGGCCGCGCCGCAAGCGCCGCGCCGGATGATCCCGGAAAGAGCAGCGCGTCGAGACGGTTCGCCTTCATCGCGGCGTCGATGCCCCGCGTCGCGCCCAGCTCGATGTCCTTCGCGCGATCCGCTTCGTAGCGCGCGCGATCGGCCTCGACGTCCATTTCGTCAGAGATGTCGAGCTGTGATTGTCCGTACTTGATCGCCCCCGCGTTCTTGTGGGCGGTATTCCAGTCGCGCAGCTCCGTGAGGGTCTTTACCGGCGCCGACGGTCCAAGTGACGCGAGCCACTTGTTGAAGTCTCTCTTCATGCCGTACTTCAGAATCACCGAGCAGTCGTCATCCTTCCCCTTCGCATCGTCGACGCCCGAACAGATGCCCCAGGGGACGAAGCTCTCTTTCAGATCGGGTTCGATGACGCTCGGGATGTCCGCGGGGTCCACGACGATCGCGCCCTGCTGCTTCAGGACGTCGATCGCGTCGGCCATCGCCCTGGCCTGATCGTCATTGAGTCCGCCGCGCTGCCGCCCCGTGACTTCGGGAAGGCGATCGTAGAAGAAGGCGCGAGGAATGCCGATGCGAGCGCCCTTCAAACCGTCGGCACGAAGGAAGCGCGTATAGTCCCGACCGGGCGGCGGCGTGCACGTCCGGGTGGCCGGATCGTTCGGGTCCGGCGCTGCGCTCTCGAGCACGCCGAGCAGGATCGCCGCATCCGTCACCGTCCTCGCCATCGGTCCCGCCGTGTCCTGATCCGCGGTGATGGGAATGATTCCGTAGCGGCTCACGCGCCCGACCGTCGGCTTGACGGCGGCGAGCATGTTCTGATTCGACGGGCTCAGAATCGAGCCGGACGTCTCGGTTCCGACATTCGCCGCCCAGAAGCTCGCGGCGGTGCCGATTCCCGAGCTCGATCCGCCAGTACCGAGTGCCGGGCGTCCGTCGAATGTCGCCTCACGCGGATCCCGCCGCGGGTCGTATGGGTTCATGCCATACCCGGTGAGCGCGTTATAGTTCCCCGGCATCGGCGTAGGCGGACCGGCAACCCAGTTCGCGAGCTCCGTCATCCCGGTTTTCGCGATGATGATTGCGCCCGCCTCACGCACGTTCTTCGTCACCGCCGCCTCGTACGGCGGCACGAACCCGTCAAACGCGAGCGCGCCGCCGGTCGTCGGCATGTCGGTCGTCTGGATGTTGTCCTTCAGGGCAATCGGCACACCGTGCAGCGAACCGCGAATCCGCCCCTGTCGTCGTTCTCTGTCGCGCTCGTCTGCCTCTTCGAGCGCGTTGCGATTGACGGTGATGACCGCGTTCAACTTGTCCTCGTACGTCGCGATTCGTATCAGGTACTGCTCCACGAGGTCGCGCGACGTGACGCCCCCCTCCATCATGGCCGCCATCATGGCTGGAATCGTGGCTTCGACAACGGTGAAGTGAGATGTAGGCGGCGTGCTGCGGCGTTGCGCCCGCAAGACGACGGCAGCGATGAGCGTCGAGAGAAGAAGGACGGTGAGTGCGCGCTTCATTAGGTGGTGATTGTAGCCGGGGTCGGGGGCCGGGAGCCGGGAGCCAGGGCCGGGGGCCGGGTTCGGTTACTGCGCGAATCTGGCTCACCGCTGCTTACAAGAGTCTCCGCTAGTTCGGTGGCTCGGTAGCTCGGTGGTTCGGTAGCTCGGTGGTTCGGTAGCTCGGTGGTTCGGTAGCTCGGTGGTTCGGTAGCTCGGTGGTTCGGTAGCTCGGTGGCTCGTTCAGGTGCCGTGGTTCGGGTTCGAGGTTCGGTCCCGAGCCACCGAGCTATCGGACTACCGGTGGATTTCACAGACACTGGGCGGAGACCAACGGCCACTGCCTTCTGAGGTCGACGACAGAGCGCCCCCGGCGGGATCGACGTCGGGTGCGCGATTGCCTGGCGGGCGCTGAAACGCGATGATGGCGCCGGCACGGTCGAAGTCCGTCGGCTCGGGACCGACGGCCGGGTTCATGATCGAGGTGCGGGAGCGTACGTGCTGATAGCCGAGTGCATGACCGAGCTCGTGGATGCGAAGCAACCGCCGGCGCCCATCTCCACGATCGAAATCGCGATCGAGGTACATCGCGCCGCCCACGATGGTCCCGCTGCTCGTCTCCAGCCACCGGCCGTACCCGATCGTATTCGCGAACGTCACGATCCCGGTGTAGCGTCCAACCACGATCTTGCCGGTTCGCGAGGTCGATACCCGATCGCCTGGCTTCGGCCGCTCGACGTCGACGGAAGCGAAGCTCGTGTACGTATCGCCAGTGAGCAGCGCAAGGCCTTCGGTCACGTGCGCCACCATCTGCGACACTTCATCGTCGGTCATCTGCTCGCTCGACGCCTCGAACACGTCGTCGGACGTCGAATGGAATTCCATAGTCGTCGCGAGGACAACGAGCGCGGGTCTGGAGGTCCAGCGCTGGAGACGCGAGTTCAGGCTCCGGAACATCTCGTCGAACGCGGTCAAATCGAATACGGTCGGGATGACGGAGAGCCGCGGTCGCTCCGTTGTCGGCACGAGCGTCGTCTCCCGTTCGACGATCGATCCGCCGCGGATGGAGGCGGTGTACGCCCCCGCTCCGTTCACGTCGATCGAGAAATTGCCGTCGCTGTCGGTCGTGACCGATCGGAGCGCGGCCACACTGACAGTCAGGTTCCCCGTTGGCGCTCCGCTCACCGCGTTGACCACGTGGCCCTGAAGAAGGCGGGGCGCGTCGGTGGGTGACGATGGAGACTTGGACCCGCCGCCGCAGGCCGCGAGCGTCGAGACGAGGACTGTCACGAGGACCAAACGGGACATGGATGGCGCTGGCTGCAAACCTTATGCACTCCTCGACTGGCGGCTGAAAGGCCGCCGCCGGCGAGGGTCCGGTTCACGGTTCTCGATTCACGGTTCGGAATTGTCGGTTCGAAACGACTGTCCCTCACGAGAGATGGCTTCTTCACGATCGTCCTGAATCTTCGGCTCGAGGCGAGTCCGCCTTCAGAGGGATTACCGATCTGCAATCGATCTGACGATTCCGCGCGCGCGGGATACGATAGGGGTGTGAGGCCGATCGGAGTGCTGCTGGCTGGCGTCATCTGCATCGGGGTCCACGCGAACGACCGCCAACTCGTACGCGATCAGCGGCCGCCGCTTCGATCCGGAGTCGATCTGGTCATGGTGACCGTCACGGTGCTCGGGCCGAACGGCACCCTGGTGACCGACCTGCCCCGCGACGCGTTTGAGGTGTTCGAAGACGGGGAGCGCCAGACCATCAGCGTGTTCACCAGCGAGCGCGTGCCGGTCGGCCTCGGGATGCTGCTCGACATCAGCGACAGCATGTTCGGCCAGCGGATCAAGGACGCGCGCGCGGCGGTCGAGCGATTCCTCTTCACGCTGCTCGACCCGTCCGACGAGTTCTTCGTGGTCGCCTTCAACCACGCACCGAAGATCCTCACCCCGTGGACGGACGCGCCGGACCTCGTCCGCGCAGCGCTCGACACCGTGCATCCGTCGGGCGGCACGGCGATCTACGACGCGGTCATCAGCGCGCTGCCGTTGATCGATCGACGGACGCGTCAGCGTGCCGCACTCGTCGTCATCTCGGATGGCGCGGACACCGCAAGCGACGCCTCGCTGCGCGATGTGCGGTCAGCGCTCCTGCGCAGCGACGCGTTCGTCTACGCGATCGCGATCGACTCCCCGAATCGGCAAGCGATCAACACACGCGTGAATCCTGCGGCGCTTGGCGAGATTACGAACCAGAGTGGAGGCAGGACCGAAGTCGTGACGAACGCCGAGGAGCTCGCCGCCGCGACGACACGCATCGCCGAGGAGCTGAACAGCCAGTACGTCCTCGGCTACGCGTCACCGAAGAGCGCAGACGGGCAGTATCACAGCATCCGCGTGCGGTTGCGGCAGCCCGGCTATCAAGTCCGTGCGCGGAATGGGTACATCGCGGTCCGCGGGCGAAGCGACTGACACCGCGATTTTCAGTCCCGCGCGCGTCCGAGCCGATAGAGCAACAGCGCTGCGCGCTTGATCTGCGCAGGAAACATCGTCAGGTCTGCGATCTCGTTGACGGTGTGTCCCCCGTCGCCGCGCATTCCAATCCCGTCGAGGATCATCGGCACCTCGCCTGCGACGAACGAGACGTCGGCCGCTCCGGCGCGATCCGGATTCACCTCCGTCACAGGACCGAGCCCGAGATCGCGGCTTGCCTCGTCGTACATGCGCAGCAGCTGACGGTTGCCCTCGGTCGGCGTCAGGGGCGGATACCCCTCCTCGAACGTCATCTCCGCAGTGGTGTGTGGAAGCGATGCGGCAACGATTTTCTTCATCGCATTCTGCGCATTCTCGAACTGTTCCTTCGAGAGCGCACGCAGGTCGCCCGAGACGATCGCGTGTTCGGCAATGACGTTCTCCTTGCCAAAGGCCGCGCCGCGCGACTGTGGCGCGTCGTAGTCCATCTGCGTGCCGCCGAGGACGAGGCCGGGATTGAAGGTGAGATGTTCCTGGCTCGCGAGTGTCTCGCGAAAGGCGTTCAGGATGCGAGCGGCTTCGAACACGGCGCCAAACCCGATGTCCTCACGAAAGATCTGCGATGAGTGAGCGGGCGTTCCCTTGACCTTCAACGTCCAGCTGCTGGTGCCTCGCCGGCCAGTGACAGCATGTCCGGGCTTTCCGTCCCCGTCCTCGAAGCCGAGCGCTACGCGTGCGCCATGCGCTGCAGCGACGAGCGTTTCGCGCGCGGCGCTCTGGGGTTCCCCCGCCGACTCTTCATCGCCCGTCATGACGACGGTGACGTTCAGACTCTTGAGCGCGCCGGTCGACGCTAGCGCCTTCAGGGCCTGAATCATGATCACATCGCCGCCCTTCATATCGAGAACGCCAGGACCCTTCGCCTCCCCCTCGCCGATACGTTCGAACCGTTGAAACGGGCTGTGCGTTTCGAACACGGTGTCGAGATGGCCGATGAGGAGCACGCGGGGACCGGACCCCTGGTGCTCGGCAACGAGGTGGCCCGCGCGCTTGAACGCGGTGCCGTCAATCCATGCCGTCTTGAATCCGAGCTTCTCGAATTCGGCGCTGAACAGTCTGCCGACTTCGCGAACACCCGTGAAGTTCAGCGTGCCGCTGTTGATATTGACCGAGCGCTCCAGCAGCGCCACACCTTCCGCGCTGTGGGTCTCGACGTGCTGGACTATGGCGCGCTCCTGGTCGGAAAGCGCTGTAGCGATCGGCTTTGCAGGCCCCTTTCCATGACTCGGGCCAGACCCTTCGGATCCGGTGAACGCCACGCCTGCAACCAGCGTAAGTGTCAAGAGCGCCCAGAAAGTCATGGTCATTACTGTGTCACAAGCCGGGTCCCGCCGCGCGTATTGTGCGGTGGGGTGGAAGCCGGGGTCCTCGCCGCGCGTATTGTGCGCGGTGGCGTGGAAGACCAACCATCTCGCGACCCGCACCGTCTGACCGTGCGAGCAGGTCTCAGGTGCTAGGGTGCTGGGGTGCTAGAGGTGCTGAGGGTGCTAAAGGTGCTTGGTGCTCTGGCGTCGGGCAGCCGCAAGGCTGACCCAGAGCCGAAAGCCCTGAGCCCAAAGCCAGATCACCGATAGGAGAGTTCAATGTGGTGGCGCAGGCGCACGGAAGGGCGTGAGACAGCGACGCAGGACCTCGACATGCCGCTGATACGGCTGGAGGGCGTGAGCAAGATCTTCAAGGGCGAGGCTGACGAGGAGACGCGCGCGCTGGACAATGTCACGGTCGACATCGGGCGCGGCGAGTACGTCGCGATCTCGGGGCCGTCGGGCTGCGGCAAGTCGACCTTCCTGGCCGTCCTCGCATTGCTCGAATCGCCAACTGCGGGGCGCTACTGGTTGAACGGCCGCGCCGTGGACCAGCTCTCGCCGGGCGAAAGGGCGCGGGCGCGCAACGTCGAGATCGGCCTCATCTTTCAGAGCTTCAACTTGATCGGGGACATGACGGTCTACGAGAACGTCGAGTATCCGTTGACGCTGCGCGGTGTGAGCGCGGCGGAGCGTCAGACGCGCGTGCACGCCGCGCTCGAGCGCGTGGGGATAACCGGGCGCGCGAAGCAGCGGCCGGGATCGCTGTCGGGCGGTCACCAGCAGGTCGTCGCGATTGCGCGCGCGATTGCCGGCCGTCCGCCGATCCTGCTGGCCGACGAGCCGACGGGCAATCTCGACTCGAAGGCCGGTGATGCCTTGATGCAAGTGCTCGGAGAGTTGCATGCCGACGGCGCGACGCTGTGCCTTGCCACACACAATCCCGACTACCTCGCGCGCGCGCGGCGGCACATCTATCTGTTCGATGGACGAGTCGTCGATCGGCCGGCGGAGTAGAGCCCGGCTCCGGGATTTGGGCTTCGGCGTTAGGCACGCCGCAGAGCCCAGAGCCTTGAGCCAGGAGCCGATGTCATTGCGCCCGTCCCTGTTCCCTTCGAATCCCTTCTCGCAGCAGCTGCGCCGTCGTCTCCGACGTGACGAACAGGTTATCGGGATAGTGACTCGCATAGGCGAGCATGGCCGCGTAAATCGAATCGCTTTGATAGAGGTTCAGCCCGAGGCCGGCAAGGTACTGCAGTCGAAGGTTGCGATCGCGGTTGATGTTGGCGTCCTTCAACCAGGGCTGGAGGTCGGCGGCCGTGCCTGCAAACGTCGAGAACAGATCGACCGCCGAGTTCATTCCAATCTGGCCCAATGACGAGCGCACCGGCGCGTACGGGGACTGCTGCAGGCGTCGTTCGATCTCGTCCACGTTGATGCGGGTCGGCTCGACCTGCCCGAGCAGCACGAGATCGTAGCCGCGTCCCTCCTGCGTATTGCCCCACACGACGCCGTTCGGGAAGGCTTCCATGAACGTGGCGATCTCGCTCTTCACCGCTTCGGTGTTGCTCTCGTACAGCTGTACGAACAGTGTCACCGCGCCGCCGGGGTTGAGGTGTGCCTTGACGAGCTCGAAGAACTCGCGCGTGTAGAGCATCGCAGCTCCCTTCACCCAGGGATCGAGAGGGTCCGAGGTGATTGCGTCGAACCTCTCCTTTGTCGTCTGAAGGAAGTGGCGACCGTCATCGAGCTCCACGCGCGTCTTGGGATTCCGGACGACGTCGAAGTTGTGCTCGGAGAAGTAGTGTGAGACCACCCTCGGCACCAGCGGCTCGATTTCTACAATCGTGAGCTGCTCCACCTTTGGATCGATGGACGCGGCGCCGGCGGTCACACCGGCCCCGCACCCGATCACGAGCACCTTTTTCGGATCCTTGGGGATCAGTGTCGTGAGATGTCCGAGCATCCGCTGTAGACGCATGTCCTGCGGCTCGCTCGATGCCTGCACCTTACCGGCGTTGTGGTAATTGAGAACGTTCCCAATGCGGGATACGGCGACCGACGCGTTCCAACCCTCACCGACGTAAATCACGTCCGCCGTTCCGAGCCGCGTCGCCGCGTACCGTCCGTACGCAACGAGAATCGGCGGGATTCCTGGAAGATTCCGCGCGAGCAAGGCGGCGCACACGGCAGCGACGACGATGGGGAGGGTTCCGGCGAGCTGAGCGCGAGGCTTCTCTGCATCCGTCGACGGAAGCGGCTCGAGCATCAGCAGGGCCGAGAGGCCGCTCACGATGATAAGGGCCTGTTGCGCGTGCTGGCTGCCCAGCCAGGTGACGAGGAGCAGGCTTCCTCCAACCGAACCGATGATTGCGCCGACCGTGTTCGCCGCGTACACGCCACCGACGAGCCTTGCCGGGTCCTGTCCTTCCGTTGCAATCGACGCAAGCGCCAGCGGGAAGCTGACGCCCCAGAGGATCGCTCCAGGGAGCACCGTCCATAGACAACGCGCGAGGTCCAGCTGAAAGTTGAACCACGGACTCGTCGCCAGCGAGGGGTTGATCGGCCAGTACGGCAGCGAATCGCCGAGCATGAATGCCGTCCACGCGATCGCGCCGCAGAGCAGCATCTGACACCATCCGAGCGCGACGCGCGGACGCGCCATGCCGCGCGCGAGCGTCGAGCCAACGCTGCTGCCGATTCCAATCCCGAGGAGGAATACCGCGAGGATGAGCGAGAACGTATAGACCGTCGCACCGAACAACAGCGACAGGATCCGCGTCCAGATCACTTCCGCAGCAAGCGCGGTCATTCCAGACAACGCAATGGTCACGTAAACAGCCCAGGCGCCCGGCGCAGCCTTCACCCGCGCAGGTCTGTCGGGTGCGTCGCTCATTTCGTACGGCGTGATGCGCGCGACGAGGATGGCCACCACGGCGACCGTCACGTTGAGCGCGACGGCTACGAACGTCGCAAACGCGATGTCGTGCACGCGCAGCAGATAAAATCCCGCGAGAAGGCTGCCGATGACGGCGCCGCCGGTATTGCCACCGTAGAAGAACCCGAGCCACGACACGCCGTCGGGCGTCGTCTTGACCCAGCGCGCAATCGCCGGAAGCGTTGCGCCCATCAATATCGTCGGCGGCAGGAGACACACGCCAGCGGCGAGGCCACGCAGCAGGATGCCGACAATTCCCGAACCCGCCCATGCCGTGTAGACGCCGCTCACGAGCGGCATGCCGAACAGCACGAGTACGCCGATCGACCCAATCCCCAGCTCGAGCCACGCATAGACGCGCAGAGGATGCTGGCGTGCCGAAATGATGCGCGGCAGCACGAGGCTGCCAAGGCACATTCCTCCCATGAACGTGCCGAGCAGGACACCCAGCGACACGGCAGAAGAACCGATCACCAATTGCAAGAGCTGAAACCAGACGATCTCGTAAATCAATGCGGCGCAGCCGCTGCCGACGAACAGCAGCAGCAAGGCGGGCAGATACCGACGGGGCGTCATCAGGGCACCTTTCGCTCGAGGCCGGATCCGGGATGCTATCACGGCCGGAGTCGGTAGCTCGGGAGCTCGGTGGCGGTAGCTCGGTGGCTCGGTAGCTCGGCGTTGACGGCTCGGTGGGTCGTAGCTCGAATTCGTCCTTTGCGACCGATTAGATCATCAAAAAGACGCGATATCATCAGTCTTGTCGTGGCCTACAC
>JBKPCD010000253.1:0-7387 GCA_046727175.1 Acidobacteriota bacterium | reverse complement strand
TGAGACGCCGGGAGACGGACCGCGCGCGTACGATCGCTTTTTCGGTGAAGTCGACGCCCGTGACGCGAATTCCGTAGTGCCGCGCGACGGTGTTCGCGAGCCACCCCGCACCGCACCCGAAGTCGAGGATGGAACGGATCTCGCCCGACGACAACAGCCCGTGGAGATCGGGGCACGCGGACTCCAGCGGGTTGACGCGGAGTTGTGCCGCGGCAGCCGCCGCCGAGGAGTAGTAGTTGAACGGCATCCCCTCGTAGAACTCGCGCACCGCGCGCCCCACGAGGTCGGTCGCGAGCGCGGTCACGAGGATGGACCCGTCGCGCGCTCGTGGAAATCGAGCAGTCGAGCCGCGAACGCCGCGTTGGTCGTGGGGCCGGGATGCCGGCCATCCGCCGCGGTGTCGGTGAGGATGTCCGGATCGCGAATCGCGAAGCCGCAGAAGGCCGCGCGATCGACCAGCGCGATCAGCGGCGCGAGCGCTGGATTGTCGCGCAATGCCGGATCGTCGAGGCGGCGGCCGTCGCTCCAGGTCATAACACAGCGGATGCCGTTCGCGCGGCAATAGAACTGGAGCAGCAGTATGTTCCGCAGCGCGTCGGCGAGGCCGGACTCGGCCGAGTAGCGGCGGGCGTGTCCGCTCGCCTGCCAGATCCGCCGCATGACGGTGCTCTTCATCTTCCACGGAACCGCGAGGAACCGGACCCATGCCGAGAGGCCCCAGAGTCCTGTGCCGATGCAATACGGCTGACCGTCGACGTACAACTCGCATCGGTACATCGGCGAGAACTGGGCCATGACCAGATCGGGCCGCACCTGCGCACACTGCGTCAGCAATGTCCGCGTGATGTAGTCGTTCGACGCCGCGCCCTGCGAGAAGTTGAGCACGTTGACGTCCGACGGATTCAGGCCGCGCTTCTCCGCGTAGGCGAGCTTGAATCGGTGCACCCAGGTCTCCTCGACATTCAGTCCGAGGCCGAACGCGTTGCTGCAGCCGCAGACGAAGATCGTGGCCACCGCGTCCGGATCGTGCTCCTCGCCGCGGAAGCCGAGCGAGTTGAACCGGTACGATTTCGTGCCGCTCCGGTCCGTGCCGTATGTCGAGAGCACGTGGGGGCCCCCGGTGGCGCCGAAGTGCTCCCGGGTCAGCATTCCCGAGTACGCCTTCAGCATCGGCCTAGTACAGCGGGTAGATGTTCGGATCCTCGCGCTTCAGCCGTCGCCGCTTCGAGTCGAGCTTCCGAAGCAGACGCTGGACGAGTGAGGGCTTCTTCGGCAGTTTGGACGGCGACGCCGGCCGCGCCTTCGACGCCGCGTTACTGTCGGCCATGATTGCCTCCCGCGGGGGCGTGAGGCGCAGAAGCTAACACATCGCCGAAAAAATGAACAGGGATCCGGCGATAATCAGCCTGCCTTTGGGTGAATCGATCCCGATCTGGATGTGACGGCAGGCACGGAGGTCTGTGATGACCAGGATGTGCGCGCTCGCTGCGGCCACGGTGTTGACACTGGCGGCAAACGGCGCCGCCCAGACCGCGACGCCCCAGATCTTGGGCGCGCAGCAGCGAACACCACCGCGCGACACGACGGTCGAGAAGAAGGGCACGGCGATTGTCCGCGGCAAGATCGTGAACGCGGAGGGGCGGCCATTGCGACGCGTTCAGTTGCGGCTGAGTGGCGAGGCGATTCCGGAAGGGCGAACGGCCAGCACGAATGGCCTGGGGCGATTTGAAATCACCGAGCTGCCCGCCGGACGGTATACGCTCAACGCCAGCCGCGCCGGCTATCTGGGTCTGTCATTCGGGCAATCGCGGCCCGGCGAGCAGGGACGCCCCATCGAGCTGGCCGACGCGCAGGTGTTTGCGACCGCCGACTTCGTCCTTCAACACACGGCCCTGATCTCCGGCCACGTGTTCGACGAGGCGGGTGAGCCGCTGGCCGGCGCCAACGTGCTCACTCTTCAGATGCGGTTCTTCAACGGACGCCGGCGGCTGACGCCCGTCAGAGGAAACGCGATCACCGACGACACCGGTCAATACCGTCTGAGCGGACTCGAACCCGGCGAGTACTACGTGCAGGCCTCGTCGCGGGAAACCTGGGAAGGAGACCCGCCTGAGAAGCAGATGCTGGGATTCATGCCGACCTACTATCCGGCGAGCCCGAATCCCACAGAGGCTCAGCGCGTACGCGTGCGCGCCGGCCAGGAAGTCTCGGCGATCGATATCGGCCTCATTCCGGGCAAGGTCGCGAAGATCTCGGGCACGGTCTTCAGTTCGCAAGGCGTGCCGCTCGCGGGTGAGAACATCAGCATGTCGTTCGAAATCCGCGGCGAGAATTTCATGATGATGTCCGG
The DNA here is from genome assembly GCA_046727175.1 of Acidobacteriota bacterium. GTDB lineage: Bacteria > Acidobacteriota > Vicinamibacteria > Vicinamibacterales > 2-12-FULL-66-21 > JBKPCD01. The sequence goes on along the minus strand of JBKPCD010000253.1, from coordinate 5,037 downwards.
CGGGCAGAGCACCAAAGTGAATCCGGACGGCACGTTCACGTTCCGCAATGTCGCGCCGGCCGAATACCACCTCAACGTGCGGACGGCTGCGACGCCCGACCGCCCGGCGGAGGCCGCCAATGTGATCGTGTCGGTCGTTGGCGGCGACGTCGAGGGGCTCAGCATCGTGACGGGAGGCACCGGCGCCGTGGCCGGCCGCGTCGTCGTCGAAGGCGATACGCCCTTGCCGTCGCCGCTGTCCAAGCTGTCGGTGCGCGCCCTGCCTGTAGACCGGGACACCGCCGTAAGCATGGCCGGCATCCCCGACAACGGACGCGTCCGCGACGACGGCACCTTCGAGCTCAAATCGATTGTCGGTCAAGTGCGGCTCACGGTTGGCCCCCTGGCTGATGGCTGGACCATCCGTCAGATCGATCAGAACGGCCGGGATTTCACGTCGCAGCCGTTCGAGACGGGAGGTCAGACGCTCGAGGGGTTCGTCATCACGCTGACCAACCGCTTTCCAACCGTCACGGGCACGCTGCACGATGCCAAGGGCAACCCGGTTCTGGAAGGGACCGCTATTGTCTTTCCCGAGGACGCCGCGTTATGGCTCGAGGATCTCAAGGCAATTCGTATCGCGCGGGTGGATCAGTCCGGAGTCTTCACGATCAAAGGCCTGCGTCCGGGCAAGTATCTTGGTGTGGCCGTATCCAGCGCGATCAATAACCAGTGGAACGATCCGGACTACATCGAGTCGCTTCGTGAGGCGGCGAAATCCATCAATCTGGAAGAGGGCGAGACGAAGAAGATCGATCTCGTCGTGAAGCCGGCCGGAGGACAGTAACGTGAGCGCTCCCGCGGCATCCAACCTAGCGCGTCAGCCAGTGCGGCTGGCTGGCAGCCAAAGCGTAAACAATGGGCAAATATGCGAAGACGATATTGATGGCGTGATAGCCGAGGCGGTGATAGCCACTCGTCAAGTACGGCCGCATATCAAACACAAACGTCCCGGCGATCAACCGCAGGGTCCAGAACACCGCGAAGAAGGCACACAGCGCGCGCGCGAGACTGCCGCCGGCCGCAAGCGTGTCGGCAAACACGATCGTGATGATGCTGAAGCTGACGAGGCACAGGGCGATGAAGGAGTAATAGACCCAGAAGAGCTGACGGATGAATGGCGGCAACGTGGCGAGGTGGCCCCGCATGCCGACCGCACGCGGCATAAGCACGCCCGCACACACCAGGCCCACGTGGAGAACACCGGCTATCTGGAGCAGGAGAATCAGGTTGATAGTCATACCTGCCTGTAGGTTGCGCCGATGAACGCGAGCATCGGCAGGATGACGTTTCGAACGAATACCGGCGGAAAAAGCCAGAAGGCCGGGCCGGCGGCGACCACGACGGTGAACAGCCAGCCACGCCAGCCACGTCCCAGCCCGACCCGGCGTCCGAATGGGGTGCGCTCGCCCGCGACTCCCAATCCCTGGAGCATGAAGTATCCGGTAGGGAGCCCATAGCCGCCGCGCGCGGGTATTGAGATCACCAACTCGTGAATCAAGCCCGACACCAGAAACACCAGCAGCGTCGCACGCGTTCGGCCGAGAGTTGATTGCAAGGGTCGGAATGTGAATCGCGTCGCCAGCTCGTGAAACGCCGTGTTCCACCGTCGCCCCCAGAATTCCGCCAGCGATTTCGAGCGCAACGGATTCTGCATGATCGGTCGGGCATCGACGCCGATGCTGCGCCAGCCGAGCGCCAGCAGATGAAAGGTGCCGAAGTGCAACACGAGAATCAGGCCGACCATGCCGAGCCAACCCGCCAGTAACGGGTTGACCGGCACGCTGTGGCCGGCGATGGCCCAGATCAGCGTGCCGCCCAATAGCGTTTTGAGCGCGGCAACGATCCACTCGGATGGGTCTGGCTTGACAGGGCGATCAGTGCTACGCAGAAATGCCGTCGCATCCATCCCCGGCCAGGCGAGCAGATAGCCGATCGCTCGTCGGCCATCCGCTGTCACACCGTGAGCTCGCGCCTCGCGATACGTCAGCCACTTGCAGCCGGCGTAGAGCGCAAGCGCTATCGCCCACATGAGACCCCAGGAGCGGTTATTTGGCATTCCAGGTTGCACCGGACACGTTCAGGCGCCGACCCCGAGGACTCTCAATACTTTGTCGCCGCTCTTCATGAACTTGAATATCGCGGCGGTCGGCCAACGGCGGACCCGTAGATACAACGCGCTTGTGGTCTCGAAGAACTTGTACAGCTCCCGCAGGCGTTCCTCCGTGTATGCATCGGTCGCCTTGTCATTTGCCGCTTCGGCGATGCACTCGTGCAGTATCCGCATGGTCGGATCGAACTCGCGCTTTTTGCGCTCGTCCATCACGACGCGGAACATTTCCCAAACGTCCTTCATGCTCTCGAAGTGATCGCGCTTATCGCCCACGACGTGGACGAGCCTGACGATGCCCCAGCCTTGCAGGTCCTTGAGGCTGGTACTGACGTTCGAGCGGGCAACGGCAAGCGTGGCGACGATGTCGTCGGCGTTGAGCGGCTTGGGCGAGACATAGAGCAGCGCGTGGACTTGGGCCACCGTGCGGTTGATACCCCAGCGCGTGCCCATCTCCCCCCAGTGGAGGATGAACTTCTGCTCGACCGGCGATCGTTGATGCAGGATTGTTATTTTATCTGTAATATCTGTCATTTCTGTATAAACAGAATATACCGAATATGCGGGCCGTGTCAATAGCGAGGTAGTACGGACCCGTGCCTCAGCGCTCCCGTTGCCCGGGCACCGGCCAGTGCAGATGCTTGTGCAGAAACGCAAGCGTGCCCTCGCCGTTGATGCTGTGCGAGCCCTGGAAGAACTCGATTTCCGTCCGATCGGCCAGCCCGAGCTGCGCGTACAGGAAGCCGACCTTGGCGTACTCGTGCGCCACCCATTGATCACGGCCCACCAGGTCGAGATGGCCGCGCTCGACCATGAAGGGGCGCGGCACCATCAGGTAGGCCAGCTCCGCGTAGTCGAACGTCTCGCCCCAGTTCCAGTAGGGCATCTCCCACTCGATCGTCCGCATGAAGCCCCACGGTTCATCTGTCGCCGCGACCTTACGCGTCCACTGATTGAAGTCGCCGGAGCAGATTGACAGCGCGTACTTGTCGAGGAGGGGCGGAATGCGGACGGCCGTCTCACCGCCATAGCTCAGGCCGTAGAACGCGATGCGCCCGGCGTCGACGAAGGGCAGCGACGCAAGCCACTCGAGAATGCGCTCGTGTTGCCCGAGAATGAACGAGAAGAGCGTGGCCCGGATGGTGTTCGCCTTCCGATCGAGCCAGCGGTAGCGATCCTCGCCGCGATAGAGGTTATGCGGCGCAAACACGACGAATCCACGGTCCGCGAGGACCGACCCGATATCGTTGTACGACGACGAATGAGCATCGATGACGTCGCGCGGCAGACCGTTGCGCCCGTGCTGAACGACGACGACGGGCCGCCGCTCGCCGGGCGCGACGTCCTTCGGCACGACGAGCACGCCCCACGCGAACACATCCGGCCACACGTCGAGCACCACGTCCCACGCCACCCACTTCGGCGTCTCGGCGATCTTGCGCGTTCGCGGGTTGAGCGCCAGGTACGGCGCGTCGAAGACTCCGACGCCGTCCTGCCGGAACCGCTCGCGATAAGGGCGCGCGCCTTCGATGAACCGTGCGGCCGGCAGCGTCGGACGGGTCTTCTCCGTGCTCCAGCGCAGCGCGGCGAGCTCGGGGAGCACGGTCAAGAGAAACTTCTGGTCGCGGACCTGTTCCGCCCCCCGCACGAGCCCCTGGATATGCCGCTCGATCTCGCGCACCGTGCGATCGTGGCGCGCGGCCGGATCGAAACGGCGTCGGCGATCAACCCCCGGACCGGATGTTCCGGTCGTCAGGATGAAGCCGAGGCGCTTCGCGAAGACGCCGAGCGCCTCCGTGGACATCGGCCCGACCGGCCGATCGGCGTCGCCAATCACCAGCGACGGCCTGGTAAATCCCGGCTCGGCAGGAATGCGGCCGAACTCGCTGCGGACGGACGTTCCCTCCGGCGTGCGCCATGTGCCCTTGCTGCTCGTGAACGACGGCACCTCGGCATGTTCGATCACGAGATGGCGCGGCAGCACGAGCGAGGCGATCTCGGCATCGCTGAACCGCTCGAGCAGGCTCCAGACGTTGCGATCGATCGGTTCCTCCCAGACACGATCGCGCCGGTCGAAATAGCCACTCACGAGCACGCCGTCGATCCGCGTGTCGATCGCCGCGGCGTAGAACGCAATCAGACCACCCTCGGCAGAACCGGCGACGCCGACCTTTGCCCCGTCGCCGCGCAACGCGCGAAAGCTGTCTACGGCGGCAAGCACCTTCTGGACTTCGTAGCCGATGGGGTGGCGCCCCATGTGGAACGCCTGGCGGTACAGCCATTCGCGCCAGGTCTGCTGGCTCGCGCGAAGCTGCGCATCGTTCGTCGCGATCGGTTCGCGCCGGACGAGCACGGGGATCAGGAGCTCGCAACCGCTGCTGGCCAACCGCCGCGCGAACTGCCGTTCGGGAGGCACACCGGGCGCGAGTCCGAGGATCTGCTCAGGAGTTTGGCTTGCGTCGGGTAGCACGACGATGTGGGCTGCGGGCCGGCCGTTCGCCGGCTGCACGAGCAGCCCTTCGGCGGTCACGCCATCGAGCACCGGCCAGCGGACCTGATAGACACGGTAACGGCTCGTCTCCGCCACGAGCGCCGGGTTCTGGTCGTCGCCGAACCGTTCCAGGGCCGGAGGTTGACGAGCATCGACCACGCCGATGATCTCGCGCAGACGGTCGCGATTGTCCTTGACCGATGCGTTCCAGGCAGCGGGCGACGAAGGGTCATACTTCCAGAAACGCGCCGAGCGTGTCCGGGTCTCGACGATCTGGCGCTCGACGAACCGGTGTGCGCCATCCATCATCCGGGCCGACAGATCCTGGTCTGGCCAGTCGAGCGCTGCGGTCTGCGACAGCGGCGCAGGAGGCGCGGGAACCTGCCCGGACCTGGAG
>JBKPCD010000252.1:0-18890 GCA_046727175.1 Acidobacteriota bacterium | reverse complement strand
TAATCACTGATGAATTGCACTCGCTCGTCCATGGGCGACCTCTCTCGCCAGGGCATTGCACCTCCGTGTGCTTGGTTCCTGGCCGAAAAGTGTTACCCATGTCGCCGGACAATTGTGTTACCCAGGTCGCCGGACCGTACCGATTAGGGATTAGGGATTAGGGATTAGGGATTAGGGATTCAATGTCTCACAGGATCACTCTGATCCCTGGCGACGGAATCGGACCGGAAGTCACGGCAGCGGTTGTTCGCGTCCTGGCCGCGGCGGGCGCGGCCATCGAATGGGACCGTCACGATGCGGGTGTCGTCGCCTTCAAGCGTGTCGGCCAGGCGCTACCCGCCGACCTGCTCGAGTCGATTCGACGCAACAAGGTTGCGTTGAAGGGGCCCGTCACGACGCCAATTGCCGAAGGGTTCACGAGCGTCAACGTCGGCCTGCGGAAGGCGCTCGGCCTGTACGCCAACCTGAGGCCGGTACGGAACGTCGATGGTGTCGAGAGCCGCTTCAAGGGGGTCGATCTGGTAATCGTGCGCGAGAACACCGAGGATCTGTACTCGGGGCTGGAGCACGAGGTCGTTCCCGGTGTGGTCGAGAGCCTCAAAATCATCACTGAAAAGGCCTCCACGCGCATCGCGCACTTCGCGTTTACGCACGCACGCGAAGCGGGACGAACGCGTGTCACCGCGATCCACAAAGCGAACATCATGAAGCTCGGCGACGGTCTCTTCCTCGAGTCCGCTCGCGCCGTCTCGCGACAGTACTCGGAGATCGGCTACGACGAGCGTATTGTCGACGCCGCGTGCATGCACCTCGTGATGCATCCCGAGAAGTTCGACGTGCTCCTGCTGCCGAATCTCTACGGCGACATCGTCTCGGACCTCTGCGCGGGCCTCGTCGGCGGCCTCGGCGTCGTCCCGGGGGCGAACGTCGGAGGCGATTGCGCCGTCTTCGAAGCGGTTCACGGCAGCGCCCCCGATATTGCACACAAGAACCTCGCGAACCCGACCGCGCTGCTGCTCTCGGCGCTGATGATGCTGGACCACATCGGCGAGCGGGCGCGCGCCGAACGGATCCGCGCCGCGTTGTCCAGGGTCCTGACCGAGGGGCGCGTCCGCACCCGTGACCTGGGCGGTCAGGCATCGACGACTGAATTCACCGACGCGATCTGTCGGGAGCTGGAGCAGTAAGACGCCGGTAGCGAAGGACCAATTTTTTGTTATAGTTCGACCGGGATGCTCGACGACATCACTCAGGCAGTGCTCGCGCGCGAAGACGTGGCGCGTTACCTGCGGGGCGGTCACGGGCAGTCGGAGCTCGAAGCGCGCGAGCGCATCCAGGCGTACCTCGACGAGCTCCGAACGACGCAGCGGTATCCCATCTACCGCGCGCTCAAACACCCTCTCTATCCCATCCTCCGCAAGATCGAACGAATCGAAGAAGAGGTCGCGACCGCGCGCCGCGTGACCGAGGCAGGACGAACGATCTACATCTCCGATCACAAGAGCCACCTCGATTACCTCGTGGAGCCGCTCGTGCTCGACGACAACGGCATCCGTCCCCCCGTGATTGCGGCAGGCATCAACCTGTTCGGCGGTCCTCTCGGTCTGCTCCATCGCCACGTGACGGGTGCGATTCCAATCCGACGCAACACCAAGGACCCGGCGTACCTGGTGACCCTCAAGGCGTACGTCGCCGAGCTCCTGCAGCGGCACGACCTGATGTTCTACATCGAGGGTGGGCGGAGCTATTCGGGAGAGCTCAAGCCGCCCAAGACCGGGCTGCTGCACGCCGCCATGCAGGCAGAAGCCACGGCGACAATCCTGCCGATGGCCGTGGCCTACGACGTCGTGCTCGAGGACCACATCCTCGCGCACCAGGGCGCCAAGCGCCGGCAGCGGCCATTCGCGCGCGAAGTTGCCGAGATGGTGCGGTACGCCGTCGGCTATCAATCGCGCGCCTTCATCACCTTCGGCGCGCCGATTCCGCTGAGCGGCTGCGACCCGGACTCGCGGCGCGACGTGATGGCGCTCGCGTATCAGATCCGAGATACCATCGGCCGCTTGTACAAAGTCCTTCCAACGGCGATCGTTGCTGCAGCGATGCGCCCGTCAATCGCACGCCGCGATCTGGAGGTGCGTGCCGACGCGATCATCGAGACCGCGCGCAACGCTGGCGGGAACCTCGACATCACGTCTGGACGCGACGCCGTCGAACAGGCCGCAGGTCAGCTCGAGGCTCGTAACGTCATTCACGTGGAACGCGGAGGACGTTTCCGCGTGCGCGAGCGCACCGTGCTGCGCTACTACGCCCGTACGCTTCAGCACCTGCTCACCGCCCCGCGACGGTCACCTCGCACGCACTGATGTTCGATCGTGCTGCAAAGGCGTTCTTCGACGCCATTGCCCGCAGCCAGAGACTCAAACAGCTGGCCGCGCCGTACGGCATGCGTCCGAACGGCTTTGCCAGGCGCTTCGTCGCAGGGGAATCGCTCGAGGAAGCCATCGCGGCCGCGCGCGCCATCGAGGCTGCCGGCCTGACCGAGACGCTCCACTACCTCGAGGCACCAGTCGCGACGATGGCGGAAGCCGATCGCGCGACGCGCGCGCTCGCAGCGCTCATCGATCCAATCGCCGCATCCGGGATCGAACGGAACCTGTCACTGTCACCGCTGCAACTCGGGTTGAGGGTCGACCGCGCGACCTGCGTCGACAATCTTCGGCGGATTCTCGATGCGGCTTCGGCACACGAGTTCTTCGTCCGCATCGACATGGAGGACTACTCGTGCGTGCAGGTCACGCTCGAAGCCTTCGAGACGATCTGGCAGCAGGGTTATCGCAACGCCGGGATTGTGCTGCAGGCGCACCTGCGTCGCAGCGCTGCAGACGCCGAGCGGATGAATCAGCTCGGTGCGCGCGTGCGGCTCGTCAAAGGAGCATTCAGGGAATCGGTCAGCGCGGCGTACCGATCGTCTGACGAGGTCAACGCGGCGTTCGTGGGCATCATGAAACTCCTGTTGAAAGGCGGCGTGTACCCGGCCATTGCGACGCACGATCCCGAGATGATCGCCGCAACGCGCGCGTTCGCCGTGAGCCACGGTACCTCGCCCACGTGCTTCGAGTTCCAGATGCTCTACGGCATCCGTCGCGATCTCCAGATGTCGCTGGTTTCCGAAGGATTCCGCGTTCGCGTATACGTCCCGTTCGGCCGCGAGTGGTTTCCCTACTTGATGCGTCGTATCGGCGAGCGCCCAACGAATATCGGATCTGTTATGAGAAGTCTGGTGCGGGACAGGTAAAAGTCTTGCTCCGCGAGCAGTTTTGACGCCGCACGTCGGGGGGATTCCGGCAGGGACCCGACTACAGCTCATCGGCACCGATCCCTAAGTCGATGTTTCGGCTGAACATGACAATATTCGCCGTCCCTTGGCACATCTCTTGATGTTTTGCTGCCTCGAACGCCGCGTCGATGGATGAGCGCCACATCCCGCATAGCAGGGCAGGCGCGCAAGCGGCGCGCCCCCGCACAACGCGTTTCGTGCCCGGTTGCGTGGGATCGGGGGGCCGGTAGGGCGAAAGCCCTCGGTCCAGGTTGGAGGCAGGGAAACGGCCGCACCGCGTGCGGCGTCCTACAGAGAGGCTCAGGGAGACTCCCATGGTGACCAATTATCCTCAGCAACTCGCTGCGACCTCGGAACGAACGCAGAACGCGCCGGCTGACGAGAGCGTGGTCGCGCGTGCCATGACCCGCCTGTCGCAGGTGTTGTGCGGCGTCAGCGGGCACGATTCGGTCCTGCACTTCGAGCGAAACCGCGTCATGATGCGCTGCACGTCGTGTGGCTTCGACACCCCCGGTTGGGAAATCAGCGGACGCGGTCCGCGGCTGCGGTACGAGGGGGACGCGCACCGTCACCTGCTGAAAAGGTGCTGAGGGCGCTAAAGTGCTAAGGGTGCTGAAGGTGCGGAGGTGCGCGCCGCACCTTTAGCACCTTTAGCACGTTCAGCACCTTCAGCACGGCACTTTAGCACCGTCAGCACCCTTAGCACCCTCAGCACCTTCTTTAGCACCACTCGAGTGCAAGGCGGGCGAGCGCGTCGCGGCAGGTCACGACATCGGCGACGTTGACGTACTCCTCGAGGCTGTGAAGTCCGCCGCCGCCCGGCCCGAATAACACGGAAGGAATTCCCGCCCCGCCCAAGACTGCCGCGTCGGTCCAGAAGCTCATACCCACGATCGTCGTCGCGCTGCCGCACTTCGCAGCGGACGCGGCGAGTGCGGTCGGCAAAACGTGATCCGGCGCAAGCTCGTACGGCGGACGTCCGAACGTGAAGCGTGACGACGCCTCGAATTCCGGGTCCTCCGCACGCAGCGCATGCAGAATCGCGGCGACTTCGTCGGCCACGTGACCGTCGGTCTCTCCGGGCAGCGTCCTCCGCTCCATCTGCAGGCGGCATCTGTCCGGATAGCTGCTCAACTCGCGCCCCCCATCGATCAGGGATGCGTGCAGCGACGCCGTTCCAAGCAGGCGATGCGGAGGACGGGACTGCAGCGTGCGATCGAGCGCTTCGAGACGCTGCAACACGCGTCCCATTCGGAAAATCGCGTCGCGGCCGTCCGTGGGCCGGCTTCCGTGCGCCGCCCTGCCGCGCGTTTCCACGTGAACCCACGCAAACCCCTTGTGCCCGACCGCGACTTGCAGATCCGTCGGCTCCGTGACCACGGCGCCATCGGCTTTCCAGTCGCGCACCAGCGCATCGGCGCCGACGCTCGCATACTCCTCGTCGACGACTGCCGCAACGATCAACCTGCCTTTACGGAAGACGCTTTCGGCGGCAAGGCGCGCGGCATCGATCATGGCAGCGACACCCCCCTTCATGTCCTGCGAGCCGCGCCCGTACAACCGGCCGTCGCGCTGCTGAGGATCGAAGGGAGCACTCATGCCCTCGACGCCCACGGTATCGATGTGACCGCAGAACATCAGCGAACGCCCGGGCTGCCGTCCGTCGAGGACGGCGATGACGTTGGGACGGTCTGGCGCGACCTGCTGGACGTGCACGTCGAGGCCTATTCGTTTCAGGCGATCGGCGATCGCTTCGGCTATCGCCTTCTCGCCCGCTGCGCCCGCGACCAGGGATGGATTGACGGAATCGATCGCGACGAGATCACGCAAGAGCGAAATGCAACGGTCCATGGGTCAGCCGACTGTATCATTTCTCGATGACCTTCGTCGGTCGCATCGCCGCGATCACCGGCGCGTCGTCGGGAATCGGTCTCGCGTGTGCCGAGCAACTGGCGCGGCTGGGGGCGTCCGTCGTCCTCGGTGCGCGACGCACTGATCGACTTGCGCTGGCGGTCGATCGGATCCGCAGCATCGGGGGACGCGCCGACGCCCTCACGATGGACGTGGCGAACGAGGAGGATGTTCGGGCGCTCGTGGCACACGCGGAACGCGCGTTCGGCGGGCTCGACATCATGATCTGCAACGCGGGATTCGGGTACTACGGGACGGTCGAAGAGACGCCACCCGATGTCCTGCGGCGGATGATGGACGTGAACTTCTTCGGAACGTTTCACGGCGCGCGCGTGGCTCTCCCGATCTTCCGGCGGCAGGGCCACGGGCACCTCGTGATCGTCTCCTCGATCGTTGGTCGCCGCGGCATCCCGCTCATGAGCGGGTACTGCGCGACCAAGGCGGCGCAGGTCGGCTTCGCGGAATCGCTCCGCTCGGAGTTTGCGACGTCGTCGATCCACGTGAGCCTGGTGCTGCCGGTCTCGACCGAAACCGATTTCCGCGCGGCGATGCAGCGCGACTACGGCTACACGGTTGCGGGCCTGGGACCGAAGCAGCCCGTGACGAAGGTCGCTGACGAAGTGATCGATTGCCTTCGGCATCCGCGTGTCGAGGTTTACCCGCACGCAAAGTCCCGAGCGCTCGCGGTGCTGAACGTCGTTGCGCCGAGGTTCACGGATCGTCTCGTGCGCAGGTACGGGCGACGAAGGATCACGTGAGCGCTGCTCCGGAAGCGGCGCTCGGGATTGCCGCCGCCGTTCGCGATGCGGGCGGGCGCGCGCTGATCGTCGGTGGCTGGGTGCGCGATCGACTGCTCGGTCGCGAGTCCAAGGACATCGACATCGAAGTGTTCGGCGTGCCGGCCGATCGCCTTCGCAATATCCTTTCACGGTTCGGAACCGTCAACACGATCGGCGAGAGCTTCACGGTCTATAAGGTCGCCGACATCGACGTGGCGCTGCCGCGGCGCGATTCGAAGGTCGGCGCGGGTCATCGCGGCTTCGAGGTGATCGGCGATCCGCGGATGACAATCGAGGAAGCCGCACGGCGACGCGATTTCACGATCAACGCAATCGCCTGGGATCCACTGACGGACGAGTACCTGGATCCTTACGACGGCAGAAAGGATCTGCTCGAGCGCCGGATTCTGCGAGCAATCGATCCGCGGACATTTGGTGACGACAGCCTGCGCGTGCTGCGCGGGCTGCAGTTCGCCGCCAGGTTCGAGCTCGAGATGGAGAGCGGCACCAGGGAGCTTTGTCGACGCATCCCGCTTGATGACCTGCCGGCCGAACGTGTCTGGGGGGAAATCGAGAAGCTGCTTCTGAAAGCATCCCGGCCGTCGCTTGGCTTCGCCCTCGGACTCGAGCTGGGAATCATCGATCGTCTGTTCCCCGAGCTGAAAGCGCTCAACGGGTGTCCGCAGGAACCGGACTGGCATCCCGAGGGGGATGTGTGGGTCCACACGTTGATGGTCGTGGACGAGGCCCGCACCCGTATCGCCGATCTCGATCGGCCCCGCCAGGTCACGGTGATGCTCGGCGCGGTCTGTCACGATCTGGGAAAGCCCGAGACTACGACAGTGATCGACGGGCGGATTCGTTCGATGGAACACGAGCAGGCAGGGCTCGCGCCGACACGCACGCTGCTCGACCGCCTCAACGTTCATACGATCAACGGCTTCGACGTCCGCGCCCAGGTCGAAGGCATCGTCGCGCACCATCTGAAGCCGCTGGCGTTCTTCAAGTCTCCCACGCCGGTTGGCGATGGGGCGTTTCGCAGGCTTGCGCAGAAAGTCGACCTCGAGCTGCTGGCGCGCGTCGCCGAGTCGGACTGCCGCGGACGGACGGGCGACTTCGACTGCAGCGGCATCATCTGGTTTCTCGAGCGGGCTCGCGCGCTCGGCGTCGAACATCAGGCGCCTGATCCGATCGTCAAGGGCCGGCACCTGATCGAGCTCGGTATCGAGCCGGGCCCTCGGATGGGTGAGATTCTGCGGGCGGTTTACGAGCAGCAGCTGGATGGCAAAGTGCGAACGCTCCAGGAAGGATTGACGGTCGCGAGCGCATTGCTGAATGCCGACCGATGACGGCAACGAAAGTCGCGGTTCGGGATTCGATACGAAACTAAACAGCTCGAGTCAACATCCACGCAAGTCGTCGAAGCAGTCGCGGCTATAGTGAATGGAGCATGAACGTTCTGCGCGTTCTTCCCATCATCACCGTTTGCGTCTCGGTCGCACCCGCCTCATTCGCACAGGAACTCAAACCGGAACCAATCGGTCACGGAGTACTCGACATCCGGGCGGCATTTCCAAACTTCAAGCAGCTTCCCGAGGTTGCGACAGCGCTGAATGTCAGCACGGCGGATGTGCCGGGACACGGCCTCGGGCTCGTGTTCGGAGCGCACTGGTATCCAGCGCGAATCGGCGTCATGACGCTCGGGCTCGGCGGGGAATGGCTCCTGAGCCACGGCACCGACCACGTCCCGCCGACCCAGACGGGCGGGCCCGCGGGACCGGCAATCAAGACGACGTTTTCGTCCATCTCTCCGCAGATCTCGTTCAATTTCGGGAAGGCGGATGGTTGGAGCTACATCAGCGGAGGGATCGGATCGGCTCGCTTCCAGACCGAGCGAGAGGACCGGCCGCTCACGGGCTCCGATCAACGCGTGAAGGCGCTCAACTACGGCGGCGGCGCGAGGTGGTTCGCCAAGAAGCACCTCGCGCTGTCGCTCGACGTGCGCTTCTACGCGGTGAGCCCGCAGGAAGCCACCGCGACACGGCCAGCGGTGCCGCGCGCCTCGCACTTCGTTCTGAATGCAGGGATCGCGGTCAAATGAGAACGGACGCCTTACTTACCTCAGGCTGCCTCGCGGCCGCGTCGCCATTCCTCGAACAGTCGAGCGGCGTTGCCAGCTACGGAATGCAAGGACGGGCTCCAGCCAAGGGCGCGTGCACGGGGGCTGCGCACGATCTGATCGAGCGCCAGCGCTTCGGCATAGGCGCCCATCTTGCTTTTCGCCTCCGTCAGGGGGACCCGGCGGATGCTCGGACGGATGGTCATGTGCGCCGCGATCGCGTTGACGAGATCGTTCACTCGCTCGTCCCCTTCGTCATTGGCATGGTATACGCCGGACGCGTGGGGATTCGTCGCGAGGCGAAGATACAACTCGCCCAGATCGCGCTCGTACACCAGTGGCCAGTGATTCTCGCCGTTGCCGATGACGCGCACCAGACCGTTTGCTGCGTCCCTGAGCAGATCGCCCACGATTCCGCGCGATCCCCCATAGACGAGCCCCGGACGCACGACGATCGTTCGCAAGCCGGAGCCGGCGGCTTCGAGCACGCGCTGTTCGTGCGGCGCGCGCCACGCGGATTGTGCGACGGGATTCACCGGGGCACTCTCGTCGACTGGCGTCGGGCACGGCCCGAGCACCCAGACGCCGGAGGTGTAAATGAAGAAGCGCTGACGACCTGAGAGGCTTGCCAGCAGTGTTTCAATCGCCGTCGCATCGACGCGCGGCCCGCGTGCTGAGTACTCGAGCGCCGCGTGGATGGCGCCATCGGCGCCAACCGCAACGTGCGCGTACGTCCCGGCTTCCGCCAGATTGCCCATGAATGGATGACCGCCGCGTGCGCGAACCTGCGCCGCCCGTTCGCTGTTGCGCACGAGCGCATCGACGTGATGCCCGCCGCGCACGAGCGCGTCGAGCACGGCCGAGCCGAGATACCCTGCCCCGCCGGTCAAAAAGATTCGCATACCGTCGTGCCCGCGTCTATTCAATGTCGGCGGCGTCGCGGAGTCAAGGATGAATCAGCAATCTGCAATCAGCAATCACCAATCTAGATGTCCCAAATCCTCTCTTGCTCGTCGTAGAACGTGATGAGCCCGTCCTCGCTCACCTTCAACACGGCGCCGTGACGTCCCGCCGCCATCGCGGCTGTCGTGCGCGCGCCTTCGACGGCAAGCGTCGAGTGCGGCTCGGGAGGCTCGGTGTGCAGAAGAATCGCACCGACCGCAAGCAGTCGGCCGGTGCTGTCCATGACGGTTGCGCCATCGGTCTTGGCAAGTCCGGCGAGAACGGCGGGATCGAGACCCGTGGCGCTCCTGCCGCGAAGCATGTGCATCAGCTGGGCCCTCGTGGGGACGTCGCCTCCTTGACCGCGGAGCGCGTCGAGCTGATCGCCCGGCGCGACGAGGAGCGGCAGCGACGTCTCCGGATTGCGCAGGACGACGAACAGCGCGCCCTGGCGTGCATCCGCGAGATCGACCGCAGTCTGGAACAGACGTTTCGCGAGCGGTTTGTTGCCGATCGCTTCCTCCCACATGTCGTACTTGGCCTGCATGTCGAGCAGATGCCAGCGTGCGTTCCTGAAGCTGAACATCTGCACACCTTGCGCGAACACCTTGATCTCGTGCGACGGGCTGAGCACGATGCAGATCGACGCGCTGCCGGACGTCGCGAGCGCGTGGGCGCGGTAAGCCGTGGAGCATGGCACTTCGAGAGGAACCGCCCGAGCGTAGCGTGCGACTTCGATGATGTCGAGCACCGTTCCATGCCGGTTGGCGATGAACAGCGTCTCGAGGCCGTCACACAGTCGATAGAAGCTCTTGATGCCGGTCAGCGCCTGCGAGTAGCGGTAAGCGGGACCGTCCGGCGGCGGCCCGGCCCCGGGCCGCGGAGACGGACCGCTGCTGTCCGTGTCCCCATCGAGCAGCAACACCCCGGACGAAATGGCGCGATTCTCGTAACTCGAGAGCGCCGCCACGCGCAGCACTTCGATGGCGGTGGCAACCACGTCACTTCGGCCTGACGTCGAACCGCTCTGCGCCTCCGTATCCAGATAGGCGCTGACGTAGCGATCTTCGATTGCTCCGCGGAAGAGGTCAGTGCGCTCGAGCATCTGCTTCGGGTCGAAGATCGCCCGGTACCGCAAGGCCAGCACCGTTCCAATCGCCCGCGCCAGCCGAACTTCGTGTGAGGTGAACGGCCGCCGCTTCGGCACGTGCAGGACGTGACGCGAACCAAACCACCGAATCGTCAGGACGGACGGATCGTTGGTCGGCTCGATCGCAAGACGTCCGTCGGAGGAGAGCGACGGGGTCGCTTCGGTCTCGAACGTGGCGCGGCTGAAGAACTGTCGGAGTGCCGCCTGCAGCAGGTTGTCATACAGCGCACTAGCGGCAAAAACCGGCGGAAGGGCCATCCGGTTCATCATAGACGAGAAGCGCGAGGTCAAGAGCTAGAAGCTAAAATCTAGAGCGATCGTGATCTCCTTCACTCTAACTTCTAGATTCTAGATTCTGACGTCTGACTCCTCGATGTCGCGCCAAACGCTCATCGACTTCTTCAATACTCTCGGTTCAATCGACGCCGAGTTCCTCGTCTATGACGACGGGTATCGGACGTGGACGCTACGTTACGCCGACGTGGTCGAAGCGGCGGTCGCCTTCGCCGAACGCCTCGCGCGAGAAGGCATCACCACAGATCAGAAGGTCGGCATCTGGGGAGAGAACCGGCCGGAATGGATCATCGCGTTCTGGGGATGTCTGCTCAGAGGAGTCGTGCTCGTGCCTATCGACTATCGCGCCTCTGCGGCATTCCTCGACCGCGTCGTCGCGATTACCAACGCTCGCGCCGTCCTCGTCGGCGACGTCGTCGACGCGACACCGATAACGTCGTCGGTTCCGATCTGGAATCTGAACGAGGTCCGGCTGAAGCGGGACACCCCGGAGCTCCGGCTGAAGCGGGACACTCCATCAACCGCTGCGGCAATCACCGCAGACGACACCGCCGAAATCATTTTCACGTCCGGCGCCACGGCCGACCCGAAGGGCGTCGTCATCACGCACAGGAACATCCTGGCGAACATCGTGCCCATCGAGCGCGAGGTCGCCAAATACAAACGGTTGATGAAACCGTTCCTGCCGATTCGATTTCTGAACCTGCTGCCCTTGAGCCACATGTTCGGCCAGGCCATGGCGACGTTCATCCCCCCGATGCTGCCAGGGCTCGTCGTCTTCACTCGAAGCTACGCCCCGGAGGACATCGTCCGTCAAATCCACAATCGGCGCATCTCGGTGCTGGTGTGCGTACCGAAGATTCTCGAGGTGCTGAAGGAGTACGTGCTGCGCACGTCCCCTGAGGCGGCGAGCGAGCCGCCGGCAAAGTCGCACTGGATCGCGCGGTGGTGGCGCTACCGGCGGGTCCACCGGATGTTCGGCTTCAAGTTCTGGGCCATGGTCGTTGGCGCAGCTCCACTCGATCCGGAGCTCGAAGCATTCTGGGGGACGCTCGGCTTCGTCGTCGTTCAGGGCTACGGGCTGACGGAAACGGCCCCGATCGTCACCCTCAATCATCCGCTGCACGCGCGGCGAGGCGCGGTTGGCAAGCCGATTCCAGGTGTGCAGGTGAAGATCGCGGATGACGGCGAAATCCTGGTCCGCGGTGACAACGTCACGGCTGGCTATTTCAATGCGCCCGACGAGACACGCAGCGCGTTTCGCGATGGCTGGTTCCGCACAGGCGATATCGGCGAGGTCGACTCGGAAGGTCAGCTCCATATCCGCGGCCGCAAGAAGGAGATGATCGTCACACCCGAGGGCCTCAACGTGTTCCCGGAAGATGTCGAGCGCGTGCTGAATGCTCAACCCGGCGTGCGTGACTCGGCGGTCGTTGGCGCATCCGTTCCAGGCTCGACCGCGGAACGCGTGCATGCGATCCTCGTGATCGATCCGGGCGCGGACGTCGACGCAATCGTCCGCTCGGCCAACTCGCAGCTTGGGGATTCTCAGAAGGTTCGCGCGACTGCCGTCTGGCCGCAAGGCGAACTTCCGCGCACCGAAGGAACGCGCAAGCTGAAACGGCGCGAGCTGAAACAGTGGCTTGACGGCCAGCCGACACCTGCACAGTCCCAAGCAGGTCGTACGCGGAGCGTGTCCTCGGTGCTCGTACGGTTCGTGCCGGGTCGACGAGTGGTTCCTGAGACCACCATCGACGAGCTGGGGCTCAGCTCACTCGAACGCGTCGAGCTGATGATGGCGCTCGAAGAAGCCTTTCAGGTCACGATCGACGAGGCGAAGTTCGCGGGCGCACGAACGGTCGGCGATTTGGAAGGGCTGACGAAGCCACTGGACGTCCCGGCGGCCGGGAGAGTGCAAGCAGCCGTCAGCGAGCCCATCGACTTCCCTGCCTGGAACAGATCCCTGCCGGCACGGGTGTTGCGACGCTCCAGCTTCCCGACGTGGATCCTGCCGCTCGCGAAGCTGTTCATGCGGCTCGAGGTGGCGGGTCTGGAACATCTGCAAGCAATCGATGGACCGGTCATCTTCGCGTCGAATCATCAGAGCCATTTCGATACGCCGGCAATCTTCGCGGCGCTGCCGCCGCGCTGGCGGTATCGTGTCGCGCCGGCAATGGCAAAAGAATTCTTCAAGGCGCACTTCTATCCCGAAGACTTCGGCTGGACGGCGCGGCTGACCAACAGTACGAACTACTATCTCGCTTCTCTTTTCTTCAACGCCTTTCCGCTGCCTCAACGCGAGACAGGTACCCGACAGACTCTTCGATACATTGGCGGATTGGTCAACGAGGGCTTCTCGGTTCTGATCTTTCCCGAAGGTCGCCGGACCGAGGTTGGCGAGATTGGCACGTTTCGGCCCGGAGTCGGCATGATCGCGTCGCGACTTGGCGTTCCGGTTGTTCCCGTCCGCGTGCAAGGGCTCGACCGTATCCTGCACCCTTCGTGGAAGTTCCCCCAACGCGGGCCTGCCCGTGTGGCCTTCGGCGCGCCTTTGTTCCTGGAAGGCCACGACTACGCCGCCCTCGCCCGCAGGATTGAATCGGCCGTCAGCTCTCTCTAACGCCGACGCGCTCTTCGGCAGTGCCTCGCAGGATGCTGAAGAACGCATCCTGAGTGGGAAATCGAAGATGGGAAACGGGTTTTGTGAGACTGTTGAGTTTGCGCTTTCATAAACTCATGTGGCACAATCTTTGATTGGAAAGGATAGCAATTGAGCAAGGATGATCTCATCGACGTGCAGGGTACTGTGGTTGCTGTTCACTCGGGGGGTCTCTACCGCGTGCAGTGCGACCAGGGTCACGAGGTGCTCGCACAGTTGAGCGGCCGTATGCGCCGTTTTCGAATCAAGGTTGTTCCAGGGGACCGCGTCACCGTCGGGGTATCCCCGTACGACCCGGTCCGGGGCATCATTACCTTCCGCGCTCGCTAAGAATCGGATTGAGCTCCCACACGTCAGCTTCCCGAACCACACGAAGACAGCGGCCACGGCGAGGCACGCAAAAGCGGGCGCCGCGTCGAGACGCCCGTGTGCAGGTTCCAATTGCCGCGGCCGTTCAGCGGCCGCAGGCCGAATACGATCCACGCCCCGTTCCATTCGAAACGCTCGGCCTCGAGAGCTCGCTGATCGAAGGCGTCCGCATTCGCGGGTTCAACGTCACGACGCCGATCCAGAGCGCAGTGATTCCGATCGTGATGGGAGGCGATGACCTGATCGGCTGTGCGGACACGGGGACCGGCAAGACCGCCGCATTCCTCCTACCGATTCTGAACCGGATGCTGAAGGCCCGAGCGGCAGCACCGGAGGAACGCGGCTTCACTCGCGTGCTCATTCTCGCGCCGACGCGCGAGCTGGCCGTCCAGATTGAAGACGACGTGCAGGGATTCACCTATCACACGGATCTGACGAGCATCGCCGTCTACGGCGGCGTGCCCATGGACGCGCAGGAGCGCGCGCTCAAGGCCGGCGCCGACATTGTTGTCGCCACTCCTGGGCGGCTCATGGACCACATGCGCACGGGAGTCGTGTCGTTCGACAAGCTCGACACGCTCGTCCTCGATGAAGCCGATCGCATGATGGACATGGGATTCTGGCCCGACGTTCGTCGAATCGTCGCGGCATTGCCGGATTCAGCGGCGAGGCAGACGTTGCTGTTCTCGGCGACGATGCCAGCCGAGGTCATGAAGCTCGCCGACGAAGTCGTGTGTGATGCGAAGTACGTCCAGATCGGCACTGCAGGCGGTCCGGCGCGGAGCATCACACATGCCGTCGAAACCGTCCCCGCATCGCAGAAGACGGAATGGCTGGCGAAGTTCCTTCGCCGGACGAGCGGACCGGTACTGGTGTTCGTGCGGACGAAGTCCGGCGCCGAGCGCCTCGCGCGCAAGCTCGCAGGATTTGGATTGAAGGCAGCGGCGCTCCATGCCGATCGCACGCAAGCGCAGCGCTCGCACGCGGTCGAGGGATTCCGCAGCGGCCGTTATCAGGTGCTCGTCGCCACCGACGTTGCGGCGCGAGGCCTCGACATCGACGGGATCACGCACGTCGTGAATTACGAAGTGCCCGCGAATCGCGAGACGTACGTACACCGCGTGGGGCGCACAGGTCGGGCGGAAGCAACCGGGACCGCGCTGACGCTCGTCTCACCCGAAGAGCTGCGCGCGCTTCAGGCACTTCAGCGATCATTCGGACTCGAGTTGCAAGGATGATGGACGATATCAAATTCGGACCCGCAGCCTCGCTGCCGGAGGCGCCTCCAGAGGAACCGCCTGCCGCGCCGTCCAGGGAGGTCACGCCTGTTTCCCCGGCGGTCGAACGGTTTCACTCGTGCCGCTGGCGCGCAACACCGGAGGACGGCGAGTTCTGCACCCACCGCGACGTTCTGCCATTTGCCGGCAAGGAAGGCTTCAAACCGGACTCGTGGTGTCCCGAGTGCAGCTTTTACAAGCTGCGTCGCACGCCGAAGAAGCGCGAGCGAATCGACTACAGCTACTGACTACTCACTGAACTCCTTCGCCAGTTCGATCCACTCCCCGTTCGGGGCAAGGTCTCTGTACGCTTTCCAGTGCGGCTTCGCCTCGAGCGAGGAGCCCGTCTTCTCGAGGGTGACGGCGAGATAGAAATGCGCGTCGGCGTAGGCGGGGTTGAGGGCGACGGCAGCGCGGTAGCGGACGAGCGCATCTTCGTACCGGCCCAGATCGTGGTGGATGTTCCCGAGATTGAAGTGCGCTTCGAAGCAGTGCGCATCGAGGCCGATCGCGCGCTCGTAGAGCGCTTGCGCCTCGATGAGCTCGTCGCGCGCGTAGTGGATGTTCGCCAGGTTCACGATTCCGGGGACCAGCTCCGGATCGACGACGAGCGCCTTCCGGTACGCCGCCGCAGCCTCCTCCATGTTCTCAGGCTCCCCGTCGTCCAGACGCGATCCTTCGATGAAGTACTTCGCCGCGAGCGCGGCCTGCGGATCCGCGAACGGGAATCCCTGCAGGCCGAGATCCTTCGTCGAGGGACTGCCTGACTGAATCGGCAGCGGCGTGCCGACGGTCGGTCGCCGCGGCTTGTGCGCCTGCAGCGCAACGACCTTGGCCCGTGGTGTGTCGGGCGCCGCGTGAAAATCCAGCGCCAGCTGTCCGTGCCGCTCGGCGACGAGCGCCCGGAGAATGACTCGCAGCGGCGTGCCGCGTTCCAATTCCGCAGCGACGTGCTTGATCGTCAGCAGATCGGTGAACGAGTATTCGCGCGTCTCGCGCGCTTCCCCCGGATGCTGAATGAGTCCCCACTTCTCGAGATAACGCAGATGGTTCTCGGTGACGGCGGGATAAAGATTGCGGATCTCGCGGAGCCTGAAGGGGCCGGATGACGATGACGACGTCATTCCTCGCGAGATTAGCGCGACAGCGGAGAATGTCAAGAGATCTTCGTGGCTCAAAGCTACCGAGCCACCGAGCGACCAGACCCGATAGAATCCCATTGATGCTGCTCGCAGGCGATGTCGGCGGCACGAAGACGCTTCTCGGCCTGTTCGCTCCGGCGCCCGAGCGCCCGAAGCCGGTGGAGGTCGGCGAGTTCCCGACGCTCGAGTACAACGGGCTCGACGAGATCGTGGGCGAGTTCCTGCACGCTCAGAACATCGAGCCGAGCCGCGTCCAGGCCGCGTGCTTCGGCGTGGCGGGAGCAGTCACGGAGCACATCGCGCGGCTGACCAACGTCCCCTGGCTTGTCGACATCGTCGCCGTCAGCGAGACGGTCGGGCTCCGGCGATCGATATTGTTGAACGATCTCGAGGCGCTTGCGTTCGCCGTTCCGATGCTCGAGCCCGACGAGCTCGCGGTCCTGCAGCAGGGTGTGGCGGCGCCGCGCGGCAATGCGGCCGTGATTGCCGCGGGTACGGGGCTCGGCGAGGCGCTGATGCTCAACGTCGATGGCCGATTCGTGCCTGGCGCGTCGGAGGGCGGTCACGCCGATTTCGCGGCGCGCACACCGCGCGAGCTCGAGATGGTCGAGGAGCTCACGCGGATCTTCGGCCGCGTCAGCGCGGAGCACGTGATCTCAGGTCCTGGCCTCGTCAACATCTACCAGTTCACGCACAGGACCTTCGGCTCGGGACCGACGTTGACGCCGAGCAGCATCGCGCCGTCGCGGTTGTGCAGCGCAGTGGGCAACGTCCGGGATCCGTCGGAGCTGCCGCCGCGAATCAGCCGCGCCGCGCTCGAACGTCGCTGTCCGCAGTGCATGGAAGCGATGGACATGTTCGTCTCGGCGTACGGCGCGGAGGCCGGCAACGTCGCGTTGCGTGCGGTCGCAACCGCCGGCGTGTACGTCGGAGGCGGGATCGCCCCGAAGATCCTCCCGGCGCTCGAGTCCGGCCTCTTCCTCGATGCATTTCGAGCCAAGGAGCCGCTCTCGGACTTCGTCGCGACCATTCCGGTCGCCGTCATCCTGAATCCTGACGCGGGACTGGTCGGCGCCGCGGTTCGGGCGCTGGACGCATCAACCCACCGCTGAACGACGCCTCGCCATGCCCAGGGCGGACGTTCCAGGCGGCCCGCGCTTGAACGGTCGCTGATGTCGTGATATATCAGCGCGAGACGTGCCGCACGCCCTCTTCGATCTCCGGGCCGAGTCGATTGCGGACAAGGTCTACGCGCTACTGCGCCGCGAGATTGCCAGTGGCACCTTCCGTCCCGGGGCGCGCATCCACGACCGGGCACTCGCCGAGCGGCTGGAGATTAGCCGCACGCCCATCCGCGAGGCGCTGCTGCGGCTCGAAATCGAAGGCGTGGTCGTCTGCACGAGCCGCCGCAGCTACAACGTACGGACCCTGACCGTGCAGGACGTTCGGGAGATCTACGAGACCCTCGGAATCCTGGAAGGCGCCGCGGCGACGAAAGTGGGTTCACGGCTCACGGAAGCCGACGTTCACGAGCTTCGCGAGATCAACAAGAAGATGGCCGTGGCTGCGCGTAACGGAGATCTGCAGGCGTTCGGGCATTTGAACCGGCAGTTCCACGACGTGTTCCTGCTGAAACTCGAGAATCGCGTCCTCCGCGACACGTCCACGCTGGTGCGCGCACCGCTCTACACGTTCCCGGTTCGACGACACACGCTCGCAGATTGGTTGAGCAAGTCCGTCGCCGAGCACCGAACGATCATCCGACTCGCCGCGGCCGGTGATTCGGACGGCCTCGGCACGTTCTTTCGCGACGTGCATTGGAGCTACGCGCGAAATCGCAAGTACATCGGCGACGCCTTCGACCGCGAGGGCGAAGCTGCGGTTCATCTGTAAGGAGGAGGGACTGAGATGCGTCGCCGCGGATTGCTGGTTCTGCTAATCGTGTGCTTTCTGGCAACACTGGAGGTCGTCAGCGCACATGCTCAGGGGACGACGTCGCGGGTCCTGGGACGAGTGACCGATCAGACGGGCGCCGTGATCCCCGGAGCGACCGTCACGCTGACGAACGACGCCACCGGCGTGTCGTTCACAACGGTGACTATCGAGACCGGAGACTACGTGTTCGAGGCCGTGCAGGTGGGACGCTACACCGTCACGGTCGAACTTCAAGGCTTCAAGAAATTCGTCTCGTCCGATAACGCTGTCAACATCGGCCAGCCGACGACCGTGAATGCGGCCCTGGCGACAGGCGCTGTCGCCGAATCGGTCGAAGTGCGTGCGTCGATGCAGGTCGTGCAGACAGGAACGTCAGGGAACATCGGGTCGACGTTCGATCAGCGGACCATCGAGAGCCTGCCGATCGTGGGCGAACGCGGCCGCAATCCTCTCAGCCTGGTGCTGACGCAGCCGGGGGTCGTGTCGGGCGCGAACACTGGAGGCGGGGTCCACGTTAACGGCGCGCGTGACCGCTCCTGGAATTTCACGCTCGACGGGATCGATACCAACGAATCGAGTGCCGGCGGCTCGAACTTCTCGCCTCTGCGCACCAACCCCGACGCGTTGGCCGAGTTCAAGGTCCTGACGGGCAATCAAACGGCGGAATACGGTCGGAACAGCGGCGGTCAGGTCGCGATGATTACCCGATCGGGAACGAACAACCTGGGCGGCACCCTCTTCTACTTCGATCGGCGTCCCGAGTACAACGCAAACGAGTGGGAGAATAATATCGACCACCTGCCGAAGCGCAACTTCACGCAGAAGGTCCCGGGGTTCAGCGCGGGCGGACCGATCCAGCGAAACAAGACGTTCTTCTTCGTGAATACGCAGTGGCTCCGGGCCGATCAGACCCAGTCACAAACGCGGACGGTCTATACGGAACAGGCCCGACGAGGGCTTTTCCGATACGTGATCG
>JBKPCD010000251.1:0-54436 GCA_046727175.1 Acidobacteriota bacterium | reverse complement strand
GAAAATGCTCCGATGCGGCCCGTGAGCTTCGATGCGCCCAGGATTGTCGTTTGCGAGGGCGCAGAAGAATAGCCGCCGTCGGGCACGTCGGCTTCACCGCGGGGGGCGCGGCCGATCCGTCTGGAATAAAATAGCCCGCTGCACTCACCATCGTTGCAGTCGACATCGAAGCGGAAGATGCCGGAGCCTTCGAGGAAGAACGGCCGACGCTCCGGGAAGAATGTCTCGAATGCTGAGAGATTCACGACGGCAGGATCCGCTTCGACCTGACCGAAATCAGGGTTGATCGTACCGGTCAACGTCAGCCCTGGACGCAACGCGTATTTCAGGTCAACGCCGACCGTAACATCGGGATCGGTCGGCTTCGCAAGCGGATTCCCTGTTTCAACCGGCTGGGTGGTCACGTCGCTGACGATGTACGGAACGAGCTCGAGACGCTTGGGATATCGCGCGAGCTCGAGCCCGGTCAGATCGCCGAACGACGATACGTACCCACTCGCGTTCCGCGAGAGTAGCGGCCAGGTCGTCGTCTCGTTCAACCGTCCGATCTGGCGCACCACCGCGAGACCAAACAGCCCGCCACTCGCGGGGTGAAACCGGAGCTGCGAGAACGGAATTCGAAACTCCGCGCGCCAGCCACGCTCGTTGCGCGATACGGCCACGTCCCATACCGCATCCCACCCCTGGTCGACGCTGCCGTCGTTGTACCAGTAGGCATCCTGCTTGACGCCGGCGGGATTCACGGCGAACTCGAATGCTGTTCGTCGATCGTGGAAGGAGTCGACCAGCACACGGATCCAATCCGATGGCGACGATTCGTCACGCCGCGTGCGGATACCGACGATACGCGCCGGCTCGGGATCGATCGCCTGGACGGCAAAGTAGATGTTGGTGCTGTCGTATGCCACGCGCGCTTCTGTCTCGAACGTCGCGGCCGCCCCATCGTTCGGTTCGCGCTGCCGGAATCCCGTGATCACGGGCGCTCGCTGCCAGACGTCCTCAGAGAGATCACCGTCGATGCGAATGGCCGACGCCTCAGGGACGCGCGTCGCCGCCACCCGTGCGTCAGCCGGCGGCGTGGCAGCCGTCAATAGAAAAGAGGCCAGAACCGTCGGTATCACTCAAATCTGCCTTCTGAGCGCGACAGGGGTACTTGCTCCCACGCCTGGCTTAGACGGGTTTCGAAGGGCGAGGGTTGGCAGACGGGGAAAGGTGTGCGTTTCCGCGCGCTCAGCAGTGTCGCGGGACAGGATGGCCGATCGCAGACTGCCAATTGCAGATTGAACAGTGTTACATCGCGGTGAGGAGAGTCAAGGCGAACTTTGCCGACTCGTCCACCCATTGTTCACGCGTTGCGAAGTTGGCACCGGCGCCCATTTCGACGATCTGTTCCGGCGCGTATTTGTACGAGCTCTCGGTCCAGATCCACTCGTCGCGTTTGAAGACGGTCAGGAGATCGCAGGCGGGGATCCGCACAGCTTGTTCCGCGCGGCTCACCAGGTGCATCTCGACACGCTGTTCGTCCCGGCTCCAGATGGCGCGGTGGGCAAACGCCGCCAGGTCGAAGTCGCCGCCGAGCTCGCGGTTGATGCGGACGAGGAGATTCATATTGAATGCGGCGGTCACGCCGAGAGGATCGTCGTACGCCAGGATCAGTTCACGCTCGGGTTTGACGAGGTCGGCGCCGAGCAGCAGCAAGTCACCCGGTGCAAGCGCAGCGCGGACATGTTCGAGGAACACTGCCGCAGCTGGCGTATCGAAGTTGCCGAGGTTCGATCCCAGAAGGAGCACGAGCATCGGCCCGGAGCCTTCCCGCAGCGCCACCGTGCGGCGCAGGCCCTCCTCGTACGTCGACCGGTGGCCGACTACGGAGAAGTGCTGGAGGCGGGTGAGACGCTGCTCCGTCTGTTCGAGCGCCTGAGACGAAATGTCGATCAGGTGAACGCGCGCGAATCCGCCACGCGCCTGGAGCGCGCCCGCGAGCAGCGCGATTTTCTCGCCGCTGCCGCACCCCAGCTCGACGATCGTGCCGCCGTCGTCGAGCGTCGCGACGATGGCGTCGGCGCTCTGCCCGAGCAGACGTGTTTCGGCGCGCGTGATCTGATACCAGGGCAGCCGGCAAATCGCCTCGAAAAGACTCGAGCCGAGCGGGTCGTAGAGATACTTCGACTGCAGCTGCTTGGGTTCCAGCCGCAGATCGCGCGCGACGTCCGCAGCGAATTGCGCGACGAGACGATCGGCGCGCTTCAGCATGAGGCGACGGTGCGGAATGTCGCGTACACGTATGGATAGTTGGGCCTGAACCAGTTGCGGAAGCTGCGACGCACGAGCTCAGTGGCAGTCGCGGGCGAGGCGCCCTTCATGACGTGGTGCTGACCGTCGAAGAACTCCGCCGAGTACTCGGGGTATGACGCCATCGGTTCGAATCCCGGGAACGGGCCGAAGACCGTCGACGTCCACTCCCACCCGTTGCCGATCAAATCCTGAACGCCCCACGCGCTTGCGCCCGCCGGTCGAGACGCGACAGGCACCGGCTCCCAGCTCGTGAAGCCGAAGTTGCCGCGCGTGGAATCCGGAGCGTCGCTGCCCCACGGAAATTCGCGATCCTCTCCGGACGGCGTTCCAAAGGCCGCGCGATGATATTCGGCCTCCGTGGGCAGCCGTCGGTTCTTCCATCGTGCGAACGCACTGGCTTCGGCGTGACTGACGTACACCGGCCAGGCAAGCGGCAGCGGAAAATCCTCGAACATCCCGCGCCAATGCCACTCGTCGCCGCAGCGAGCCCAGAAGATCGGGTGGTTCAGACCTTCCGCCTCGCGCCACTGCCACTGCTCGTCGGACCACAGCTCGCGACGGCGGTATCCCCCCGCGTCGACGAAGGCGAGGTACTCGGCGTTCGTCACGTTATTCACGTCGATGTCGAACGCAGGCACCTCCACGCGATGTTCATCGAACTCGTTGTCCCAGCCGAAGGTGATCCGCGCACGATCAGCGCCAAGCGTCGCGACGCCTGAAGGGATTCGAACTGTAGAAGGTCCGGGTGGTGCGTTGCCGAAGTCGTACGTGAGTGGTGCAAGCGCGCGACCGGCATTCGTCGACAGCCGGTCGGCGCGTTTCCGATCGTGCGGAAGGCGATGCCACATGTAGAGCAGCGTCTCCTGGTGCATCGCCTCGTGCTCGAGCGCGGTGAAAATCGCCTCGCCGTGCCGCATGGCCGGACGATCCTCGACGAAGGCCGCTTCCCGCAGCGCGGAAACCATCCCCTCGTCGGCGCGCCCGCCGAACGCGAGCACCTCCTTGCGCGAGGGCCAGATCGTCGATGCACCGCTGCGCGGAACGGCTGTCTGCTCGCGCTCGGGATCGATGCCTCGCGCGAACAGCTGCTCGAGCCGTTCGTCAATCGCCGGCTGACCCAGTCCGCGCTTCAACAGTGAAATCACGCTGAACGCGGGAAGATGTCCCTCGTAGAAGACAATCGGATTCCGCAGCGAGATCGGCCGGGTGTAGTACGTGTCGGGATCGATCAAGTCGAACAGCTGCTTCGATCGCGCTCGATTGCGTCGGTACCACTCCACCAGCGCGGAGCGGTCCACCGCGAAGGATTGAACATCGCTGACGGGCACTGGCGCCTCCGTCCTTGGCCGGGGACTTCGTCCCACGGACCCTATGCCACCCGGCGTTTCTCGCCTTTGCGCGATCGCTTGCTGCTCGCAGCCCTCTTCGCCTTCGACGCCGCGACCCGCCCCCGGGTTTCAGCCTTTCCTCGGCTCTCGAGACTCGCCTTCAGCCGCGCCATCAGGTCCACGACCTTCGGGTCTTGCCGGCCCGGGCGACCTTCGAGCTTGGGTTTGCGGCCTTTCAGCTTGCTTTCGATCACCCTCATCAGGTTGGTCTTGTACTCGTCAGTGTACTTCTCAGGGTCCCAGTTGGCGCTGAGACTTTCGATCAGCTGGTGCGCCATCTTCATCTCCGCCGGCCGGATGCCCTGCGACGACGGGAAGCGGAACTCGTTGAGGTCCGCAAGCTCGTCGGCGAAGCGCATCATGGTAAGCACCATCGCGTCGGCGATCACTTCGACCGCTGCGAGGTGCTGCGCATCGCGCAGGATGATCTTGGCGATGCCGATGCGTCCGGATTCACGAATCGCATCACGCAGCAGCGCGTAGGCTCGCTCGGCCCCCTTCGCGGGCTGCAGGTAGTACGGCGTCTCGAAGTACCGCTCGTCGATCTGCTCGGGATCGACGAAGTCGAGGATGTCGATCGTTTTGGTCTTCTCGAGTGCCGCGGTCTTGAAATCGTCCTTCGTGAGAACGACGAACTGCCCCTTCTCGTACTCGTAACCTTTGACGAGATCCTCCCAGGCGACCGGCTTCCCCTCGGCCTGGCATACGCGCTCGTACTGAACCGGCGACTCGTCCTTCGCGTGCAGCAAGCGAAATCGTGGCCGGTGATCGCGAACGGCGCTGTACAACTCGATGGGGATGTTCACGAGTCCAAACGCGATCGACCCTTTCCAGATTGCACGCGCCATTTCAGGTTCCTTCGCTGACAGAATCTTGAAGCGAGAGCTTCCAGCTGCTGATTTCTTTTCACAAACAAGAAAAGCCAGCCCTGCCGGATCGCGGCAGCGCTGGCTTCTGAGTCAATCGATGCAGCTCGGCGCTTACTGGCTGCAGCTCGACGACACCATGGACACGGTCTTCACGTTGAGGCTCGGCTGACGATCCGACCCGGTGGTTCCGGCTGCGCCGGGCGCGCCACCCGCAGGCGGGTTCGCCGCGCTGGGGCTCGAACTGCCGCGCTCGCTCAACGTACCGGTGACCGTCACCTGGTGGCCCACGTGCTCACTCAGCTTCGTATCGCCGGAAGCAATCAGACGTACCTGGTCCGGCGCCTTGGCCATCGCCCCCGTCGTGCCTGTCGCCCCAGCCTTCTCCTTTTCGTCAGCCTTGATATTGGCGAGGATGAAGGAGCTGGGCGAGTCGCCCTGCTTGACGCAACCGGTGAACGTCACGGTCTTGTCGGCGCCGGCCGCCTGAGACGAAGACGATGGTTTCTGGGTGGCCGGATCCTGGGCCGCCAAGCTGACGGCGAACAGTGCCGCCATGCATGATCCTGCAAAAACGCGTTTCATCGAGGTCCTCCCGTTGTTGATGTTGTTCCTGACGCCATGCCGACCAAGTGCAGAAAGCGCGCCACGCATCAGGGTTCCCCGATCAGCAACGGCTGACGTTAACGGATCTCCAGTACTTACAGGAGAATTCGCCGCGTCACCGCCGAGGTGTGAGGCAGACCTACGGTCACGTCGCAGGAGCGGTCGAGTTTCGATCGAATACGCAAGCGCGCGCTTGTTACTCTGTGTGCTGACGACTCCGGCGCCGACAGGAGAGGGGAGGCGCACGGAAAAGGGATCTACGCCGGAGGCATAGGGTTCACGAAATTTCCAACGGGTACAGGAGCCCCTCGTCTTCCTCGTCCCTCGGACTCAGCCGCGCTGTGTTAGGCTACTTCGTTGCAGGGTTGCACGCGAAAGTGGCGGAACTGGCAGACGCGCCGGACTTAGGATCCGGTAGCCGCAAGGCTATGGGGGTTCGACTCCCCCCTTTCGCATTACGCCTCAACAATGAAAACCGAGTTCATTGACGTCAGCGATACACGGAAGAATCTCGTCGTCGAGATCCCGAGCACCGTGGTCGACGCTGAGATCGACAAGGTTTCGCGCGACTACAGTCGGGCGGCACGCGTTCCCGGCTTCCGGCCCGGCAAGGTCCCCGCGAAAGTGGTCCGGCAGCGCTTCCGCGATCAGATCCTTCACGATGTCGCACACGGCCTGATTCCCCGGGCCGTCGATGAGGCGCTGCGCGAGCGCGGTGTCGAGCCAGTCGATACCCCGGACATCCGCGACGTGATCGTCGAAGAAGGTCAGCCGCTCAAGTTCACCGCGTCGTTCGAGACCGTCCCGCCAATCGAGCCCGGCGAGTATGCGAGCCTCGTCCTGCGGCGGCGTGCCGCAAGGATCGACGACGCCTCAGTCGAGCAGGCGTTGTCCCGTCTCCGCGAGCGCGCGGCGCGATACGAGCCGGTCGAGGGACGCGGCATCGAAGTCGGCGACTCTATCGTCCTCGACATGAAGCGCACGGCGATTGCCGGGGGCGAGCCTGCAACGGAATCGCACACCGATCGCCACGACAACGTGACCGTCGATCTCGGCGCTCCGGCGAATCCGCC
The DNA here is from genome assembly GCA_046727175.1 of Acidobacteriota bacterium. Classification (GTDB taxonomy): domain Bacteria; phylum Acidobacteriota; class Vicinamibacteria; order Vicinamibacterales; family 2-12-FULL-66-21; genus JBKPCD01. The sequence continues at coordinate 48,208 of JBKPCD010000251.1, read as the reverse complement.
GGGATTCGACGAGGCGCTGACCGGCTTGCAAACCGGCGAGTCGAAGACCTTCGAGATCACGTACCCTCAGAGCTACACGATCAAGGAGCTTGCCGGCACGACAGTCCGGTACGAAGTGGAGATCAAGTCGATCCGCAAGCGTCAGGTACCGGAGCTCGATGACGAGTTCGCCAAGGATCTGGGGGAGTTCGACTCGCTCGACGCGTTGCGCGCGCGCGTGCGTTCGGACCTCGAGCGGGATGCGAAACAGGAGGCAGAGCGCGAAGTCCGCATGGACCTCTTGCGACAGCTCGCCTCCCGCGTGAAATTCGGCGTGCCGACGGCGCTGCTCGAGCGGGAGATCGACCGTCGGATCGAAGAGTTCGTGCGCCGGCTGATCGAGCAGCAGATCGATCCGATGAAGACCGACATCAACTGGGAGGAATTTCGCGAGCGGCAGCGCGACGCGGCAGCCGAAGCCGTAAAGGGCGCGCTGGTGCTCGACGAAGTCGCGAGGCGGGAGGAAATCGGCGCGACACAGGCGGAGGTCGAGGCCGAAGTCGGCCGCTACGCGGAGCGGACGGGCCGGACCGTCGCCGCCGTCCGCGCACGCCTGGAGAAAGAAGGCGGCATCGCGCGCCTGTACGCCGGCCTCCGACGGGATAAGATTGTCGATTTCCTGCTGTCGCGAGCGACGATCATCGACGAGGGGTAAGGCGCCGCTGAAAGGACCGGCCCGAGCGAGATGGCAATGGAAATGGATGTGGAACGGGAAGATGGCAGGATTCGTTGGTTTCCCATTTCGTGAAGACTGTCAGCCCCCCCGCCGATATAGTAAAGTGACTTGGGGCATGTTAGAATCGATGGAAACGAGCACGGCCTACCCTCCGGCACAAGCGCAACGAAAACGGACGAAGACAACTCCCCAGCACACAGACCCAGGGGACACTCGACGCGGGCGGTTGCAGACGACCGTCCTGTTTAGAGTCCTCCGAGAATCCAGGCGTCGCTTTTATGGCTGAACGCATGCAGCTCATCCCCATGGTGGTCGAGCAGACCAACCGCGGCGAGCGAGCTTACGACATTTTTTCGCGCCTCCTGAAGGACAGCATCATCTTTATAGGGACCCCGATTGACGACAACGTCGCCAATCTCGTAATCGCCCAAATGCTCTTCCTGGAGGCAGAAGATCCAGACCGGGACATTCTGCTCTACATCAACAGTCCCGGCGGGGTCGTCACGGCCGGCATGGCGATCTACGACACGATGCAATTCATCAAACCGGATGTCGCAACCTATTGCATCGGCCAGGCGGCCTCGGTCGCGGCGGTGCTGCTCGCCGCCGGCGCCAAGGGTAAACGATACTCGCTTCCGAATTCGCGGATTCTCATTCACCAGCCGTGGGTGCAGGGGCTCGGCGGTCAGACGACCGATATCGACATCCACGCGCGCGAGCTGCTGCGGACGCGGGAACGGCTCAATCAAATCCTGGCGCAGCACACCGGTCAGCCGCTGAAACGCATCCAGGACGACACGGAGCGGGACTACATCATGGGTCCCGACCAGGGCAAGGAATACGGTATCATTGATGAAGTCATCCGGAAGCGGGCGTAGTACGCCCGGAGCGCGCGGGGCTTGCGCCCTTCGCGTAAAGCTACGGCGGACCACCGTAGCCTCGGCGAAGGTGGTTGGCTCCGCGACAGGCGTCTGTGAGGTCCTGGTCGTTCGGACACGAACCTATGGTGAAGAAAACCGGCGACGGTGAAGTCCTTCGCTGCTCCTTCTGCAACAAGGACCAGAACGACGTCCGCAAGCTGATTGCGGGTCCCACGGTCTTCATCTGCGACGAGTGTGTCGAGGTCTGCAACGACATCATCGCCGACGACAATCGATTCGAGGCGCGCGGCGGCGCCCGCTCGTCGCTGCCCGTCCCGCAAGAGATCAAGAAGTTCCTCGACGAGTACGTCATCGGCCAGGAGCAGACGAAGAAGAAGCTGGCGGTCGCGGTCTACAACCACTACAAGCGGATCGAGATCCAGAAGCAGGCGCGCAGCCGGAATGAAATCGAGCTGACGAAGTCGAACATCCTGCTGATCGGTCCTACCGGCACCGGCAAGACCCTGCTCGCGCAGACGCTCGCCAAGCTCCTCTCCGTTCCCTTCACCATCGTGGATGCGACGACGCTGACGGAGGCGGGATACGTCGGAGAGGATGTCGAGAACATCATCCTGAAGCTGCTGCAGGCGGCGGGCGGGGACATCGAGAAGTGCCAGCAGGGCATCATCTACATCGACGAAGTCGACAAGATCTGCCGGAAGGACGAGAACCCGTCGATCACTCGAGACGTTTCAGGCGAGGGCGTTCAGCAGGCGCTGCTGAAGATCTTGGAAGGGACCGTCGCCAATGTTCCACCGCAGGGCGGAAGAAAGCATCCGCACCAGGAATTCTTCCAGGTGGACACGACGAACATTCTCTTCATTTGCGGCGGGGCGTTCGTCGGGCTCGACAAGCAGATCGACAGGCGGATTGGCAAGAAGACGCTCGGGTTCAAGGCTGATGTGAAGACGGTGGCGAACCGCGACATCGGCACGACGCTCGAGATGGTCGAGCCGGAAGATCTCATCAAGTACGGTCTCATCCCCGAGTTCGTGGGACGGCTGCCGGTGATCGGCACGCTGCACGAGCTGGACAAGGCGGCGCTCGTCCAGATTCTCACGCAACCTCGAAACGCCATCACGCGTCAGTACCAGAAACTGTTCGAGTACGAGAACGTGAAGCTGCGCTTCACGGATGATTCCCTCGAAGCGATCGCGGAATCCGCGCTGCAGCGCAAGATCGGCGCACGCGGTCTCCGCATGATCATTGAGGACCTCATGCTCGACCTGATGTACACGCTCCCCGGCCAGAAGAAGATCCGCGAGTGCGTCATCACCCGCGAGGTCGTGCAGAGCAAGGAAAAGCCAATCACGTTGATCGAGAAGGCTGGATAAGCAAATTGCTGATTGCGGGCTGCTGACTGCTGACTAATCAGCAAGCGCCAATCAGGAATCGTTAGGACTCCATGGAACTCTACGAAACCCTTCCCATCGTTCCCCTCCGCGACGTCGTCGTGTTTCCGCACATGATGATGCCGTTCGTCATCGGCCGGCCGTCGTCCACGCGGGCACTGGAGCATGCGCTCGTGAAGGACAAGCGGATCTTTCTCGCGGCGCAGCACGATGCCGCGATCGACGATCCCCAGCCGTCGGACATCTTCACGATGGGCTGCGTCGCGAACATCGTCCAGAGCCTCAAGCTGCCGGATGGCAACATCAAGGTGCTGGTCGAGGGCATCGAGCGCGCGCGCGCCGTCGAGTGGAAGGAGGACAAGGGCTTCTACCGCGTCGTGGTCAAGGTGATCCCGAAGCACAAGGAGACGGGCGTCGACGCCGAGAGCACGATGAGCCGCGTCGTGTCGTTGTTCGAGCAGTACGTGAAGCTGTCGAACAACCTGCACTACGACGCGATGATTGCCGCGGTTCGCGTCGACGATCCCGGCAAGCTCGCGGATACGATTGCCGCGCATCTCGTCGTCGGGGTGGACGAGAAGCAGAACCTCCTCGAAATCATCTCTCCGGTCGAGCGACTGAACCGCATCGCCGGCATCCTCGAAGCCGAGGTGGACAAGCTCCAGGTCGATCGCCGCATCCAGTCTCGCGTCAAGAAGCAGATGGAGAAGGCGCAGAAGGAGTACTACCTCAACGAGAAGATGAAGGCGATCCAGAAGGAGCTGGGCCGCAAGGACGACAAGGGCAACGAGATCGAGGAGCTGAAGAAGAAGATCGAACAGTCGAAGATGCCCGAGGAGGTCGAGGAGAAGGCCATCCAGGAACTGAAGCGCCTCGAAGCGATGCCGCCGATGTCGGCGGAAGCCACGGTCTCACGGAACTACCTCGATTGGCTGATTGCGGTCCCCTGGTTCAAGAAGACGAAGGAGAGCCGCGACCTCAAGCGCGCCGAGCAGATCCTGAACGAGGATCACTACGGACTCGAGAAGATCAAGGACCGCATCCTCGAGTTCCTCGCCGTCCGCGCGCTCATCAAGAAGCCGAAGGCAACGATCCTGACCTTCTCCGGCCCCCCCGGAGTGGGCAAGACGTCGCTCGCCAAGTCGATCGCTCGCGCGATGAACCGCAAGTTCGTGCGCCTGTCGCTCGGCGGCGTGCGCGACGAGGCCGAGATTCGCGGCCATCGCCGGACTTACATCGGTGCGTTCCCCGGACAGATCATCCAGATGATGAAGAAGGCGGGCACGCAGAACCCGGTGTTCCTGCTCGACGAAGTCGACAAGATGTCGATGGACTTCCGCGGCGACCCGTCCGCGGCGCTCCTCGAGGTCCTCGATCCCGAGCAGAACAACTCGTTCCTCGATCACTACCTCGACGTCGAGTACGACCTGTCGAACGTGATGTTCATCTGCACGGCGAACGTGCTCCACACGATTCCGCAGGCGCTGCGGGATCGCATGGAAGTGCTGCAGCTCGCCGGCTACACCGAGCAGGAGAAGATCGAGATCGCACGGAAGTTCCTCTCGCCGAAGGCAATCGAGGGCGCCGGCCTGAAGAGCAGCAACATCGCATTCCTCGACGAGGCGTTCCAGACGATCATCCAGCGCTACACGCGGGAAGCGGGCGTGCGCAATCTCGAGCGAGAGATCTCGTCAATCTGCCGGAAGATTGCGCGCAAGGTCGTCGTCGAGGGCAAGCAGTTCAGCGAGGAGATCACGGCAGCCAAGGTGACCGAGTATCTTGGCGTGCCACGCTTCCGGCCGACGCTCGCGGAAGAGACCAACGAGATCGGCGTGGCGACCGGCCTGGCATGGACCGAGGTCGGCGGCGAGATCCTCGTGACCGAAGCGACGCTGATGCCAGGCAAGGGTCATCTGACGCTCACGGGCAAGCTCGGCGATGTCATGCAGGAATCCGCGCAGGCGGCAATGAGCTACGTGCGGTCGAAGTCGGACGAGTTTGGCATCCCGAAGGACTTCAACCGGAAGACCGATGTGCACGTCCACGTGCCGGAAGGAGCGATTCCGAAGGACGGACCGTCAGCCGGCATCACGCTGGCGACGGCGCTCGTTTCCGCCATCACGCGAGTCCCCACCCGTAAGGATGTCGCGATGACAGGAGAAATCACGCTGCGCGGCAAGGTCCTCCCGATCGGCGGGGTGAAGGAGAAGGTCCTCGCCGCTCACCGCGCGGGCTTGAAGACGATCGTCGTGCCGAAGGACAACGAGAAGGATCTGGCTGACATTCCGAAGAACGTACTCGATGTTCTCGACCTCTACATGGTCGAGACGATGGACGAGGTGTTGAAGATTGCGCTGGCGGAGCCTCTCCCCGTGCTCCCGGCCGCAGCGACCGCCACCGACGCGGAAGTTGTCCAGCCCACCATTTCGGACGAGACGATTACTCACTGACGCAGTCAAGGGAGAAAGGAAAAGGGAAAAGGGAAAAGGGAAAAGGGAGAACGGAAAAACCTCTTTCTTGTCCCTTCTCCCTTTTGCCTTTTCCCTTTGAAAGTCCTTTCCGCCGAATTCGTCACGAGCGCCGCCGCTGGCGATCGGATTCCGCGCGACGGAGTCCCGCAGATTCCGCTCGCGGGCCGCTCCAACGTCGGGAAATCGAGTCTGATCAACGCGCTCTGTCGCGCGAAGGTCGCGCGTACGAGTGCGGCGCCAGGCAAGACGCGGCTCGGGAATTTCTATCGCGTCACTCTGGACGGAGGTCCCGGTGGTCCGGGTCTGTGGTCGGTGTACCTCGTCGATCTGCCGGGGTACGGATATGCGCGGGGGGGAGCCGAGGGAGCGGTCGAATTGCGAGCTGTTGCCGAAGCCTACTTCCAGCTCAAGCTCCGCGCTCCGGCTTTCCTCGCATCGGCGCTCCTGTTGATCGATGTCCGACACGTCGCTTTGGACTCCGATCGGGCGGCGGCGCGGTGGCTCGACGAGCTCGGCGTCGACTACGACATCGTGGCCACCAAAATCGACAAACTCTCGCGCGCGGAGCGCGCGCGTACCCTGAAAACTCTTAGCGAACGTTTCGGAAAGGCCGCCGTGCCCGTTTCGGCGCAGAGCGGCGAAGGATTGGAAGACCTGTGGAAGAACATCGCGACAATCGTCAGAAATCGGTAGCGACCGCTGCCGCACCAGAACCGCCGACGGTCGAGCTCGGCACCCTCAAGGAGATGAGTGTGGCGGAGCTCACTGCTATCGCCAGGCAGCTCGACGTCCCCGGTGCGACCGGTATGCGCAAGCAGGAGTTGATCTTCAGTATCCTCCGCTCGCGCGCGGAGAAGAGCGGCATGCTCTTCTCGGAAGGCGTGCTCGAGACATTGCCAGACGGATTCGGCTTCCTCCGGGCGCCTGATTACAACTACCTGCCCGGACCGGACGACATCTACGTCTCGCCGTCGCAGATCCGGAAGTTCGACCTGCACACCGGCGACACGATCTCCGGACAGATCCGCCAGCCGAAGGACGGCGAACGCTACTTCGCGCTGATCAAGGTCGAGGCGGTCAACTTCGAGCCGCCGGACCGGGGACGCGAGAAGATCTTTTTCGAGAATCTCACGCCGCTCTATCCGCAGAATCGAGTCTCGCTCGAGACGGTGTCGGACAACCTGTCTGCGCGCGTCATGGACCTGATGGTCCCGATCGGCAAGGGCCAGCGCGGCCTCATCGTCGCGCCGCCGCGCACCGGCAAGACGATGCTGCTGCAGAACATCGCGAACAGCATCACGACGAACCATCCGGAGGTGTACCTGATCGTGCTGCTCATTGACGAGCGGCCCGAAGAGGTCACTGACATGCAGCGGTCCGTCAGGGGCGAGGTGATCTCGTCGACGTTCGACGAGCCCGCGACCCGGCACGTCCAGGTCGCCGAGATGGTGATCGAGAAGGCGAAGCGGCTCGTCGAGCACCGGAAGGACGTGGTGATCCTGCTCGACTCGATTACGCGGCTCGCGCGCGCCTACAACACGATCGTGCCGGCGTCCGGTAAGGTGCTCTCGGGCGGCGTGGACAGCAACGCCCTGCAGCGGCCGAAGCGCTTCTTCGGCGCCGCGCGCAACGTCGAGCAGGGCGGGTCGCTGACGATCATCGCGACGGCGCTGATCGACACCGGCTCGCGGATGGACGAAGTCATCTTCGAGGAGTTTAAGGGAACCGGCAACCTCGAGATCCACCTCGATCGCAAGCTTGCGGACCGCCGCGTGTTCCCGGCGATTGACATCCAGAAGAGCGGCACACGGAAGGAAGAGCTCCTGCTGCCAAAGGAAGATCTGAATCGCGTCTGGGTCCTGCGCAAGGTGCTGACGCCGCTGTCACCTGCTGAAGCGATGGAACTGCTGCTGTCCAGGATGGCGAAGACGAAGAGCAACGCGGAGTTTCTCGCGTCGATGGCGAACGGCAGAACATAGCCGGGTCATACAATACCCAGATGCTCTTCGCCGGGCTGTTCTGTGTCACGTTCGCGACGCTCCTCCTCGAAATCCTCGACGCGCGTCTCCTCTCGGTCGTGACCTGGTATCACCTCTCCTTTCTCGCGCTGTCGCTCGCGATGCTCGGGATGGCCGCAGGCGCGATTCGGGTCCATGTCGGCGGACGCGCGTTCGAGGGGCAGGCCGCACTCGAGCGTTTGCCGGGCAGTGCGCTGGCCTTCGCCATCGCGATGTCGGCATCGCACGTCGTCTGTCTCTGCATCCCGCTGACGGTGCAGCCGATGGCGTCGCCGATTGGAGTCGCGTCGTTCGCGACGGTCATTGCCGCGCTCACGGTCCCCTTCTACTTCTCGGGGGTCACGGTGACGATCGCGCTGACGCGCGCGCGAGCGTCCATCGGCCATCTCTACGCGTGCGACCTCGCAGGCGCGGCATTCGGGTGCCTGGCCGTCGTGCCTCTCCTCGACTCCGGCCGGTTCAACCTGAGCTCGGTCGTCCTGCTCGGAGCGGCCATTGCGGCGATCGGCGCCTACTGCTTCAACACGGGGTTCGATAGGAAGCAGCGCCGGGTTGCGCTGGTAATCGCGATCGGCTTCGCAGCCGCTGCCACAGCCAACGGCGCACGGATGAACGGTCTCGAGATCGCCTACACGAAGAACCGTTTTTTCTGGATGGCGCCGCACATCGATCGCACGTACTGGAACAGCCACTCGTACGTCGTCGTGGAGCGGCCAGGTGTGTCGGAGCCGTTTCTCTGGGGTGCTGGCGCGCGGCAGGTGCATTCGGGAATCGAGTCTGCCTGGATGGTGATCGACGGTCAAGCAGGCACGCCGATCACGCGATGGAGCGGAGAACCTGCAACCCTCGACTGGGTGCGACACGATGTGACCTCTCTCCCCTACTACCTTCGTCGCGGATCGGTCGCCGTGATTGGTTTCGGCGGCGGTCGCGACCTGCTGGCGGCAATCTGGGGGGGAAACACGCGGGTCACGGGCATCGACGTGAATCAGACGATGGTGCGATTGCTGACGGACGATCATCGTCGCTTCGCGAGCCTCGCCGATCGCCCTGAAGTGACGCTGGTGCATGACGACGGGCGAGCGTTCCTGACGCGAAGCGTCGATCGCTTCGATGTCATCCAGATGTCGCTGATCGATACGTGGGCGGCAACCGGTGCCGGGGCGTACAGCCTTACGGAGAACGGCCTGTACACGGTCGAGGCCTGGCGCGTGATGTTGTCGCGACTGACAGAGACGGGCCTGTTCAGCGTGTCGCGCTGGTTCGCGCCGGGTGAGGTGTCCGAGACGAGCCGGCTGCTCGCGCTGGGTGCGGCCTCGCTCATCGACCGGCGTGTCGCGAATCCGCGCGATCACATGCTGCTCGTGTCACGCGACAGGGTGGCGACGCTGATCGTGTCACGATCCCCGTTCACGGCAGGCGATCGCGATGTCGTGGAACGGGTCGCAACCGAGGAGGACTTTACGATTCAAGTCGGCCCGTGGAAGACCGGAGCCATCGACCGGCTCGAGCGGATCGCAAACAGCCGCAACCGCGCCGAACTGCTGGATGCCACGAGCGATCCCCGGCTGGACTTCACGCCGCCGACGGACGACCGGCCGTTCTTCTTCAACATGCTGAAGCCCAAGAGCATTGCCTGGCGCGAGGCCTTGCCGCAGCAGGGCGTCGTCAGCGGCAACATCTACGCAACGACGACGCTGATTGGCCTCTTCGTGATCACGATGGCGCTGGTTGTGGTGCTGATCGTCCTGCCGCTCGTTGCGAACGGCTGGTCACCACTGGATAGTCGAACCTTCGGCGCGTCAGTGCTCTATTTTGCGGCGATCGGCCTCGGCTTCATGCTCACGCAAGTCGCGCTGCTGCAGCGCTTCGCGATCTACCTCGGTCATCCGACACACACGCTGTCGATCACCCTCTTTTCGATGATCCTGTTCGCGGGTGTCGGCAGCTATGTCTCGGACAGAATACCGGCCGTGCTTCCCGGGTACGAACGGGCATTGCCGCTCATCGCGGCGGGACTCCTCGTCGCGCTCACTCTGGCGATTCCACCGGTCACCCAGTCGACCATCACCTTCGGATTGGCGGTGCGGAGCGTCATCGTGGTAAGCCTCGTCGCAGTCGCCTCGACGGCACTGGGTGTCTTCTTTCCTATCGGCATGAGGCTGCTAGGCGCGGTGTCGCCGCTGACGACGGCCTGGATGTGGGGCGTCAACGGCGCCTGTGGTGTCCTGGGCTCCATCGTGGCCGTCGCGATCTCGATCTTCTTTGGCATCCGATTCAATCTGATCGCGGCGGCCATGCTCTACGGCGCATTGCTGGTGCCGCTGACGATCCTCCAGCGGCGGACGAAGCAGTCAGATCTCGCTACTTCTTGGCCGGCGGCTGTTCGGGGAAAGGCATCGAGAAGTGCTCGTGCACGATGAGCCACTCGTTGCCACGTTTCTCCCACACCGATGTCCAGCGGGCGTCAATCTTCAAGCGCGAGCCGTCCTTGTTGACCATCTCGCCGTCTACGGTCGCAGTCGCCCACGCCGCGTTCCCGGCATGGTGAACCTGCGCATCGTCGTTCACCTTCATTGCGAGCGATTTCACCGTCTTGAACATCTCGTTCGTCCCTTTTTCATACTCCGACCAGCCGTTGTACTTGCGCGGCGCGATGTCGTAGAACGTCAGACCTGGATCCTTGGCGTAGAACGGTGCCGCTTTCGCAACATCCATAGAGGACCAGGCGGCGATCACTTGCGCCAGGCGGGCACGATCGGGCCCTGCCCCGGCCTTGCTGGCTTGCGGAGACGATTTGCCTGGCGTCTGGGCAGAAACGAGCGCTCCCGCCAACGCAACTCCGACGATCACGAGCGTCAAACGACGGCGCATGTGGACCTCCTCGATTTTGGAATGACCAGATCGAAACGACACCAGTTGTAAGGGGTTCGCGCCATTATATGCACGTTCTGTTCTTTGTTAAGATGCGGGCGCGTCTCTCGACGATTTCGTCCGGCTGGCCTAACGCCCAAAGCCGTGAGCCCCAAGCTTGGGTCACCGTCGGTGGAGGCCCGTATGCGACTGCTGCGTGTCGGTCTGTTCCTCTGCGCGGGAAGCATTCTGTCGTGGACGACCTTTCCTCTCGCCGCGCGTCAGCACTCTTCAATCGGTCGTGCGCTGACCATCGAGGACTACTACCGCATTCAAACTGTCGGGACACCAGTCATCTCACCGGACGGAAAGTGGGTGGTATATTCGCTCTCGAATCGAATCGAGGAAGACAACAGCACACGCACCGAGGCGTGGCTCGTCGCGACCGATGGGGTGGAAAAGCCCTGGCGCGTGCTGCACTACGGGCGGGACGTAACCGGCACGCGATGGACGACGGATAGCCGGCTCCAGTACGTCGCGGATCGCCAACAGTGGACCATCGATCCGGCGAATCCTGGCGCGCCACCATCGAAAGGCGCTGAGACGCGATCAGACGGCCGCGGCGAACGCGGTGGACGGAGCGGGCGCGGTGGCGGTGACGGCGAGGAGGCGGCAGGAATCCCAAGCCCTGATGGCAAGTGGGCCGCGACGATGATCGCGAAGGCGCAAACGCGTCCGACGGCCGATTACGCGAGCGATTTCGAGAAGCGTCACGAAGAGCGTTTCAAGGGCGCGATATTCGATTGGAAGGACTTCCAACGCGATGGTCAGCCGTTTCCCGCGCCCAACAACCGCGCACGTCCCGCGCTACAGATCGCGATCAATCCGGCCGGTGGCGGAGAACCACGGGTCCTGACCGACCTCGATATCCGCCCTGGCGAGCTTGCCTGGCATCCCGACTCCACGCAGCTCGTCTTCACCGCCAATCCGGACTGGCGCGATGAACTGAAATACGAAAGCCCCGACTTGTGGACGGTGACGATCGACGGCAAGGTCACACGACTGACCGACGATGGATACGTGTACACGGATCCGGGCTTTTCGCACGACGGGAAGTACCTGTCGTACGTACGCGATCCGGGCACCGACATGATCATCCAGCAGAAGCTGAATCATGGCGGACCGAGTGATTTGTACATCCGTCCGCTCGCTGGCGGAGAGCCCATCAACCTCACGAAAGACTGGGACCTCGAGCCTGGACCAACGCGATGGGCCCCGGATGGCCGCTTCGTCTACTTCACCGCCGGAATCGGCGGCGAATCCCATCTCTTTCGCGCGTCCGTGCCCGGCGGAAAAGTCGAGCAGGTCACGAAAGGTCCGCGACGGATCGCCAGCGTCACCTTCGACAAGGCCTTCACCAGAATCGCGTACACAGTCGGCGTGCACGAGCTGCCGACCGAAGTCTATGTCTCGAACATCGACGGGACCAACGAGCGGAAGCTGACGGAGGCTCACAAGCGAATTGCGACCGAGGTGGCGTTCAGCAAAGCGGAGCGACTGTGCTGGCCCAGTTACGACGGCACGCAGATCGAAGGCTGGTTGATGTTCCCGTACGGATACGACGCGCAGAAGGGACCGTTCCCGATGATCGTCGCGAGCCACGGCGGCCCTCACTCTGCGATAGGGTACAGCTTCGATTTCAAGCATCAGTACTTCGCGGCGAACGGCTACTTCGTGTTCGACACGAACTTCCGCAGCTCCACCGGCTACGGTGAAGCGTTCAAGTGGGCGACCTGGGGTGAATGGGGCAGGAAGGACGGCGAGGACGTCGTCTCGGGCATCGACTACGTGCTCAAGCGGTACCCGGTTGACCCGAAGCGCGTCGGGCACACGGGCCACTCGTACGGCGGCTTCATGACGAACTGGTTGATCACGCAGTATCCCGATCGATTCGCCGCCGCGATTACGGGAGCCGGAGTCTCGAACTGGATGAGCGATTACGGCACAGCGGACATCTATCGAACCAAAGAGACGGAGTTCTTCGGGACTCCCTGGGACAAGGACGCCCGTGACCGGATGATCAAACAGTCCCCGCTCGCCTACGCGGGCAACGTGCGGACGCCGACGCTCTTCATCCACGGCGAGATGGATCAGCGCGTGCCGTACGAAGAAGGCGAGCAGATGTACTTCGCGCTGAAGCGGCGTGGCGTGCCGGCCAAGATGATCCAGTACGCGGGCCAGCCGCACGGGATTGGTGGCCATTGGAACAACGTCCACCGGATGATCAACGAGCTGACATGGTGGAATCAGTACCTGAAGAGCGGGACGACGCGGACCTCGACGCAGACAGGACGCTAAACGAGCATTAAAGAACGACAAGGGACAAGGGACAAGGGACAAGGGAAAAGGAAAGGGGAAAAGGGAAAAGGGCAAGGGAAAGGAAAAAGGAAAATCGCAGATGCGCGGCAGGTGGATGCTCGTCGTCGTGCTGCTATCGGCAGCGTTTTCGGGTAGCGCAGCGCGTTCGCAGTCAGGAATCGCGATACAGACTGGCGACGTCGTTTTTCGCGGCGGCTTGATCTTCGACGCCGTCGGTGACGCGACGGCACCGAACACCGGTCTGATCGTTCGAAACGGCACCATCCTCGCGATCAATGCAACTCTCACCGGCCTCGACCTGGCTGCCGCGCGCGTGATCGATCTCGCGCCCACCGAATGCCTTCTTCCCGGCCTGTTCGATCTGCACGCCCACTACGCGATGGACCTCTACGGAGAGGGGCGCATCGACGAGCATGTCGTCAACCCGGTGGTCTTCCTGGCAAACGGCGTCACGTCTACCTTTCCTGCTGGCGAGGTGAATCCGGACGAGATGCGCGCGGCGCGTGAGGCGATCGACGCGGGCCGCCAGATTGGTCCGCGCATCTACAACTCGGGCCCATACTTCGGGACAGCGCGGCCGGGATGGAACGCCGTCGAGATGACGCCCGAGCGCATTCGACGCGAAGTGGACGACTGGGCCGCAAAGGGCGCTCGTGGGTTCAAGGCCAAAGGGATCGGGCCCGAGCAGCTCGCCGCGTTAATCGACCAGGCGCACGTGCACGGACTGACGGTGACCGGTCATCTCGACTCCGGCGCACGGAACAGCGTGAACCCGAAGGCGGCAATCCTCATGGGCATCGATCGCATCGAGCACTTCATGGGCGGCGACGCGATTGCAGCCGACCGCCCGGCGTATGCGTCGCTCGAGAGCCTCGATGTGACGGGTCCCGAGGTGAAAGCGATCTTCAATCTCTATCTGAGCCGGAACGTTTTCTACGATGCCACGGTTACCGCCTACGACTACTGGGCGAAGAGAGATCCCGAGGTTTACACGTACTGGATCAATGAGATGGATTTCCTGACCCCGTACGCGCGCAAGGCGGTCGAGGCTCGCCTCCCCCGACGAGTCAACGAGCAGTTCGAGCGCATCTACTGGGTCAAACGGAAGGAAGTGAAGGCTTTCTACGACGCCGGCGGCGGTCGTCTGCTCACGCTCGGCACCGATCATCCGAGCTGGGGTGAGTTCCTGTCAGGCTTTGGATCGCATCGCGAGTTGCACGTGCTCGTGCTGTCCGGGATTCCCGCCGCCGCTGCGATCAAAATCGGAACGATCAACGGCGCTCGCGCGCTCAACGTCGCAGGCAAGCTCGGGACGCTCGAAGCCGGCAAGCTCGCCGATCTGTTCGTCGTACGCGGCAACCCTTTGCAGGACATCCGCAACACGCGGAATGTCCGCCTCGTCATGAAGGCGGGACGAGTCTACGACGCATCGGAGCTGCTCGCATCGGTCCGCGGAAAGATGGGGCCGTCGGGTCCCGAAGACGAGCCGAAATGGCGCCCGACGGCGAGGACTCAGAGTTCGCGAGAATGAGACGCTCACGAACGCATCACGCACTGTCCTTCGGCCGTTGAGGTGCGAGCTTAGAACCGCCTCATGCATTGCGGCGCTTGACGACATCGCACGTCGCGCCGTGAGATAGAAAGATGCAACTCTCCTCAGTGATCTTCGTTCTCTCGATGGCCGGCGCCCTGACGAACACCGCCTCGTCCGTCCGACCGTTCGCGCAGGGACAGACGCAACCCCCCTCGAGTACGCCTCAAAAGCCTTCGCAGACGCCGCCGACTGCCGCAAAGCCCCAGACGCCGTCCCCGGGCGACGCGAAGCCCCAGGCAGCCGCACGACCCACAATCACGGTGTTCGTGACCGACCGCAGCGGTCAGCCGATAGCGGATGTCTCGGTGAAGGCATCAGGACCGGTGGAGCGAACCGGCAACACGGACGTGGAGGGCACCGTCATACTTCGAAACGCCACCCCCGGCGTGTACCGTCTTCGCTTCGATCGCGAGCGATACGTGACGCTCGAGCGTGAGGTCACCGTTCTGGCGGGGCGCCCGCTGAAGACAACGGCCGCGCTCGATGCCGCACCGCCACCGCCGCCACCACCGAAGCCGGAGCCCGTCGCGCCTCCGCCGCCGCCTGAACCACAACCCTTGCCCAAAGTCGAACCGTCATCGGTCGCTATCACCGACTTCATCGAGAAGAACTACATCGGGGGCGCGCCGTCGAAGTATTCGTCCGTCGGATGTACGGCCAGCTCCACCGCGGTCCTCATTCAGCTGCGCGATCCGCTCGAGGAACACACCCACACGGACTCGGACGAAATTCTGTACGTAGTCGCAGGCGAAGGAACGCATCGCGTCGCCGGCAAGGACATGCCGCTCGCGCCCGGAACGATGGCGGTCGTGCCGCGAGGTACGCCACACTCGGTCTCGCGCCGCGGCCGCGCACCGATCATCGTGCTGTCGATTCTGAGCGGCCCGATGTGCCCCTCGCTGAAATGAGTGGTGAATCCTTACCATCCTCTGCATCCGGTCAGGTCCCCGAGCGTCGCCACGTAGTCGGCAGGGGCGGCTCGGATGTTCACGACCCGAAACGCGCACGCATCTTCGGGCGTCGGGTCGACCGTTCCCGCGTCGTGTCGTGAGTGCTCCGACAATTGCGCGATCAGCACGACAACGACTCCGTAGCTTTCGGGAAAGGCCGCTTCGAAATCAATCCGGCTCGAGCTTCGGTGCGCGATGTCGACGACGAAACGCCGCGACGCGGTGCGGCCCGCTGGCGATACTCCGGTGACGACGTCGACGAGCGCATTGTGAACGTCGGCGTCGCCGTTGTTGCTGACCATCACAGAGAAGCGCGTGAGCTCGCCCGCTCTCGTTGGCACCGTGACGTCGATGTCGACTGGGGCGACCGAGACATCGGCGGTCGGCCATGAAGAGGGATCGCTATCGAGAAGCAGCGGCAGCGAGGCGATATCCGTCATGTCGCCCGAGTCTTGAAGCGTGATCGCTTGAAACTCTGGTGTATCGAGTATCCAGCGCGGTTCGTGCGCCGACAGCTCGACGCGGCCTGTACGGACCCACAGACGCGCTCGACGTTCTTTCACGGCAAAGTCCGCAACCGCACAGACATCACCGGACGCCGGTACGACTCCGGCTTCGCTGGTTCGTTCCGCGCAATACTGTGGCATCCAGTCCGGTGCCAGCCCGTCGCCAGTGCGGACTACGCGTCGCGCGAGCCACTCGCCGAAGGGCATTTCCGGAAGCTCAGGATGAAGCAGCTTCGCGCTGACGACGGCCGCGGAATCCACGAACATCCGCGGATCACCGCCGGTAACCGAGGCGGCTGGATCGTAGAGCGCATACGTCACGTCCCGGAGATCGCGTCGCTCGGTCCAGGATTCGCCGCTCCGGTCGTCCTTGAACGTGAGGTACGCGAGACTACGCACGTGATGAAACCCAGGGCTGCGCGCAGCGTCCGGAAGCCACGCATCGAGCTTCGCTCCGTAGCTCCGGCCCGATCTCACGGCGGTCACTTTCGTGTAATCGCCCCCATCGACCGATGCGTATAGCTCCGCCTCGTACGAGATCGAAGCAGGCAGATTGAGAACCGGCCGGGAGCTCACATCATATGACGGCAGGCAGTCGACAGAGGAAATCAGAGGCGACACGGCTGGCACGAGCGGGATTGCTGCGCGAATCGCCAGCCGCACGATGTCCGTATCGCCGCGCCTGAACGCATCGTCCACCGCCATCTGCAGGAGCTCCCCGGCATCGTGCGAGTTGTGATGCGGTTCGCCGGTTACGATCAGTCGCTCGAGTGCGGCAATGGCTGCAGACCGGTCGTGGAGGAGGTCCGGGGCGGGCGCGGACTGCTGCGAGCCGAACCCGCCCAGAAGTGCGGCCATGAACGAGGCCAATGCCAGCGTCACGCGCGAGTTGGCAGCAAAACGAGCACCAAAAATGGTGCAGTGAATTTGTGGCGATGAGCCGCGCTGGATCGGACCTCGAATGACAAAAACGTCGGCCGCTGACATATTTGGCACCAGCACGGGTGTTGGCGCCGCGGCGGTTATCATCAAATCCGGGTCGGGGATGCGGGGCGCGGTTCGGGGCTCGGGAGTCGGGGTCGCGATTCGCGGTCCGCGGATGCGAGGATTCGAGGATGCATCGATTCGATGATTCGATTCAGGATTAGGGATTAGCGGATTAGGGATTAGGGATTGAGATGCACTATCGCACGTTCGGGCGCCTTGGCTGGCAGGTTTCGGAAGTCGGTTACGGCATGTGGGGTATGGCGGGATGGACGGGCAGCCACCACGAGGAGTCACTCGAGTCGCTCCACCGCGCGATCGAGCTGGGCTGCAACTTCTTCGATACCGCGTGGGCCTACGGCGAAGGCCGCAGCGAGGTGTTGCTCGGGAATGCGTTGCGGCGCCATCCAGGAAAACGGCTTTACGCGGCCACGAAGGTCCCTCCCAAAAACCGTAGATGGCCGGCCAAACCGTCATATGCGCTCGACGACGTGTTTCCGCCCGACCACATCCGCGAGTACACCGAGAAGAGCCTTCGGAACATCGGTGTTCCGACGCTCGATCTTCAGCAGCTCCACGTGTGGGACGATCACTGGTCGAGCGACGACCGCTGGCAGCGCGTCGTTCGAGCCTTGAAGGACGAAGGGCTGATCCGCGGCTTCGGAATCAGCGTCAACCGATGGCAGCCAACGAATGTCGTTCGCGCCATCGAGACCGGCCTCGTCGATTCGGTGCAGGTTGTCTACAACGTGCTCGACCAGAATCCGGAGGATGAGCTCTTTCCGCTCTGTCGAGAAAGAAACATCGCCGTCATCGCGCGCGTGCCGTTCGACGAGGGCAGCCTCACGGGAACGCTGACCGCCGATTCGCGATGGCCCGAGGGAGACTTCAGGAACCTCTACTTCTCGCCCGGAAACCTGGAGGCGACGCTCCCACGAATAGCCGCGCTCCAGCAGATCGTTCCGCGCGACATGACGCTTCCGGAGCTGGCCCTACGGCACATCCTCCACCATCCGGCGGTTTCTACAGTCATTCCCGGAATGCGAAGGACGCGACACGTGGAGCAGAATCTGGCTGTGAGCGACGCCCAGCGGCTCTCGGGCGAACTGCTGGCTGAGCTGAAGACCCACCGGTGGGAACGGACGGTCGACTGGGAGTAGGTGGTATAATGTCCTTTTGCCTAAAGCCCCAAGGAGCCCACAGTGAAGGCAGGCATCCATCCGAAGCTCTATGACGTTGTCGCCCGGTGCGCGTGCGGCGCGACCTGGAAGACCCGGTCGACCAAGCCTGAGCTGCACCTGGAAATCTGCAACAGCTGCCATCCGTTCTTCACGGGTCGCCAGAAGCTCGTCGATACCGAAGGCCGTGTCGAGCGCTTCACGAAGCGGTTTGGCGCGCAGACGACCGAGAGCCGCAAGCTGGCTGCGGCGGCCAAGACGAAGAAGCAGCCCGCGGCCGCGAAAGCGTAGACGCGGATTTCGCAGGTCAAAAAAACTGTTCATCCGCGAATAACGTCGCTCCCCTTCTTGCAATCTTCCGGTCGAGCCTCGCCAGTCGATGGCGCATGTCGTCGGCTCGCTGGCTCTCTATGTCGGTCAGCTCGTCCAGCGCAAACTGCGCCAGCTCGCGAGCCCTCGTGAAATTCCGCTCACGGTGTTCGTGATGGATGGCGAGCGCCTCGGCCGCGAACTGCCGAAGTGTCTCCATTGCAGGAGACGCGTGCGCAGCCCGCGTTCCCGCGAGGTGAAATAGGTCCCGCCAGATCGCCGCGGCGTCAGTGAAGCGCCGCTCACGACGAAACTGAATGCCGAGCCGATACAGCGCCTCGGCGCGAACGTCGACGCCTGTTGAAGCGGACGCGCGCACGTAGCACGACTTCGCGCGATCGAGTGCGCCAGCCCTGTCGTACACGCGCCCGAGCGCAAGCGCTTCTGCGCCGTCGCGACAGGCCGGAGCGCCCTCGCGGGTCAGTCGTACGGCGCGCGCAGTCACGGCAGCGAGCGAAACGAGATCGAGCCGGTTGTGCTCGAGCACCGGCTCGAGTGGCCGCGGATCGCCGCTTCGAAGAAACTTGAAGAACCTCGTCGGAATCTCGAAGGCCGACACATCGCCGTTGCGTCGGAAATCGAGCAGTGTTCGTTCGAGCGTCGAGAGCCGACAGCCACCTTCGTCCACCGCGTCGACGCGTGTCGCTCGCGGCCTCCACAGCCGTCGCGCCGGATGCAGCATGTCGAAGTGCAGCACATCGTCGAGCGTCATCTCCATGCGGTGGAACGCCCATCGCGTTTCCATCACCGGGACGTCGAACGTCTTGCCGTTGTAACTCACGATCAGGCGCGCGCCATGGAAGAACTCGGACACGGCAGCGAGCAGCGCGCGCTCCGCCGAGAAGCTGGTGAGCAGGAACTGTCTGACCTGAAAGGCGCCGAGATCGAAATACCCGCAGCCGACGAGAAAGGCGACGGTTCCGGCGCCGCCGCTGAGCCCGGTCGTCTCGAGATCGATGAACAGGGTGCGCGGAGCGTCGGCCTGGACATCCTGCACATCCTGTGCGCGCAACGCGGTGAGCGACGGATCGAGGACCTGGAGACCGTCACACTGGGACAACTCGCACTCGCCAATCCTGGTATCCCCGTGCCAACGGTCCGACTCGTACCGGCGATCGATTACAAGACAGGCGCCGTGCCGCGTCCGACAGGGCCGCCCGCCGAGGATCTCTCCCATTCGATCGACATCGACAGCCGCGTGATACACCCCCGCATCGGGCTCGTACGTGAGCTCGCGGCTGCCGGGATCCCGCGAGCTCGAGCCGCCTCTGACGATCGCGCGGAGTCGCGAGGAGAGATCCATCTCAGGCGGCCTCAGACGCGAGCAACAGGTGCAGGATTCGTGAGGCAACGCGCTTCGCGTTGGGCCCGGTGTTTCCTTCAGGGCCGACGCAGGAGGGGCAGCCGGATTCGCACGGGCACGTGTCGATCAGCTCGGCGGTCCGCTCCAGCAACAGCCCGTGCATGTCGTACAACGGGCGGCTGAACCCGATGCCTCCAGGGTAGTTGTCGTAGATGAAGACGTGCGGCTCGGTAGCGAGGGTCTCGGGTACACCACCCATTCCTCCGGTGCGCGTCGATCGATCGAGCGTTCCGCCATCAATCGACAGGCCGATGTCGTGCCGATCGCACATGAGAAGGAGCTGCGCGATGTTCTTCATCGCAAACGCGAGCCCCACCACGCCGTCGCGTCGATCGTCGCCCGGGAACGGAAGCGAGGCCATGACGGACGAAGGGATCGTCAACCAGTACGACGACGTATGCATCTGCTGCTCGGGAAGGTCGAGATCGCCGGAGCCGACGTTTTCGTTCGTGTAGAACTTGATTTTCTTGAAGCCGACGACGCGCGACACGACATGTACCTCGCCGTGCGACCGTGCGGCGAGGATGCCGGGGTTCGGGACGCGGGATTCGGGGCTCGTTTTAGGGATGGCTACAGGCGGCAGTCCGCCTTCAGCGGCATCTTCAGAAATCGAAAACGTCTCTGAAAACTGGTCGTCGTCACTAGGCATCCGAGCTCCGAACGCCGAATCCCGAACCCCGAATCCCGCCTCCGACGCGAAAGTATCGAGTATGGTCACCTTCGAGTACGTAATCGCGTCAGTGTAGTAATCGCAGTCAACCGACCGGACGTACGCCTTCCGTCCATCAAAATCGAGTCGCTCCACTTGAAACAATTGTCCCTCGACGATGTAGATCGCCTTCTCGTGGAGCGTCGCGGGACCGCTCGTGAAGTCGGTTTCGCCAATAACCTGCTCTCCATGCGTGCGATCGACGACGACGAAATTGTCTGAGGACACGGATCGAAGGCTGACCGCATCCGCCGGGTACGATTCGTTCGTCCAGTTCCATTGACCGTCGGCGTGATGGACGAATCCTTCTTCAGCCAGCACGGCCAGGACCTCCTGGACGTTCTCGCGTCCGAAATGCTCGTCATCGGTGAACGGCAGCTCGAACGCCGCACACTTCACGTGATCGAGGAGGATGTGCAGGTTGTCGGGATTGATTAGCGCGTGCTCGGGTGAGGCGTCGAAGAAGTACGAGGGATTGCGGATGACGAATTGATCGATTGGCGCGCTGCTTGCGACGAGCACTGCGGCCGACCTCGTCGTCCGCCGGCCGGCGCGTCCGGCGCGCTGCCATGTTGCGGCGATGCTGCCCGGATAACCGGCCATCACGGCGACGTCGAGCGCACCGATGTCGATACCCAGTTCGAGCGCGCTCGTCGAAATGACGGCGCGGACGTGACCTTCGCGCAGACCCCGCTCGATCTCGCGCCGGCGGTTCGGCAGATATCCGCCGCGGTACCCGCGAATCACGTCAGCCGCGCCTGGGGGGCCGTGAAACGCGTCCTTGAGGTACGTCGTCAGGATCTCGACGGTCAGACGGCTCTGTGCAAAAAGGATCAGTTGCAGATTGTGCCGAAGGAACTCGAGGGCCACTCGGCGCGATTCCGCCAGATACGATCGACGAATGCCGAGCTCGGCATTGACGACCGGCGGATTCACGAAAAGGAAGAACTTCTCGCCGCGTGGCGCGCCGCTGTTCTCGACGAGCTCGAACGGCTTGCCAATCAGGCTCTCAGCGAGCTCGCGTGGATTCGCGATCGTCGCTGACGAACAGATGAACGTGGGATCGGATCCGTAGTGCCGGCAGATGCGCTGAAGCCGTCGCAGGATGTTCGCCAGATGGCTGCCGAACACGCCGCGGTAGGCGTGCAGCTCATCCACGATGACGAATCGCAGATTCTCGAAGAGCTTCGCCCAACGTGGATGGTGCGGCAGAATCCCCGAGTGCAGCATGTCCGGATTGCTCAGCACGACGCGCGCCTTGCCGCGAATCGCGCGACGTGCATCGGCTGGCGTGTCACCGTCGTAGGTGAACACGCCAATCTCGAGATCGGAACCGCGCGTCACGAGATCGGTGAGCGCCTGCAGCTCCGCGAGCTGATCCTGCGCAAGGGCTTTGGTCGGAAACAGATACAACGCGCGCGTTGCGGGATCCTCGACGATAGCGTTCAGAACCGGTCCGTTGTAGCACAACGTCTTCCCTGACGCGGTCGGCGTTGTCGTGACGATGTTCTTGCCGCTCAGCACGTGGGCGAACGCTTCAGCCTGGTGCGTGTAGAGCTGATCGATCCCGCGTGCAGCGAGAGCAGACTGCAGCCGAGGGTCGATGCCGGCGGGATACGGCGCCAAGGCAGCAGCGATTGCTGGCAACCGCCGCATCGCCGTGACGATGGGATCGGCTTCGGCACCCAGTGGAGCCGGCGAGCCAGCGAGCCGTTTGAGGACCTCTTGTAGCGATCGATCCTTGTCGCCGGAGATGACCGGCAGCGTCTGAATGGCCATTGGAAATCGTTGAGGCCCAGAGAATTGCGCGATTGATGGTAGCAGCCGATTGCCGGGCGATCAAGAGGCGAAACAGGAGGTAGGAGGCAGGAGCGTCTAACTTCTAGCTTCTGACTCGTGCTGCTTCTGACTCGTTCTGCCTCCGCAACGCCTCACGCGCAGCGGCCGCCACGATTCCACTGAGGCCGAGGACGCCAATCAGATTCGGAAACACCTGAAGGGCGTTCATCAAATCACCCCAGGCCCACACAAGATCGACACGCGTCGTTGCGCCGAAAGGAATCAGCAGGCAGTAGATCCAGCGATACGGCATCACGACGCCGGACCCGAGCCAGTATTCGAGAAACTTCTCCCCGTAGTAGGACCAGCCGATGAGAGTCGTGTACCCGAACAGGAACACACAGAACGCGACGATGTAGCCGCCGGTCGGAATCGCCTGGTTGAACGCGAGCGCGACGGCAGCGGTGCTGGTCTGTCCGGACAGATAGGCGCCGGTCAGGAGAATCGTCATGGCGGAAATCGTCGAGGTGAGGAACGACACGATGAACGTTTCCATGACCGCATTGAGCCCCTGTTGGACTGGCTGGGCGCTCCGCGCGGTCCCGTAAGCAACGGCGGCGGTGCCGTAACCAGCTTCGTTCGCGTACAGACCGCGGGCGAGGCCGTAGCGCATTGCGACGAGGATTCCAATCGACCCGCCTGCGGTCGCGCGGAACGAGAAGGCTTCACGGAACACGAGTCCCAGCACGTCGGGTATCCGCGAAGCGAATGCCAGAATCACGATGAGGCCGCCCACGAGATACAACCCGACCTTCAGCGGCGTCAGAGCTTGGGCGGCGCGGCCGATCGATTGGATACCGCCGATGATCACCAGCCACGTGAGCACCGCGACCGCCACGCCGGTGATCCACGTGGGCACGCCGACCTGGGTGTTCAGCACCAGAGCGATCGAGTTCGTCTGCGAGAACGGTGTGGTCGTCAGCGCCGCGATGCCGGCAACGACCGCGTACGACATGGCAAGCGCCGGCGATCCGAGGCCTTCGCGAAGGTAGTACATCGGACCGGATTGAACAGTCGTTCCGTCCGCGTGTCTGAACGTGAGGCCCAGGACTGCCTCGGCGAACTTGATTGCCGTCGCGACGAAGCCGTACGCCCAAATCCAGAACAGCGCCCCGGGTCCGCCGGAGACGATCGCCGTCGCAACCCCTGCGATGTTGCCGGTCCCAATCGTCGCCGCGAGGGCGGTCATGAACGACTGGAACGGCGTCAGCGCGCCCGCGGCACCGGTGGCCTGCCCGCCGAAAAACACCTTCAGTGCGTCACCGAAACGGCGGATCTGCACGACACCCAGGCGCAGCGTCAGGAAGATGCCGGTTCCGAAGAGAACGATCACGAGAACGGGAACGAAGAGGAAGTCGGCCGTCGACTGAACGATGGAAGCCAGCCAATCGCTGAGCATGCAGGTTTATAGCATTGAGCTGTCGGCATTAACAGGCTCGCCGACCCTGAAGGACGACCGCAACGAATGCGTCCACAGGGCCGAATCTGCAGAAGCGAATGAGCGCAGCGAGTGAGCCGCCCCGCCCCACCGCGCACAAAACGCGCGATGGGGACCCCTCGGAGCGGAGCGGGGCGAAGGGGACCCCGCGAGCGACGGCGATAGGGGGTCCGGCGGGACGAAGTCCCCCGGTCAAATACTTGACCTGCTTTGACATCCGTCCACGACGACGCACGCACCGCTGATCCAGCTGGCGCGCGGCGAGGCGAGAAACGCCACGACGGAGGCGACCTCCTCGGGACGGCCAAATCGCCCGAACGGCAGCTCGAGGCGGACGAACTCGGCGATCCCGGCGGGATCCGCCTGCTGGCGGCGATGCCACGACCCTCCGGGGAACAGGATCGAACCCGGTGCAATGCTGTTCACGCGGATGTTCACGGGAGCAAACTGCCGCGCCAACGACTTCGCCAGGCTGATTTCGGCAGCCTTGACTGCGTTGTATGCCATCCGGCCGCCAGCTTCGCGGCCGTAAATCGAGGCAATCATCAGAATCGCTCCGCCGCCCCGCGCCCGCATGTGCGGAACCGCGAGCCGCGAGGCGCGGATGGCCGGAAACAGCGTCTCGTCGAACGCGGCCTGCCATTCGGCGTCAGATGTCTCGACGAGGTCGCCGCCCCCGGCACGCCCGACGTTATTGACCAGGATGTCGAGACCGCCAAACGTCTCGATCGTCCGCTCGATGATCAACTCGACCCCGGCAGCGGTGGCCACATCGGCCTGCACGGCAAGGACCATGTTCGGACGTCGAGCCGCGGCTTCAACTTCGATCGCCGCTTCGGCGAGCCGCTCGCCGCCGCGCGCGCAGAGACACACACGGCATCCCTCGGACACGAGCGCACGCGCACTGGCGAGGCCGATCCCGCGGCTCGAGCCGGTGATGACGGCAACTTTATCGGTGAGACCTAGATCCATCAGTGACGGCTGCCGTCTCTCGGCTCAAGGCTTTGGATTTTGAGCCATGAGCCCAACGCCGGGGCGTCGATCATTCCACCCGTCCGCCGCTCAGATCGTTCAGCCGCCAATCGAATTGATGGAACGTGACCTTGAATTGGTTCTGCTGAACGAGCTCCTTCTCGAGCGGCAGCAGGTGCGGCGTGATGAACGCGACGAGCGCCCGCTCAACGGGCGATCGATCGGCGAATGGACCCGCCGCACCCTTGTCGTATGCGGCGACGAACTCCGCCTCACGCCAGCTCAGAATGGGCGTGACCGAGACCTGATTGCTCAGTCGATCGATCTTCAGCAACTGCTGATCCGTCACGAACTCCGCTTGGACTGCATCCAGCTGCCCGGCTAGCCGTGTGGCTGTGTAGGCTTCACTGCGCAGTCGTCCGCTCCCGACGGCGCCTCGGCCGAGCGCGAGATAGACGCGCGGCTCCTTGAATTCCGGCAGAATGGTCTTCTCGATTTCATCGAGAGTCACGGCGCGCCCGGCCGCGCGGTGCTTCGCCTGTTCGAATGCGCCAGGGATCTGCCGAATGCTCGCCGCGGGATACGTCGCGCTCCGCCCACGAATAGGATAGTTGTCGAGGACCGTCTCGAGCACGAACGCGTTGTACGCGTTCAGCCAGAAGGCTAGCTTTTGCTCGCGGGACCACCCCTCATACGTGGTGCCGGGCACGTTCAGCGAGGCGGCATACCGATCGAGACGGCTGCGGTCGGATTTGAGCGCCCGGTAATAGACGAACCCGTCGCGGACGTTGATATCGAGAATGCGGTCGAGCGGAACATGCAAGGGATCGGCGCCAGGACCGGGCTCGGTTTGTTGCGCGACGAGCGGCGAACCGAGCAGTGCCGTTGTGACGACGCTGGCAGTGAGCAAGCGAGACATGACGTTAATAGTATCTGAAACGCTCCGGGGTCTCGGTAGCCGTACCCGTGGCCGCGTCAAGACTCAGCGCGTCAACTAAGATCGAAGCATGATTCACGATCGAAACGTTGATGCCGCTGGAGGAGCGATCCGGTTTCTCGAAGCTGGCGCCGGGTGGCCGGTCATGCTCCTTCACGCGTTTCCGCTGACCCCGGACATGTGGCGTCCTCAGCTGGAACGCATTCCCGATGGCTGGCGTTTCATTGCGCCCGATCTGAGAACGTTCGGCACTCGTGGTTCGAGTGCTCCGTCGATGACCGATTACGCCGGCGGTGTGTCCGCGCTGCTCGACGCGCTGGAACTGGACCGCGCCATCATCGGCGGACTGTCGATGGGCGGCTACATTACGTTCGAGCTGTTCCGACGGGCGCCCGAGCGTTTCACGGGCATCCTGCTTGCCGATACAAGAGCGCAGGCGGACACGCCGGAGGGCCGTCAGGCACGCAGGAAGCTGTCCGAGCTCGTCCGCACGAAGGGGCCGGCCGCCGTCGCCGATCAGATGCTGCCGAAGCTTCTGAGCGAGACGACCTTGCGCAGACGCCGGCACGTTGTCGCGCAGGTCCGGCAGTTGATCGAGAGCTCAGACGTCGCGGAGATCGATGCGGCCATTCACGCGCTCATGACGCGGCCCGACTCGACGCCGGACCTGGCGCGCATCTCACTTCCTACGCTCGTTCTCGTTGGCGAGGAGGACTCGATCACGCCGATCTCCGATGCCGAGCTCCTCCAGCAGCAAATCCCGCGATCGCAGCTCGTGATCCTTCCAGGGGCCGCGCACCTCTCGAATCTGGAAGCGCCTGACGAGTTCTCGACGGCGCTGACGAACTTCCTGGGGTCGAATCTCTAACCGGGGGACTTCGTCCCCCGGACCCCTTACGCTTACTCTATCCAACTTCGTTCCCCGGACTCCTCAGGCCGAACTCTGAACCTCAGAGCCGGCGCGTCGTCCCAGCAACGCGCATCGACGAGCTGCTGCACGATACAATCGCCGGCGTCGTCCCCAGGAGGTCTCGTCATGCGTCACTGGCTCTCGACTGCTGCCGCCGTTGTCTGTGCGCTCGCAGGGTTCGCTCGACCGATTGCCGCTCCGACCGTCGACGAGATCGTCGCACGGCACCTCGAGGCCCGTGGCGGCGCAGCGCGACTGAAGACGCTCCAGACGATCAAATTCACACGCAAGGTCGCGACGCAGTTCAATACCGTCGATGTCATCATCCTCAAGAAACGTCCGCAGCTCTTTCGTGCCGAATCCGCTCCTCCGGGCGGGCCGATGACCGTCCGCGGCGTCAATCCGGAGGGCGCGTGGGATACGGCTCAGGGCGGCAAGATCGTCATGCGCTCCGCCGACGCGGCCGCAGAGACGCGGGAGCTCGACGCCGACTTCGACGGCCCCCTGGTTAATTGGAAGGCCAAGGGCCACACCGTCACTTACGAGGGAACAGAATCCTTGCCCGGCGGAGATGCACACAAGCTCAAGATCGTCACCAGGAGCGGAATCGTGCGGACGATCTATCTCGACGCGCAGACGTATCTGGATCGCCGGCACACGGGTGTTCTCAACCTTCCGGGCGGCCGACGGTTCGACGTTTCCATTGACTTTGGAGACTGGCAAGAGGTCGGCGGTGTCAAGTTCCCGTTCGACATCAGTGAGGAACGGACAGGAAAGGAGCCCGTGCAGTCGCTCGCAACCTACACGGTGAAAATCGAAGTGAACGTGCCAATGGACGATGCGCTGTTTGCCACTCCGAAAGGATGATGACGTCACCCGTTCACGTGGGACTTGGAGCGCTCGTCCGAGCAACCGAGCGCACAACGAGCGCACGACCGAGGGCGATTACCAGCACGATTGCGGCAACGACCGCCCAAAACGCGGACTTCGACCAGGTGAAAATTGGGAACTCACCCTGGGCATGACTGACGAACGATCGCGTTGCGGCCGGCAGCGCTAGAAAGCGGCGCTCGCCGTCCGCGCGCTGCTCGGGCGGCCACCGATGGCCGATCGCGAGTACCGGCGCGAAGTACTTCTCGAGGATCCGGTTCTCGAACCACGCCGTCGCGATGTCATGCTCCCAGGCGAGGTTCCTGGCCTGCACGTGCAATAGCCCCTCGCTCAGGTACTGATCCTCGCGTGACAGCCGCGGCGGCCGGATGGGCGGCGGTGCCGATGTCCAGCGACCCGCGCGGTCCCGCGACAGGCTCTCGAGATCCGCGGCGCTGTAGATCGACCGGAAGACGCCAATCTCGGGGTCGCCAATCTCGTACCCGAGATGCACGCTGTTGAGGAAGCAGGCGAAGACGACGGTGCCCGCAATCGCAAGGTTCGCGATCTGAATCGACGACCGCCGGCCAACGCGAAGGTTCCACCGCGCTGGCGGATCGATGGCGAGGCTGAACAGCAGCCCGGAAACAATCGCTGCACCGTTGAGCAGGACGTCTCGGACCTCACCAATGCGCGCGGGGATGAACCATTGAAACCATTCTTCCAACGTGCCCACGATGAGGCCCGCGAGGATCGGCAGCGTCAGGACTCCGCCATCGTCCAACGGACGCCACGCACGGTAGAACAGGAACGTGATCACGCCGTACTCGACGAAGTGGAATCGCTCCACGGCGTCCGATACCGGATTTCCGAGCTGTGAACGAATGGAGTACGTCACCGCCGTGACGAGCGCCAGAACGATCAGACCGTAGCGCAGCAGCCGGCGATCGCGAATTCGGATCACCGCCGCGCCGAGCGCTGCACACGTCGCGACGCCGACCGCGATTCCCATAATCGCGACGAACTGGCCCGGAAACGCCCTGAGGATGGCGCTCCTGATCTGCCCGATGAACGGCGCCGACAGGACGAGCGCCGTGGACGCTCCGATCGCGAGAAGAAAGCGCGCCGGTGAGAATCGGGCCGGAAAAGCGTGGCCATCCATGAGCCGCCTCCATCATAGCCACGTCCGGCAATCGCGCCTACGCGAATGCGTTACGATCGGCCATGCTTCAGCGAAATCATCTCGTGGCGTTGGCGCTGGCACTCGCGGGCGCCGGCGTATTTGCCAATCCGGCCCGCCGGCCATCGGCTGCGACAGGCAACGGTCCGAAGATCGAGATTGCCTTCGCGAAGCAGACGCGCGCGGAGCCAGTGACCGGCATGGTCTATGTTGCGTTCAGCCGCGATAACCGCCAGACCTCGATCGCGCAGACGGGGCCGACTGGCAGCCCGTTGTTTTCGGTGTACGTAGACGCGCTGTCGCCGGACGCGCCCGTCGCGGTCGACACGCGCGCCCGGGGCTATCCGGTCACGAGCCTCGGCGAGATCCCGCCGGGTGACTACTACGTTCAGCCGTTCGTGAATGTCTATACACGTTTCCCGCGCGCTGACGGCAAGACAGTCTGGCTGCACATGGACCAGTGGGAAGGCCAGGACTGGAAGCGCTCGCCTGGCAATCTCTACGGCGATCCGGTCAAGATCATGTTCGATCCACAGTCGGCCACGACGATCACGCTCACTGCCGACAAGGTCATTCCACCGATTCAAGTCCCGCCGGAGACGGACTTCGTGAAACGGATCCGGATCCAGAGCAGGATTCTTACCGCGTGGTGGGGACAGCCAATCTTCATTGGCGCGACGGTGCTGTTGCCGAAGGATTACGATAAGCACCCGGACGCGCACTATCCCGTCAACTATCAGCAGGGACATTTCTCGCTTCGGGCGCCGGGCGGTTTCGGCAGCGGCGGCGACTTCGACAAGTTCTGGCTCGCCGACGACACAGCGCGCTTCATCTACGTAACGCTCCAGCATCCGTCGCCGTATTACGACGACTCGTACGGGGTCAACTCGGCGAACAACGGTCCGTTCGGTGACGCGATCATGCAGGAGCTCATTCCTGAAATCGAACAGCGGTTCCGCGTCATTCGCGAGCCGTGGGCCCGCATGCTCTCGGGCGGCTCGACCGGCGGCTGGATTGCCCTGGCGCACCAGATCTTCTATCCCGACTTTTACGGCGGCACCTTCGCGAGCTGCCCCGATGCCGTCGATTTCCGCTATCACCAGATCGTCGACATCTACAAGGACGCCAACGCCTACTACATCGACAAGGGATGGATGCGCGTCGAGCGGCCGAACGAACGCCAGCCTGACGGCAACATCAGATCGACGATGAAGGACGAAAACCTCTACGAGCTCGTGGTTGGCGACAAGTCGCGTTCAGGCGGTCAGTGGGACATCTGGGAAGCGACGTACTCGCCGTCCGGCGCCGACGGATATCCGAAACGGCTCTGGAACAAGGCCACGGGCGACATCGACAAGACCGTGGCAGAGGCGTGGCGCAAGTACGACCTGCGTCACATCCTCGAAACGAACTGGGCGACGCTCGGTCCGAAGGTGGCGCACAAGCTCCATGTGTACGTCGGCGACATGGACTCGTTCTACCTCAACGACGCCGTCGAGAAGTTGAACGAGTTTCTCGTCAAGGCGGCCGCGCCGGCGTTCACGGGTGAGGTCGTGTTTCAGCGGCGCGCCCCTCACTGCTGGGGACCGCGAAATGCGGAGCTCGCGGCAAAGATGACGGCGCACATCGAGCGCTACGCGCCGCCAGGAGCCGATCGCACACGCTGGCGTTACCGCTGACCCAAAACGGATGCTTAGGCGCGCCGCAGGCGCGCCCCGCCGGAGCGGAGCGGGGCGAAGGGGCCCCGCGAGCGACGGCGATGGGGGATCCGGCGGGGCGAAGCCCCCCGGTCTAGTCAGACGAATCTCGTCAGCGTGACGTCGAGCGCGCGCGCCTGAACGGTGCCGCGATGCCACTGAACGAGAATCGGGCTCTGATAGGTCCCTTCGACGATCACGCCCTGCCCCTTCATCGCCCGATCGGAAACGAGCAGGCTGACCGATCGCTTCATGCGCAGGAAGCGCGCGGCGGGCATGGCAATCGCACGGGACAGAACGCTTTCGACGAGCGACTCGTGCAGGCCCAGCGTGTCCACGAGCTGGTTGAACACGCGCACGAGATCGTACTTCGCGTAATCGAGCGTCCTCGCCGGAATCGCTCGCGGGTTTCCGAGAATGTGGCCGGCCTTCTCCGCCATGAATCGCAGCGGATCGCGCAGCACCTCGGAAAGATCGTGGCGCATCAGTAGCGTTTCGTACTCGTTCACCGTGAGTCCGGCATGTTTCTCGCCGGGCGCGAGGGTCAGGCGTACGCGGCCCTTCGTGACCCCGTGGCGACGCACCAGCTCGGCGCACTGGTCGTAGACACCAAGATTCGGATCCTTCAAGTTCACCGAATCAACGGCGTGCCTGGAGACCGGGACCGTCACGCGCGTCTGCACGACCGGCTCCTCCTGTGAATAGCCGAGGATGCTCGTTAGCCGTCGCCGCGGGATGCCGTCGTGCACGCCATCGAGATCGATGAAGCACACCGGTTCGTCGGGTCGGTTCGGATACGAGACGCACGTGCGCAGGGCGCCAGCCATGAAGGCCAGGTGTGAATCGGCGTTGCGCGGCTCTTCGGGCTTTTGGGCGTCGGTCAGCTCGGTCCGCCGTTCGAGCTTGTCGTGCTCGTAGCCGGCCCCCTGCGGAAACATCGTCCGGAAGACGTCGATGTACGTCATGACGCCGCGGCGGCTCTGATTCAGCCGCGAGGCAAGCGCCTGATCCAGATACCCGGCCGTCGTGTGGAAGGAGCAGCAGAGCGCCCGGGGATAGATGTTGAGGACATCGCCGTAACGCTGCCTGACGATGCCACGAACATCGATGACATCAACCCGTGCGCGAGGCGTCAGTTCGAGTGAGAACTCAAGAGGGGCGACAGGCATTAACGCAGCAGTGAACGGTAAAGAATAACACGTTTCTACTTTGCAATGCAAAGTTTATTTTTACCTCGGTGAATGCGGTTCGGAACGGGCCCGGGTCGCTCCACCGACCATGACGAGCAGGTCAGCAGAGAACCCGGATGATGTCCGAGCGCGTAATAATGAACGTCTTATCGGTCTTGAAGTCCCGGACCAGCACCGCCGG
Organism: Acidobacteriota bacterium; assembly: GCA_046727175.1. Lineage (GTDB taxonomy): Bacteria > Acidobacteriota > Vicinamibacteria > Vicinamibacterales > 2-12-FULL-66-21 > JBKPCD01. The sequence continues at coordinate 16,633 of JBKPCD010000251.1, read as the reverse complement.
GTTCTCTGGCGTGATCATCTTCGACAGCAGCTCGATCGGCGTCGAAATGTCGACAAAGGGAAAGGCCGGCTGCATGATGTGCTCGACCGGCTGGCGTTTCACGTCCGGATCGGCGACGAGCTGGGTGTACAGGTGTGCTTCGTTCAACGAGCCGACCAGCCGCTTGTCCCGTGTAATCGAGATCTGCGAGAAATCGTGCTCTGCCATGAGCCTGACCGCGGTCTCGAGCGCCTCGCTTCCCTCGATCGCGAGCAGCTCCCCTGAGACGCCCGACGCGACGAGGTCGCGCGCCGTCATGCCCGTCTTTTCGAGAAAGCCCTTCTCGCGCATCCAGTCGTCGTTGTACATCTTCCCCAGATATCGCGAGCCGTGATCGTGGAAGATGACGACCACGACGTCGTCTCTGCGGAACTGATCCTTGAGCTGTAACACACCGGCCATCGCCGCCCCTGCGGAGTTCCCGGCAAAGATCCCCTCCTCTCTCGCGATGCGGCGCGTCATCAGCGCCGCATCCTTGTCGGTCACCTTCTCGAAATGATCGATGACATCGAAGTCCACGTTCTTTGGGAGGAAGTCCTCGCCAATCCCCTCGGTGATGTACGGGTAGATCTCGTTCTTGTCGAAGATGCCGGTCTCCTTGTACTTCTTGAATACCGAGCCGTACGTATCGATACCCCAGACCTTGATCCTCGGATTTCGCTCCTTCAGAAAGCGGCCGACTCCTGAAATCGTGCCGCCAGTTCCCACACCGATGACGAGGTGCGTCACCTTGCCGTCAGTCTGTTCCCAGATCTCCGGTCCCGTCTGTTCGTAGTGCGCGGCGGTGTTGGACAGGTTGTCGTACTGATTGGCCTTCCACGAGTTGGGAATCTCCTTCTCGAGCCGAGAGGAGACGGAATAGTAGGACCGGGGGTCTTCCGGATCGACGTTCGTCGGGCAGACGATTACCTCGGCCCCGAACGCCTTCAGCGCATCGGCTTTTTCCTTCGACTGCTTGTCGGTCGTCGTGAAAATGCACTTGTAGCCTTTCACGACGGCAACAATTGCGAGGCCCATGCCCGTGTTGCCCGAGGTACCTTCGATGATCGTCCCGCCCGGCCTGAGCAGCCCGCGCCGCTCGGCGTCTTCGATCATGCGGACGGCCATCCGATCCTTGATTGAATTGCCGGGATTGAACGTCTCCAGCTTGACGAGCACGTCCGCCGAGATGATCCCCTTCGTGAGGCGGTTGATCCGAACCATCGGTGTGTTGCCGATCGTGTCCAGAATCGTCTCGCTGATGCTGATGCGCTTCGCCACGAGGTGATTATCTCTCAGTCGGGGTTCGGGGTTCGGGTTCGGGATTCGGGGTTCGGGATTCGGGGTTGGGGGTTCGGGGTTCGATAGATCTTTAGTGACCGAGCGACATCTGAACAAGAGCTCAGAAGGTAAGGAGCTCTATCAAAATGGTTTCTGAACTTCTGCTCTCCTGATCTCCTGTGCTTCCCGAGCGGCCGGACAGCCCCGGCTGAGCCCGACAGCATGTAGACACGCGACACCCTCAGGCTGTAGAATCGCTACATCCATGTCGCTGAAATCGAAGGCGCGCTATCAGAACCGCATCGAGCTCCTGCAGGGCACGCTCGACCTGTTGATCCTGCAGACGCTGCAATGGGGGCCGCAGCACGGGTACGGCATCGCCCAGGCAATCCGCGCCGGGTCGAGCGAGGTCTTTCAGGTCGATACAGGGTCGCTCTATCCGGCCCTGCACCGGCTCGAGCGGCAGAAACTGATCTCGGCTGCGTGGAAGGTCTCCGAGAACCGTCAGCGCACGCGCGTCTCCAGGCTGACGTCGGCCGGCCGCAGGCAGCTCACGTCGCAACGCTCGAAGTGGGCGCAATTCGTCGACGCGGTCGCCGGGGTCCTCGCGCGGCGGAGAACGGGAGAAGCATGACGTCGCGAAAAGATGACGAGCTCGACGAGGAAATCCGCGCGCACCTCGCGATGTCGGTGCGCGATCGAATCGATCGGGGTGAAGCGGCTGGCGACGCGGGAGCGGCGGCTCGTCGCGAGTTCGGCAACGTCGCCCTCGTCAAGGAAGTCACGCGCGCGATGTGGGGTCGCATGTGGCTGGAACGGTGCGTTCAGGACCTCCGGTATGCCGCACGCCTCCTCGTCCAGCATCGCGCGTTCACTTTCGTGGCGATCCTCTCGCTCGCCGTCGGCATTGGCGCCAACGCCGCGCTGTTCCAGGTGCTCGACGCCGTGCGCCTGCGGGCGCTGCCGATTTCGAATCCTCACGAGCTGCTCGAGGTCCGGTTGTCGAGCATCGATGGCGCGCGCGGCAGTTTCAACAGCTGGCACCCGTCGCTCACGAATCCGATCTGGGAAGCGATCCGCGATCGGCAGCAGGCGTTCAGCGGAATATTCGCCTGGGGCGCCGAGCAGTTCAACCTCACCGCGGGTGGTCCGGTTCGGATGATTTCCGGCCTGTGGGTGTCTGGCAACGCGTTCGAGGTTCTGGGCGTCCGCCCATCGTACGGCCGCTTGTTGTCCGGGAACGACGACCGCCGCGGCTGCGCCGCGCCGCACGCCGTGATCAGCCACGCGTTCTGGCAGCGCGAGTTTGGCGGAAGTCCGTCAGCGATTGGCCGAACGCTCACGCTCAACGGCCGTACGGCGGAAATCATCGGCGTCACCGAGCCGCGTTTCTTCGGCCTCGAGGTCGGGCGAACGTTCGACGTCGCGGTCCCCATCTGCGCCGAGCCTTTCATCGATGGTGGCGCCGGCCGACTCGACGTCGGTACGCACTGGTGGCTGACGATCATGGGCCGTGTCAAGCCCGGCTGGAGTCGTGACCAGGCGACATCGCATCTGCGGGCGATCTCCCCGACGCTGTTCAAGACGACGTTGCCGCCGAACTATCCGGCCGTAAGCGTCGAGAAATATCTCGCGTTCCAGCTGGAGGCTGTGCCGGCTGATTCCGGGATCTCGCGGCTCCGTGAGAATTATCAAGGACCTCTCTGGCTGCTGCTCGGCACGGCAGCCCTCGTGCTCCTCATTGCCTGCGCGAACCTCGCGAATCTGCTGCTCGCGCGTGCCAGCGCACGCGTCCGCGAGATCGCTGTGCGCCTCAGCCTGGGGGCATCACGCGGTCGGATTGTTTTCCAGCTGCTGACCGAGAGTCTTCTGCTTGCGACCATCGGAGCGGCCGTCGGCGTCGGATGGGCGGTCGTCCTGAGTCGGTCGCTCGTCGACTTTCTCAACAATGCGGGAGACGAAATCGTTCTCGACCTCGGTGTCGACTGGCACGTCCTCGCATTCGCGATCGCGTTGGCCTTTATTACGTGCCTCCTGTTCGGGCTCGCGCCGGCGCTGCGCGCGACGCGTGTCGAGACGGCGTCCATGATGAAAGGGCACACCCGCGGCCTGACCGCCGATCGCGAACGCACCGGCATCCGTCGCGCGCTGGTTGTGAGCCAGATCGCGCTGTCGCTGCTGCTCCTTGCAGGCGCACTGCTGTTCGTACAGAGTTTTCGCAACCTCGTGCGCGTCAATCCCGGATTCCGACACGACGGCGTCTTGATTACGACCCTCAATCTGCGTCCGCTCGGTCTCGCGCCGGAGCGCCGCAATTCGTTCAGAATCGATCTGTTACAGCGCCTCCGCGCGATTCCCGGTGTCGAGGCGGTCGCGGCTGTCGCGATTACACCGGTGAGTGGCAGCTCCTGGGGCAATGACGTATGGCTGGCAGACGATACGAACCGGCGGCACACCAACAGCCTGTTCAACCGCGTCAGCGCTGGCTACTTTTCGGCCCTTCGCATTCCCCTCATTGCCGGACGTGATTTCGACGATGCGCGCGACACCTCGTCCTCGACGGAAGTTGCCATCGTCAACGAGGCATTCGCCCGTGCCGCGATGGGCGGTCGTAATCCGGTTGGCGCCACGATCGTCGTCGAACGAACTCCGAACACGCCCGAGAAGTCGTACCTGGTGGTCGGCCTCGTTGGAGACGCGAAGTACATCGATTTGCGCGAGGAGATCGCACCGACCGTGTTCCTCGCCGGATGGCAGGAGCCACGGCCTTCGAACGGCATCGAAGCCGTCATCCGGTCGAACCTTCAGCCATCGGAGTTGATGGCGGCGATCACTCGCGAGGCGGCCGTCGTCAACCCTGAGATCGCACTGACGTTCGACGTGATGACGGAGCAGATCCAGCGCACGCTCGTCCGCGAACGGCTCATGGCGACGCTGTCCGGCTTCTTTGGCGGGATCGCGGCACTGCTCGCCACCGTGGGACTCTACGGCGTGATTTCGTACACGGTGGCGCGGCGATCGAATGAAATCGGTGTGCGGATGGCCCTCGGCGCGGCCCGCCGCGACATCGCCCGACTCATTCTCCGAGAGGCTACACTGCTGCTCGCGTTCGGCGTCGCGGCGGGACTGGCGCTCTCGCTTGGCCTGACGCGTCTTGCCAAGACGTTGCTGTTCGGCCTCGAGCCTCACGATCCGCTGACGCTCGTGACGGCCGTCTTGGCGCTGGGAGTCGTTGCGCTCGCAGCAACCTACTTCCCCGCACGGCGTGCGATGAACATCGAACCTACGATTGCGCTCCGCGCGGAGTAGCGGCGGGTTCGGGATTCGGGGTTCGGTATTCGCAGCGTTCCGGGCTCGCGCGTTCGGTTTCGAAGGCAGGCACCATTAACGTCCGCGGGTTTACTCGAAAGCGAATCGCGAACCCCGAACCCCGGACCCCGAGCCCCGGCTCTATCGCCTCAGCGATTTGTACTTGAAGCAGTCGACGACGTGATCGTTGACCATGCCGGTCGCTTGCATGAACGCGTAGCAGATCGTCGAGCCGACGAACGTGAACCCGCACTTCTTCAAGTCTCGACTCATCGCATCCGACTCCGTCGTCCGCGCCGGGACATCCTTCATCGTCCGCCAGGCGTTCTGACGCGGGCGCCCGTCGACGAACGTCCACACGTAGGCGTCAAGGCTTCCGTGCTCCTCCTGAACCTCGAGGCATGCGCGCGCGTTGCGAACGGCGCCTTCGATCTTCAGCCGATTCCGGACAATGCCTGGATTCGCGAGCAACGATCGAATCTTGCGTGCATCGTAGCGCGCGACCTTTGCAGGATCGAAGCCATCGAATGCGGCTCGATACGCGTTGCGCTTTCGAAGAATCGTGATCCAGCTCAAGCCGGCCTGCGCCCCTTCGAGAATCAGCATCTCGAAGAGCCGGTGATCGTCATGGAGCGGCACACCCCATTCGTTGTCGTGATACTGCTGATACAGCGGGTCGGTGCCCGCCCACGCACATCGCTTCATGAGCTCAGAACCCTTTGGATCGCGTCGCACGCCGTCGTAGTTCCATTTTCCCGTCGAACGAAGTCTCCAACCTCCGAAGCGCGGCGCGCATACGACGGATTGGAGATCAGGTTCGAGAGCTCCGCAACGAGCCTGGCGGTCCTGTATCGGCTTCGCGGCAACGTCCTCCCAACGCCAAGACGCACACAGCGGCGTCCGTTATCCGGTTGATCCTGTCCGAACGGCACGACCAGCATCGGCCTACCCGCACGCAACGCTTGAGCGGTCGTGCCCACGCCGCCCTGGTGAACGATCACGCTCGCGCGCGGCATCACGAGGCTGTGCGGCGCGTAGTCGAACACGCCGATGCCTTCGGGGAGCGACCCTCGGTCAAACGTGGCGGCGTCCTCGCCCACGAGCAGCAGTGCACGGCGCCCGAGCGCGCGTGCCGCGTCGATACTGGTGCGGTAGAAGTCTCCGGCAATCCACACGGCCGATGATCCCAGCGTGAAGAGGATCGGCGGCTCGCCCGCGTCGAGAAAGCGAAGGAGATCATCGGAGGGTGGTCGCTCGCCGGCCGCATCGTAAAACGAGAACCCGGTGACCAGCGTCTGCGGCGGGAAGTCCGGCTGCTTCTCGCCGAACATCCGAGAGAAGAGCCCCAGCACCAGCGCAGGCGAATAGTGTCCTTCGAAGATCGGGTGAGCTCCTTGTCGGAGTCCCAGCTCCTTTCGAAGCCGCTCCACGGGCTCGCCCCACGAGCGAGTCGCTCGCTTGCCGAGGCGCGCCATGAAGGCGGCCACGGCGGGATGCAGCGCGGCAACCGGCTGCAGCCAGGGCGCCTGCGGCGGCGTTCCCGGATCGAACGCCGAGAGAAAGGACATCGGCAGCAGCACGCCGGATATCCACTTCATCCCGGTAGTCTCAGCCACCAGCGACGCGGTGATCGGGACCTGGTGCGAGATCAGGAGATCCGCTCCACCGTCGGCGCGGACCGCGGCGAGCACGTCCGCGTAGCTTTGCCGCGTATACGGACCGAGCACCTCTTCGAAAAGGTACTTCGCTCCATTCTTCGCGTCCAGAACCCGCCGAACGAGCTCGCGCGCCGCCTGCTCATCAGACGGAACGTCCGGTCCGGATAGATGAAAGCCGATGCCTGCGCGAGTGACGTGATCGCGCCACGCCGGCAGCGTCGCGATCGCAGTTTCGTGGCCTCGCCGCTTCAGCTCCAGCGCGAGCGCCATGTAGGGATGGAGATCTCCGAGAGATCCCCAGGTGGTGAAGACGATGCGCATCGGCTGCCGGCTCGAGGCTCATGGCTCTGGGCGACACGACTGGCCTGAAGCCCTGAGCCATGAGCCTCGAGCCGTTTCAGTATGTCACCCTCACTCGATACTTCAGAACCGCGATCCCTTCCGCAGCCACCGGTACACTGAATTGCGTGGCCCAGGCCGCGGTTTTCTTCCACTCGTGCGACGCATTCAGCATGCGCCACGTCCCGCCAACCGGCTCGTTGACTTCGACCGCGATTGGCACGGACTTGTGGTTCCTGAGCGTGATCTCGTATTCCACTTCATACGTGGACGACCCAATCTTCTCGAAGTCGACCTGCTTCCGCTCGCAGACGACGTCGAACGCGTTGCCGATCTTCAGTTTCAACGTCTCGTCTTTCGGCGTGTGCCCGATGTGATCTTCACCAGCGAACTGCACTCCGCCCTTCGAGTCGGCTTGATACACGCGGACGACGCCGGCCGGCATCGGCATGCCAAGCCCAGCCTTCTCCGCGTTCTTGAATTGGTAATACACCTGCACGATGTCCTTGATCGGGGCGCCGGGATGTTGCGGATTGCGATAGTAGAACGACTGACCGTCGACGACGTAGCGCTTTTCGACGGGAACTCCCGTGCCCGTCAGCATGCTGACCTGCTTCGTTTCGCTGTTGTTGACGCTCGTCTTGTGACCGATTGTGTACAGGTGGTACTCCGAGAAGGCTTCCTGTTCCATGGGAGCCTGAGCAGCGACCGCGCGTTCATCGCGCGTCTTGCGAAGAGCATCGGCCATCAGCTCTCGGACGCGATTCAGATCCCCCGCGACCAGCTGCACGCGAGCGTTTCGGAACGCGGTGCCGCTGGCATTGGCGAGAGTGACCCACCCATCGAGATCCGCTGATTTGTCGTCACGGCTCACTGTCAGCACGTAATCCGCATTCCAGGAAAGCTTGCCTGCGAGATACGACGCCTCGACCCGATGCCGTGTTGCGCCGCTGTTGTCGAGCGACCAAATCAGCGTCGGCCGGCTGTAAAGATTGTCGGGCAGCTGCGGAAACCGGATGTGATCCGCGTGAAGCCCGGTGACGATCTCGTCACCGATCTGCCAGACCGGGGCTTCGTTGAAACTCAGGAGTCTCGCGCGAACTTCCTGCTGACGCGTGCTGCCGGCGTCCTGAACGCTCCGGACGAGCGTGACGTCGCGGCCGACGTACTTCCGCAGCAGCTTGTCGGGTTCGAGGAGATCGTATTCGTAGTTCTGCTCGAGCACGCGGACACGCTGCGGCTCGGTCAGCGAACGGAAGTGCACGGTTGCCGGATTGATGCTCGCTGCAATATCCATGAAGCGAAGGTCGAACGTCCCGGGCGGCAGCTGAAGGTTCCGCACGTCGCGTACGAGCGCGATATCCGAGTTGTAAACGGTGACCGAGAGCTCGATCTGGTCGTCCAGGCTCGTCGAGCTCTGTCCTCCTGCCGCAGCCGGCGCCGCGTTCGGCACTGACCCCTCATGGAATGCGACAACGACGAAAATCACGAATATCGCAAGACACACCCGTGCGCGCATGGTTTCACTCCTTCAGCGACGCGGACCTGACGATTCGCATGAATGGCCCGCTACAGATAGAACGAGGTCCTGGGTTTTTCTTGCGCGAGGCGTGCCGGGCCGAGGGTGGTGGGATCGACGCTCTAACTTCTAGCTTCCAACTTCTGTCTCCTGTCTCCTACCTCCTCTCTCCTGTCTCCTACCTCCTGTCTCCCGTCTCCCGTCTCCTACCTCCTGATCAGCGTTGCGTCCATATACGACCGCCATCTGTCGTCGCAAACGTCCGGTTGTCGCTCGCGACAACGACCGCCGATTCCTCACTCGAAGCGACGACCGACCGAAGATCAACCGACTCCGGAAACGGGACGCGCTGCCAGGTCCGACCGTCCATCGTCAGCAGGACAACGCCGGCGCGCCCCACGATCCAGCAGACATCTGGCGCGGGAGACATTCCGGCCGTCAGCGTGGTCTGAAGTCCAATGGACTGACTGACCCACGTGATTCCGCCGTCGGTCGAGCGCGCGACGGTGCCGGATGTTTCGAGCCTCCAGCGCTTCGATGGATCGGGAGAAGTGATCTCGACGACAGGCCTTCCTGCCACACCGGCGACGACGCCCTCCGCGGCTGTACGCATTTGCGTCCGAGGCAGAGGCTCAGGTGCCGCAGGCACGGCTGCGAATCGTTCCGCGCGCTGTGCGACCGCGTCCGTCTGCGCGCCGGCAGCCTCAGACGGCTTCGACTCCGGCTTCGCAGCTGGGGCACCAGCGGCGTCCACGTCGCGCGCGGCGACGGTCTTGTCGCGGCGTTCCCGCAATTCGGATTCCGCTGGCGCCGGCTTTGCCGCCTGCCTGGCTGATTTCGCCAGCGATCGCACTCGGCTGGACTCGTCGGCCTTGTCCGCAACAGGAGCGCGTTCCCCCGAGGGCGTTTCAGACGCTCTGCGATCTGCGAGCGCCGGGGGTGTTTCCCGTGGAGCAGGAGATGCGGGAGCGTTTGCCGACGGATTGATCTTCACCACCGGCTGCTGCGAGGGGTGCAGATCGATCGCAATCCAGATTGCTGCCGCCGTCGCGAGTCCAGCCGCGGCGGGCGCGAGCCATCGGATGGGCGATCGCTGCCACCAGTGTTGACGAGGGACGACCGGGGGCGACACACGGACCATTGTGGCGACGAGGCTGCGGCACCGCGAACACTCGGCGATGTGCGCCTCGACTGCGGCGCGTTCGTCATTCGACAGCGCATCGTCAAACCACCCGGCCGCGGTTTCGGCGTCGAGACACACACCTTCCGGGTTGCCGTCCGTACGGCCGGTCAGCGAGCGTCGCAACAGCTTCTCCGCAGCCGCGTCGTTTCCGATAACGTTCCCTTGCCTGCCCATGATGCTCTCAATAAGAACGATCCGACGCCGGATCCTTGCGCTCAGCAGATCCCGGCCGCTCCGCGGCTGGGGCACCTGCGGATACACGCTGTGAGTCGTGATCGGCCGCCGAGCTCAGCGCGACGGCAAGATCCAGGTGACGCGCATCCTCCGCGGCAGACTGAAAACACTCCAGAACCTCGTGTTGCGTCAGACCCGCGCTGCTCAGTTCCGCGTCGACCTGCTCTCGAATCACGCGTCGTGTGCGCGCGAGCTGCCGCGAGACGGTCGCTTCGTGCTCGTTCAGCAGCCGACCGGTTTGTGCAAGCGTCAAGTCCTCGGCGTAGTAGCTGCACAATCGCAGACGGTCTCGAGCCGGCAGGCGGTCGACGGCATTCAGCAGCGCACGCTCGATGAGCGCCAGATGGCGTGCTCGATCGAAGTCCGGCGGCTTCGATGACGCCGCCGCTTCCGGCGGTTCGTCGGGGAGGGGCTCGAAACGTTTCCCGGCTCGCACGCGATCCACGTGCCGTTGCGCGAGCACCGCGCGGAGCCAGGTCGCCAGACTGCTTCGCCCGTGATAATAGGTGAAGAGCGAGCGCCGCTGCCCGCCGCGCTCGGTCAAGCCGTACAGGTCCGCGTACAACGAGTCTGCCAAATCGCGAGCACCCCCGCCGGGCTCGAGTGCATCCGCGGCCCGATAAAGGGCTGGCCGATATTCGCGAATGAACTGCTCCCACGCGTTCTCGTGACCGTCAGCGCACGCGCAGGCCAGCGCGAGATCCTCGAGGTGCAGCGCGCGCAGATGACGTTCCATTGCCGCGCGATTCGTGGGCTTTCCGGAGAGCGCCCGCTCGACGCTCGCCTTCAGCGCCTCGGCAAATCGCTCGACCGGGACGCTCCAGCGCGCGCCGCCAGACTCTCCGAACAGGCGCTGAACCAGATCGTCGTCAAGGCGTACGAGAGCCACAGCTGGAGTGGAATACGATATACGACCATTGTGGCACACACAGGAGTGAGAGCATTTGAATCTAGCGTTCTGGCGGAAATGGCATCGGTGGATTGGCTTTCCTGCCGCCGCTTTTCTCCTGTTCGCGTCGTCCACGGGCGCGATCCTCGCGTTCAGCGAGTTCTTCGGCGAAGACCAAGCACTTTGCGAGGCCACTCGCGATGTCGTGAGCCCCGTGTGGCTTGCGTCCGCGCCGGAAGCATGGTCCCGCCCACTCCTGAAGGCGGTCGCCACTGCAGCAGCAGCTGGGGGCAACGCTCCAGTCGACAAGGTCACGATCCAATTCAAAGGAGATCCGCCGACGGTTACCATCTTCACGGGTAAACCCACCGGCCGTGAGGATCGCCAGTTCGTCATCAACTCTCGAACGGGCGCGCTGCTGAAGACCGATTCGTACGCCGACAAGCCGTTCCTGAATCGCCTGCATAGCGGCGAGGCATTCGGCGATGGTGGGCTGGTACTGGCAATGGTGTGGGCGGTCGCGCTGTTCGTGTTGACCGCGACTGGCCTCATCATCTACTTCAAGATGCGCCCGAAGGTCCGCCGCGGCATTCAACAGGTCTTCTGGTGATCCGTCATCTCGTGCTGCTGACGGCGCTCGCCGTTGGGGCGGCGGTCCGCGTGATGGGCTTGCCTCTTCCCGGGACGGAAGACGTGGGGACCTGGAAGATCTGGGCGTATGCGGCGTCGAAACACGTTACGCGCGTGTACGGCGTCGGCGGCCACCCTCCTGTCCGCGGCGTGGTCCGCTGGGGACGACTCGAGACGACAGTGGACTATCCGCCGGCCGCGATCTATACGCTCGCGATCGTCGGTCACGCGTATCGCGCGATGGACCCGGCGTTCTCGGATGGGTCGGCCCTCACGAGATCGATCAAGCTTCCCGGGCTGCTGTGCAACGTGCTCCTGACGTTCGTGCTCGTGAGGACGGCGCTGCGCCACAGTGCGAGCATCAAAGCAGCACAGTGGGTCGCGTCGGCGTACTGGCTGAACCCTGCGACGATTCTCAACGGCGAGGTTCTCGGGTACCTCGATCCGTTGATGATGCTGCCAGCCATCCTCGCGTTCGTGCTGCTGCACGAAGAGCCCGGCTCGGAGACCACTCGCCCCAGGACCGTAGTCGGCGTCGCAGAATTGGCTGGTGCGAGCCTCGCGCTCGCAGTGCTGACCAAGCCACAGGCGATCCTGCTCGTGCCGGCGTTCTCGATGGCAGCGTGGCACATCGGCGGGGGCCGTCTTGCCGGACGCGCAGCCGTCGGATGCGCGCTCGCCGCGATGGTCTTGCTCTCGCCGTTCGCGCTTGTCGGCGCACTCCCGAACATGTGGCTCGCGTTCGGATCGTTCTATGCGCGTCGGAACATCCTGTCCGGCTATGCCGCGAACATTTGGTGGATCGTGAATTATGTGCTGCGCGGTTGGTACCTGATTCCCAGCCTTGGGTTTCCCAAGGCCTTCCTCGTGCCGGTCAATCGCATCATGGCCATCAGCACGTTCCAGGAGGTCGGGTTCCCAAATCCTCGGCCACTTGCGACGAGCGTAGTGGTCCTCGTCAGCGGATGGGGCATGTGGCGCGCGCGCCGCGCCGGGGATCTCGCGGTCCACGCGCTCGTGGCTTCATTCACCGTTCATACGTTCTTCGTCCTTGGTGTCGGCGTGCACGAGCATCACATGATGCTCGCGGTTCCCCTCCTCGCGCTCGCCGGTGCGCTGCGACCCTCGCTGCGTCCGCTGTTCTACGCCATCAGCGGAATCGTCGCGCTCAACATGAACCTGTTCTACGGAATCGGCCTCGGTCGCGGCTGGTCGATCCCGCGGATGATGCTGGGGATCGATCTCGGTGTTCTCCTCTCGTTCGCGAACGTCGCCTGCCTGATTTGGCACGGCCGCGTCTTGGCGCGCGAAACGCGTTCTTCAGCTCTCGACGCAGTGATCGCCGCCGCACGATGACGCACCGCGGCGGACGTGAATCAGGGACACCCAACCGGGACACCCAAGCGTGGCTGGCACGTTTGCCTGTCCCTCGTGCCTGTCCCTCGTGCCTGTCCCGGTTGGCTGTCCCGGTTGGCTGTCCCGGTTGGCTGTCCCCAGCTAGCGGCGCCGGGCGATGAAGGCGAGCCGACGCGGGGGAAGCCGCGCGACGCCATAGCCGCGACGGATCTTCACGCTGAACCCGGCCTCCTCGAGCCAGCGCGTCACGTCGGTGGACCGGTAAACCCTTACAGCATGTCGCTCCTCGCCACGCCGGTACCGTCCGCAGACGGCTCGAAACGTGGTGATGTGCCGCGTGACGAGGGACGACCTCTCGCGCGAATCGACCAGCACCGCCCAGTCGTTGCCGATCTGATATGTGCGGTAGGTCAGTGACTCCGGTCCTGGCACGAGCAGATCGAAAATGAACAGCCCGCCGACACGCAGCGACCTGCTGACGCGCGCGAAGAGAGACCGGAGCGACGGCCGCCGCCTCGCTGGAGAACCCTGATACGCGATCGCCTCGCCGATCGAAATGATAGCGTCGCACGTCGGCAGGCTGATGTCGTGAATCGACGCTCTGCGGAACCTCGCGCGCGGCACGATCCGACGGGCGATCTCGAGCATACGGGGTGAGACGTCGATTCCGGTGACCTCGTAGCCCGTCGACGAGAGCGCACGGGTCAGCACGCCGGGTCCGCAGCCCAGATCAACGACTCGGCCGCGATCCATCCCGGCCTCGTGCAGTTGACGCAGAATCCAGGGCGCCGCGGCCCGCGAGAACCCGCCGAAGCCGATGTAGTGAATGTAGGCGAGGTCCGCGTCGTACATGTGAAAACGTCAGAAGTTGGAATCCAGAAGCTAGAGCGATAGAGACTGAATTCACTCTAGCTTCTGACTTCTAGCTTCTGGCTATGCACCCGCGTCTACCACAGTCCAACGTTGCCCCTCACCGACTCGATGAGCTTCGCTGGATCGAAACCAACGCCCTGCCTGAAGACGGTTTCGACGTTGCGCACGTCGGCGATATTCGTTGAGGGATCACCATTGATCACCACAAGGTCCGCCTGTTTGCCAACCGCAATCGTGCCGATCCGCTGGTCGCGCCCGAGGTACTTCGCGCCGTTGAGCGTGCCAATCGAGATCGCCTCGAGCGGTGTGAACCCCGCTTCGACGAGCAGCTCCAGCTGACGCTGGTTCGAGTACCCGGGAATCACACCGCCGGCCCCGGTCGGATCGGTGCCGGCGATCAGACTTCCGCCCGCCTTCGCGAACGCGCGCTCGAGCGCCATCGCTTTTGGAAAGGCCCTGACGTAGGTCGACGGCTGATTCTGCGATACACGCGCATGGGTCTGCAGGAACTGCTCCTTCAACGGCGTCACGAGGACGTCGAGGCCGGGTGGCACCGGCCGCCCGGGCGTTAACGTCTCGAACACGGTCAACGTCGACGTCAGGGTGACATGGCGATTGATCAGCTTGTTGACGAGCGCCTTGAACGGCTCGCCGTTTTCATCGAGCGTCGCGATTGTCTGCTGACCGCGCCCCTGACCCGGACAAACGTCCGGTTGCTTCTCGCTGACGAAATCAGTTGCCGGGAGAAAGCCGTGCTCGAGATTGTCGACGCCGATGTCAGCCGCTTCGGCATAGGTGACGGAACACAGGTGGCCGGTAATCTTCAGGCCGCGCTTGTGCGCTTCCTCGACCGCGGCGCGCAGCTCGTCGCGACGGATGTTCATGTATGCCTTGAACGACGTCGCCCCTTCATCGGCCCAGTAGGCGACCTGACGTCGCGCATCGTCGGCGCCCTTCATCTCGCGCATTTGTGCGAAGGGGTTCGGTCCGTTCAGGTATGGCGCGGTTGCGTCGATTGCGGGACCTGCCTTCTGCCCAGCATCGATGAGTTGCTTCAGTTTCAGATCCATGAAGCCGTTCACGTTCCCACCCGTTCGCATGGTCGTTACGCCGCCTGCGAGATACAGACGGATGAAGCTCTCTCCCAGCTGTCCGTAAACTCCGGGTCCTGTCGGGTAGTACAGGTGCTCGTGAACCATAACGAGCCCAGGAATCACGCTGCGGCCTGACAACTCCACGACGGTTGCTCCCTCAGGAGGTTTCACGCGAGTCGCGTCGCCGATCTCGGCGATGTTGCCGTCGCGGATGACGATCGTCTGCTGCGGACGTGCAGGCGCTCCCGTGCCGTCGATCACACGAACGTTCGTCAACGCGACGGCAGGCGCGTCGATCTTGATGAATCCGCGAACCGCATCACTGAATTGGGGGCGCTGAGCCGATGCGATCGTTGTCGCTATCAGTGCGCTCACGAACGTCGCGACACGTCTGCTCATCTGCAAAACTCCGGCAAGAAGTCTTACGACTTGCCACCAAGCCGTCCGTATTCTCCTTCAGGACGATGGTTGGCGCTTCTTGCGTGCCCGGAAGGGCGTGCGGAGACCTAACGGGGTTCGAATCCTCGAGGGGTGCCGTCAGCTTGACAAGAGCAGGATCGCGCGGATCGATTACCGACTGGCAACCCGGGGGGCGTCGCGATCGTTGATGAGCACCTTGCCGTGATCCACGGTCACTGAATCAGCCACCCGGAGCGGGCCGTACTCCTTGCCGTTGACGACGA
This sequence comes from Acidobacteriota bacterium, assembly GCA_046727175.1. Lineage (GTDB taxonomy): Bacteria > Acidobacteriota > Vicinamibacteria > Vicinamibacterales > 2-12-FULL-66-21 > JBKPCD01. Next base: position 1,567 of record JBKPCD010000251.1, on the reverse strand, counting down.
GGACCGTGTCGCGAATGGTGATCTCTGCGTCCCTGCACGGCACGAAGTGGTGCGTCGTCACACCCGTTTCTCGATCGGTGCTCCGTTCGGGCGCAGGCACGCTGGTTCGGTAGCAGTCGGTCACGACGACCTTGTGGTCCCCGATCATCGCTTCGACGCGGCCGAGCAGGATGTTGTTCGATCGGCATGCCACGCAGGAGAGACAGAGGAGACAGGCACAGACCGCAGCGCGCATGTACGCACCTCCAATAAACTTGCTATCGGAGCATACTTTGCAGTGTAAAGATTGTCAATTGCCCGGAGGGGCCGCGAATCACGTTGTATCGTTGATACTTCGGCTCGCCGGGGAGCTGGATCTCGCGAAGGAGAACGGCTAGATGTACGGGCGCGGCCTCAGCTGCTCACGAGCTCGCCAGGTTCACGCGCGTGCGCCGCTCCTCCCTGATTCAGCAGTCCCAACTGCCACAGAACGAATGCATTCGTGAACGCAGTCTCGTGCAGCGCATCGTATCGTCCCGAAGCGCCGCCATGGCCGGCCCCGAGATTCGCCTTGAGCAGGAGCGGATTGTCATCCGTCTTCGTCGCGCGCAGCTTCGCGACGAACTTGGTCCCTTCCCAGTACGGCACCTGGCTGTCGTTGAACGACACCTGAACGAGCATCGCCGGATACTTCTGCGCCTTGATGTTGTCGTACGGCGAGTACTTGATGATGTAATCGAACGCGGGCTTCTCGTTAGGATTCCCCCATTCGATGTACTCGCTGGTCGTGAGCGGGAGCGTCGCGTCGAGCATCGTGTTCATGGCATCGACGAACGGCACCTGCGCAACGACCGCCTTGAAAAGATCCGGACGCATGTTCACGACGGTGGCGACGAGCAGCCCTCCCGCGCTCGCGCCCTGGATAACGAGGCGGTCCGGCGACGTGTACTTGTTCTTGATGAGGTACTCGGCGCAATCGACGAAGTCGTAGAACGTGTTCAGCTTCTGCATCATGCGGCCCTGCTCGCGCCACTCTTCGCCCATCTCGCCGCCGCCGCGGATGTAGGCGAGCCCGAACACGACGCCGCGATCCAGCAGGCTGAGCCTGTTCGACGAGAATGTCGGCGACATCGAGGCGCCATACGAGCCGTACGCGGTCAGCAGCATCGGCGCGCGGCCATCGAGGCGGAGGCCCTTGCGATAGACCAGCGAGATCGGCACCATCGTCCCGTCGCGCGAGACCGCCCAGATCCGTCGGCCTTCGTATCTCTGCGGATCGTATCCGCCGAGCACCTCCTGCTGTTTCAGCAGCGTGCGCTGCCGCGTATTCATGTCGTAGTCGTACACCGATGATGGCGTGACCATCGACTGATAGGTCAAACGGACCATCGTCGTATCGAACTCGGGATTCGATGCGAGAAACAGGGAGTAATCGCTCTCGTCGGTCGTCATCCGATGCGACGTTTTGGTCTTCATGTCGATGACCCGAAGGAAGTTCAGCCCACCTTCGCGCTCGGACACGACCGCGTGCCTGGTGAAGAACGTGATGCCGTCGATCTTGACTGTCGGTGCGTGATCGATGAACGGC
>JBKPCD010000250.1:0-5874 GCA_046727175.1 Acidobacteriota bacterium | reverse complement strand
TGACGATGAGCGGCAACGCGTTGTCGTGCTTCGAACGCACGTGAATGAAATGAATGTCCAGCCCATCGATCTCGGTGATGAACTGCGGCACGGCGTTCAACCTCGCTTCGCACGCGCGCCAGTCATACTCCGTTGCCCAATAGCGCGCGAGCGCCTGAATCGTCGCGAGCTGCACGCCTTGCGATGCATCCGTGACCGTTTCCCGCTCCGGCCACTTTGTTGCGTTGATGCGCCTGCGCAATTCGGTCAGTTCCGCTTCCGGAACATTCAGAGGAGGAAACGGACGAATCGCATTCTCGCTGACTTGTCGTGTAGCACCGGTTGCGGTCATGGTGTCCTCCTTTTGAGTAGTTCTGGATTTCTTGGTTGTGTCAGCTAACCGAGAATACCAGCGTTTTGAGAGGGCTCACCGAGAACACTGCACTGGGACACCGTTTGGAACCTACAGAATTTCGCATACACCGGGGCGGTTCAAGACATCACGGACCGGCGACGTGCGTAGGACGCGCTCGCGAAGCTGCAGGACGAACTGGCCGATGTCGCCATGATGACGACGGTTGGAGCGCTGACCGCGTCGATCGCGCACGAGGTGAATCAGCCGCTGTCGGGCTTGGAATCAACGGCTTGGCGTTATCGCAGAAATGGTGATACGTCTCCTGAACTTTGGCGATCACAACGATGGATCTGGTCAGTCTTCGTGGAAATGCACGATTCGCCGCCCTGGTCGCGCAGGCGAAAACGACGGCGTCGCGTGTCGCAAAGTGAGCGCGGGCGTCGCCAGGACCGCGTCGGCCAGTCATGCGCTCACAACATGGAGCTATGTACTCGCCCCGCTTCGGTACGAGCGTCGATCCAGTAGCTCCGCTTCGGCTTCACCAGATCGGGACCGGTGACGACGTTCTCCAGCACGCCGCCGTTTTTCTCGATCGTCCTGATCGACGCCACATTGTCGTCGTCACACGTCAGCAGCACAGGCGCGATGCCAAGGCTGCGATACGCGATCTCGAGCGATCGGCGGAGAATAGCCGTCGCGTATCCGCGCCGTCTCAACTCCGGAACGACGACGTAGCCGATGTGACGCGCGCCGAAGAGGCACTCAAGCGCCGTGAGGCATTTCTGGCGGAAGGCCAGCGTCTCGCTCGGATGCGCAACTTCTCCTGGCGTGTGGCGACAGACGAGATCGCGTGGTCGGAGCAACTCTATCGCATCTTCGAGTTAGATTCGGGTACCCCCGTGAAGTGCCATCGAGCGGAGTCGCGCCGCACTCCGCCAGGAGTCGGAGATGAGAGTCCTGCGGAGCCGCTACGCCTCACTCACTCCGCGCGAACGCGAGGTGATGGCGTTGGTCGTCTCCGGCCTGTTGAGTAAACAGATCGGCGGCGAACTCGGCATCAGCGAGATCACGGTGAAGGCGCACGAGGCCAGGTCATGCGCAAGATGAAGGCGGACTCTCTTCCTGACCTGGTGACCATGGCCGGGAGACTCGGCTTACGGTCCGCGCCGACGCGCTGAGGCTGGGTCGACCACTCGCATCGCAGACGGATAGCCGCCCGGTCGCGGGCGAAATTAGCCGACCTGACGCGTGTCTACGAGTTGTCCGGCAACCAGCTGATCGTGAAGCCCTCCAGCCCGAACGAACACTGGAGAGTGGCGTGGGAGCACTACTGACAAGAGATCTCGTGTACGAGGCGACGAATCATGAAAACGCGCACGCTTGGGACAAGTGGCCTCGAAGTCTCTGCCATCGGACTGGGTTGTATGGGCATGAGCTGGTCCTACAGTCCAATTCCCGACAGGGCCGAGATGCGCTCTCTGCTCCAGGCCGCCGTCGATCGCGGCGTCACGTTCTTCGACTCGGCCGAAGTGTACGGTCCGTATGCGAACGAGAGCCTGGTTGGAGAAGCCCTCGCGCCATTCCGCGGACAAGTCGTCATCGCGACGAAATTCGGCTGGGCGCCAGGATCGGAGGCTGAGACGAGATGGAGTCGCCTGAACAGCCGGCCCGAGCACATCAAACAGGTCGTCGAAGGCTCGCTCACGCGGCTGAGAGTTGAGACGATCGATCTCTATTACCAGCACCGCGTCGACCCCGACGTCCCCATCGAGGACGTCGCCGGTGCTGTGAAGGACCTCATTCAGGCAGGCAAGGTCAAGCACTTCGGACTCTCGGAAGCCGCAGCGAAGACGATTCGCCGCGCTCACGCGGTTCAGCGGGTCACGGCCATCCAGAGCGAGTACTCACTCTGGTATCGCGAGCCGGAGAAGGAAGTGCTGCCGACACTGGAGGAACTGGGCATCGGCTTCGTGCCATTCAGTCCGCTCGGCAAAGGCTTCCTGACCGGAAAGATCAACGAAGCCACGACGTTCGACAGCTCCGATTTCCGCAACACCGTTCCGCGGTTCGATCCGGAGAATCGAAAGGCGAACCAGGCGCTCGTCGATCTGCTGCAGCGGATCGCGCAGCGCAAGCGGGTCACGTCAGGTCAGATCGCCCTCGCGTGGCTGCTGGCGCAGAAGCCCTGGATCGTGCCGATCCCTGGCACGACGAAGGTGCATCGGCTCGAGGAAAACATTGGAGCGGCGGAGGTCGAGCTGACACCCGACGATCTCCGTGAGATCGAAGGCGCGGCCGCGCAGATCACCATCCACGGGGCGCGATATCCAGAAGCGATGGAGCGGATGAGCAATCGGTGAGCGAGGAGTATGCTCACGCATACTGCATCGCCGGCAGACCCGCGTGCTTCCTGAGGAGCGCCAGCTGCCCGATGTGATAGCTGTCGTGTTGTACGAAGAACGTCAGCAGGCTCAACGCCGTCGGGTCGGATATCGGAAGCGGGAACGGGCATGCGATCGGGGCGTCCAGCTCCGCAGCAGTCATTTCAGGGAGGCAGTCGCGGAGCGCGTGGGAGGCGGTCGTCCACGCGCGCTGAATCTCGGCCAGCGGTGGAAACCGTTTCACGTCGTCGATGCCACGCGCGTTTTCCAGATACGCGGCGAGCGGACTCGTTTGCTCAGCGCCGAGCATCTGCAGAAGGTAGAAGCGAGCCTCGGCCACGTGAGACGCGACGAAGGCCACGCTGTTCGTCGACGCCGATGGCCGCATGACCGCCATCTCGTCGGTGATGCTGTCCAGGCAGTTACGGAAGAGCCTCGTGTTGAGGCGAAGAATCTCGGTCAACGGCGCCATGCGAGGATCCATGGTGTTCTCTCCACGAAAGCAGGGTGTGTTTCGAAGCGGCGTCGCGGCAGCAGTGTGAAGGCCACGGTGGCCGCCAGTGTCCAGTGTGAGGATGGCCGGTCCCGTTTCCCGCAGCCGCTTACGGCAACCTAGCGTAGTCCGCCCGTGCTTCCTTAACCAGCGGGATCTCGGGATGGGCGTCTCGCCCCGATGAAAGCGATTCTCCTGACGGCGTCGCTGGTGGCAGCGACGCCTCCCACTCGACGCTTCAGACCAACGAGAGGCTTAATGACGCCGCGCTGGCGCGCTATACGGCCGCATGAGCGAAAATCTGACTCAAAAACTCAGAATCGACTCGGTCAAGGCTCAGTGCTCCGTGGACGGATTGTCCATCGCCCAGTAGCCGGCTCTCGTACGCACGGAGAATGGACCGCCCGATCCGGTCACTTTGACGCGAATGGTGCGGTCGCGTCCGTCGAGTGTCTGATCGACCGGGTGTACGCGATCGTGTCCTGGTTCCGGATCAGTGTTGCCATCTCGAGCATGACTGAATCGATCTGCTCGATCGACGCGGGAGAGTACATCACCCCGCCGGTGCGCTCGGTGAGCCGCTCGAGCTCGCGTCGGCCTCGCCTCGCGGTACCGCCGTCGCGAAACAGCGCCACGGCAAAGATCGCTGTCTCGTTGTGCTCAGTCATTTGACGAAGTTGATCCATCGTTGCCATGCTCGCGTTGTCGTTGCCATCCGTGATCACGAGCAATACCTTGCGATCGTGCGATGTGTGGATCTGCAGGTAGTTCTGGGCCAGAATGACCGCATCACGCATCGCGGTGCCGCCGACCGCATCGGCGCAGAGATGCCGGCCTCCAGGAGCCGCACGTCGTTCGTCAGCGGCACTTCGACTCTGGCCTTGGCCGCAAAATTGACGACGAACACTTCGTTGAGCGGATGTGCGGCACGCACGAATGTCAGAGCCGCGCCCTCGACCTGCGCTCGGAGTGTTCATGCTGCCGCTCATGGCGGTCTAGATCGCTGCACAAGCGGTCCCGGCAATTGTGCCGCACTTTCGATGGAACGCCCGAGATGGAACGGAGAGCTTTTCTCGCAGTCAGCGGTCAAACCGCGATGCTGGCGATGGCCGCCGGGTTTGCGAAATCAGCCCAAGTTCCTCAATCCGAGCTACCGGCCACGCTCTCCACGATCGAGCAGCGAGTTGCGGCCGTAATCGAGGCATACGACGCACAAGGAAACCATCGCACGGGAACCGATGTCGACACGCAATCCGGCGAGTGGCTTGCCACGCAAATACGACGGATGGGTGTCGAGTCCGTTCTCGAACCGTTCACGCTCAATCGCATCGATCTCCGCACCTGCTATCTCCGCATTGCCGATCGCAGGATTGACGCCGTGCCGCTCTTTGATGCCGGATTTACCAACGCGGAGGGAACGACGGGCATTCTAGGTCCACTGGCCAGCGACACGGAGATCGCATTGGTCGAATCGGAAGCCGCCCGCCTCGCCAACACTGAACCCGTGGAGCGCGATCAAGTCGAGGAGGCGCGACGCGGTCGGCACAAGGGCGTCGTTGTGCTCACGCGCGGGCCGAAACAAGGATTGTTCCTGCTCAACGCGAGCGGGTTCATGACACCCGCAGGCCCTCCGATGCTCCAGATATCGAGTGCAGAAGGCGCCTGGCTGCGCGAGCAGGCCGCCGCGCGCGCCGACGCGACGCTCGTCGCGCATGTCGACCGCACCACAACGCAAGCGTTCAACGTCACGGCGAAAATCGCAGGTAGCAATACCTCGCTCGCGCCCCTAGTCGTCATGGCGGCGCGGAGTGGCTGGTGGCAGTGCGCGAGCGAGCAGGGTAGCCGGCTCGCGTGTTGGCTCGAAGTGATTCGCGCCGTCAGATTCGGAAAACCAGCCCGCGACTGCTTCTTCGTTGCGTTGAGCGGCCACGAGCTCGGATTTCTGGGGATGGATCCGTACATGAAACGGCACCCAGAGCTGCAGGCCCGGTCTTACGCATGGATTTTCTTCGGCTCCGACATCGGTGCGCCGCGCCAACCGAATCTCATTCATGGGTCAGACGAGGAACTCGAACGATGGGGCGTGGCTGCCATGGAGAAGGAGGGGATCGTGGTGAGCGCGAAAGCGCGCTACGACTCGATCGCGCGGGGCGAGACTGGTACTGTCCAACGAGTCGGCGGCCGATTTCTTACGGTGGCCTGTGACAGCCAGGTCTACCACAACCCCGCGGATCGCTGGCCGGAATCCATCGACGTCTGGAATCTCGCTCGCTATGCACGCGCGTTCGCCAACGGAGTCCTGGGACTCGCGCGACAGACCGAGCCGGCGTAGTCGAGACACGAGCGCCTGCCCTTCGCGAATAGACCACGCTCGGTCGCGGTTCACCTGTTCCGGCGCACGTAGGTGATGGTTGCTCCGCCGGGAATAATGGTGACCGCGACAGGATACGGACGCGCCGCCTCGTGGCTCGTAACGGTGCGCCCCGCGATGATGCCGACCGCCGAGCCGAACACGGCATCACTCAGCCAATGCCGATTGGCGGGCAGGCGCGAGATCGCGACGTACGAGGCGAACACGTACCCGGCCACCGAATACTTCCAATTCAGGTGCCGCTCGAGCGCCGTCGCAAAGGCAAACGTGTCGGCGGCATGGCCGGATGGAAAAG
>JBKPCD010000249.1:0-21276 GCA_046727175.1 Acidobacteriota bacterium | reverse complement strand
GCGGCGCTCGCCCGCGCGCTGATCCGCAACCCGCGGCTGCTCCTGTGCGACGAGCCCACCGGCAATCTCGATCGCGCTGCCGCAGACGTCGTCGCGTCATTGCTGCTCGACCTGCACGCCGCACGTCAAACCGTGCTGATCGTCGTCACTCACAGCGCCGCGCTAGCGGAGCGGTTTCCGACGCGGTACGAAATGTCGAGCGGCACGGTGGCACGGGGGTAGTACTCACATCGACCGGCTTTCACTGTCACGCGCTCACAGCGATTCCGGTTTCGTTTGGCTTCGGGTTCATGAGGTGACCCGAGCCACCGAGCCACCGAACTACCGAGCTACCGAACTACCGAGCTACCGAATCCCAAACCCCGGAGTACTATCGAGCAATCGACCTGCCGAACGACCGGCCCTCTCATGACTTTCATGAATCTCGTCGCGCGAAGCGCGACGTACCACTGGAGGACGAACGTCGCGGTCGCGCTTGGCGTGGCTGCCGCCGCATCCGTGCTGGCGGGTGCGCTTGTCGTCGGTGACTCCGTTCGTGGCAGCCTGCGCGAGATCGCCGTCGGTCGATTGGGCCGGACCGATTTCGCCGTCAGCTCGACTGGGTTCTTTCGCGACAAGCTGGCAACGGATCTCAAAGGCACGCCACGGGTGCGCAACGCCGCGCCCATGATCGTGGCTCGAGGCTTCGTGACTCACGAGGCCTCACGTCGCCGCGCATCGGACGTGCTCGTCTACGGTGTCGACGAGCGGTTCTGGACGTTCAACGGCGAATCGCCTCGCGACGGCGTGTTTGCGTCTCCTGCGCTCGCGAACGAACTCGGCGCGCACGAGGGGGACGTGCTGCTGACGCGCGTTCAGAAGCCCGCCGACATTCCCGTGGAGTCCCTGTTCGGTCGCAAGGAGGACGTCGGTCGCACGATTCGACTCCAGCTGTCGGGAGAGCTACCGCGCGAGCACCTCGGCGAGTTCGCGCTCCAGCCGCAGCAGGCCGAGGTCCGCGCCATCTTCGCGCCATTGCGGCGCATCCAGCGCGACCTCGCGGTGCGCGATCAGGTGAACACCGCCCTGCTCGAAGCGCCGGGCGATGCTTCGGTCCCGAAGGTCACATTCAGCCTGGATGATCTCGGCGTAAAGGTGACGCCGATGCCGGACGTGCAAGCGGTTGCGGTCGAGAGCAGCAGTGGAATCGTCAACGAACCGCTCGAACGAGCCGCGCGCACTTCTGGCGAGAAGCTCGGGCTGCGATCCATTCCTGTGTTCACGTACCTCGCCAACACGATCCGCGCCGGCAGTCGGCAGATTCCGTACTCGTTGATAACGGCGACTGACCTCACTGCCCTCGGGGTTCGGGTTTCGGGGCGCGGGGCTCGTGGTTGTCATACCTCGCATCCGGCGTTCGGCGGTGTGAATTCCGAGTCCCGAACCCCGAATCCCGAACCCCGAATCCCGGCCGATTCGATCGTTTTGAACGACTGGGCTGCGCGCGAGCTGGAAGCATCGGGCGGCGATCGCATCGAGATCGAATACTACGTTTGGGATCCTGCCGCCGGCCTTCAGACAAAGACCTCGGCCTTTACGCTTGCAGGCACCGTGCCGATTGCTGGCCTGGCGGCAGATCGACGGCTTGCGCCGGAATACCCGGGCATCACGGCTGCGAGGAGCCTTGCGGATTGGGATCCGCCATTTCCGATCGATCTCTCGCGCGTACGGCCGGCCGACGAGAAGTACTGGGACGAATATCGAACGACACCGAAAGCGTTCATTGCCTACGAACGCGGACGAGACCTGTGGAAGTCGCGCTACGGCGCCATGACATCAATCCGGTTCGGCGTCGGCGAACCGGACGTCGAGACGACGGCTGTTGCGATTCGCAACGAGCTTCAATCGTCGCTGGCCGCGGTGGCGATGGGCGTGAGCATCCTGCCAGTGCGCGCTGCGGCTCTTCAGGCTTCCGCGGGTGCGACGGATTTCGGCGAGTACTTCACCTACTTCAGTTTCTTCGTCGTCGTCTCGGCATTGCTCCTCGTCGTGCTGTTCTTCAAGCTCGGGGTCGAGCAGCGTCTTCGCCAGATTGGGATTCTTCGCGCGGCGGGCTACACGCTCCGGGCGATTCGACGCCTGTTGCTGTTCGAAGGACTCGCGATTGCTGTCGTCGGCGGACTCCTCGGTCTGGCAGGGGCAGCGCTGTACGGTCGACTCGTGGTCTACGGCCTGCGGACGTGGTGGGTCGGTGCGGTTGGCACCACGTTGCTTCAGCTCCACGTCACCTGGCAGTCTCTGGCGGCCGGTGTCGTCGGCGGAATCATCGCCGCCGGCGTGTGTATCGTCGTGTCGGTTCGCGCGGTCGGGAGGCTCACGCCCCGGTCGCTGCTCACCGCGCAGGCGATCGAAACTGGAGCACCGTCGCATGCCGGTCGACGGCTGCGGGTCGCCGTTCTCTTCGGCCTCGCCGCAGCATCGATGTTGACGCTCGGTTTCGTCAGTCGTGCCGCTGAGGCAGGCGCATTCTTCGGAGCGGGAATCAGTCTCCTGACTGCGGTTCTTCTCTTCTTCTCTGCGTGGCTGCGCGGTCGCGACCGCGCGATCCTTTCGGGGCGCCGCAAGTGGGCGGTGCTCCGTCTCGGGTTTCGGAGCGCCGCGTTCCGACCGGCGCGCAGCGTCCTTAGCGCGGCACTCATCGCGTCAGCTGCGTTCATCATTGTCTCCGTGGACGCGTTCCGGCGGGGCGGCGGGGACATTACAGCGAACCCGCACTCGGGAACTGGCGGCTTCGCGCTGCTCGCCCAGTCTGAACTGCCTCTCCTTCACGATCTCCGCGATCCCGACGGACGGGAGGCGTTGCTCATCAAGGCTCCTGAACTCTCGCGCGTGAAGTTCACGCGATTCCGTCTTCGTCCGGGCCAGGACGCAAGCTGCCTGAACCTGTATCGACCAACGAACCCGACGATCATCGCGCCTGAACCAGGCTTCATCGAGAGCAACCGGTTCGCGTTCAGTGCATCTGTCGCCGAGACCGACGCCGAGCGCGCGAACCCCTGGCTGCTGCTGAAACGAGAGTTCCCCGACGGCGCCGTGCCTGTCGTGGCCGATGCCACGTCGCTGCAGTACGTGCTCCATGCAAGCGTGGGCGACACGTTCTCGATCGACATCGGTGCGGATCGTCCCATCGTTCTCCGCTTCGTTGGCGCGTTGGCGGACAGCGTGCTCCAGGGCGAGCTCGTCGTCGCCGAGGAACAGTTCACGCGGTTGTTTCCCGGCCAGCAGGGATATCGCTTCTTCCTGATCGAGGATCCGGAGATTCGAACGGTTGCCGATGCGAGGAGGCTCGCCGGCATCGTGGAACGCGAGCTGGACACGTTCGGGATCGACGCCGTCACGACGGTGGAACGGCTGGAATCCTTTCACCGCGTCGAGAACACATACTTGTCGACGTTCCAGGCGCTGGGTGGCCTTGGGCTGCTCCTCGGAACGATTGGGCTCGCAACCGTGATGTTTCGCAACGTGCTCGAACGCCGTCGAGAGCTGGCGCTCCTGCGAGCCGTCGGGTACGACGCTCGACATGTGTCGTCGATGATCATGGCCGAAGCGGCAATGCTTCTGTCTGCGGGCTTGCTCACGGGCGTTGGATGCGCGATTGTCGCGGTCGCGCCAGCGTGGCTCAGTCGCGGCGGGACCCTGCCGGGCGTTGGACTCGTCCTGCTCGTGTTCGCGGTGCTGGCGGCCGGACTGGTGTCGTCGTTCGTGGCCACGCGCGCGGCGCTGACTGGCAGAATGCTCGAAGCGCTCAGGGCGGAATGACTACAATCAGCAATTCGAGCGTCACTATGCGATCCACTCCGTCTGTAGTCGTCTCGTTGGTCTTCGTTGCGTTTTCGTTGAGTCTGCTTGCCCAGGATTGGAATCAGTGGCGCGGGCCGTCCCGAACTGGTGCGACGGCCGCGTTCAAGGCGCCAGCCGCATGGCCGGACAGACCGAAACAGGTCTGGCAGGTTCAGGCGGGGGAAGGGCACGCGTCACCGATCGTGAGCGGCAACCGCGTGTACGCGTTCTCGCGGATCGAAGATCGCGAGGCGGTGACCGCGTACGAGCTCGCCACTGGGAAGCAGCTGTGGCGCCAGACCTACGACGCGCCATTTCAGATGAACCCTGCGGCGACCAGTCACGGCAAAGGGCCGAAATCGACACCGGTCATCGACGGAGGACGGCTGTACACGTTCGGGATCAGTGGGATTCTGTCTGCCTGGGACGCTGCCGCCGGAAAGCTGCTCTGGCGGAAGGATTTCAAGGGCGAGTATCGCGCGACCTGGCCGGACTTCGGGACCGCGATGTCTCCTGCGGTCGCCAGTAATCTTCTGATTCTGCACGCAGGCGGCAAGGATAACGGTGCGCTGCTCGCGCTCGACGTTCAGAGCGGCAACGTCAAGTGGAGCTGGAAGCGCGACGGTCCTGCGTACTCGTCCCCGATCGTCGCCACATTCGGCGGCGTCCGTCAGGTCGTCACGCAATCGCAGACGCACGTCATCGCAATCGCCCTCGATGACGGTCGGCTGCTCTGGGACGTTCCGTTCACAACGGAGTACGACCAGAACATCGTGACGCCCGTCGCGATCGAAGATCTGTTGATTTACAGCGGAATCTCGAAGCCGACGAGTGCTGTGCGGCCCAGCCAGAACAACGGGAAGTGGGTCGCCGAGCAAGCCTGGCAGAACGCCGACGTGCCGATGTATATGAGCTCACCGGTCGTCAAGGACGGTCTGCTCTTCGGCCTCACGCATCGCAATCGCGGTCAATTCTTCTGCCTCGACGGGCGCACCGGGAAGACGATGTGGACGACACGGGGCCGCGAAGGAGAGAACGCGGCGCTCGTGGTCGCTGGTGACGTCCTGATGGCCACGACCACCGAAGGCGAGCTCGTCGTCAATCGCCCGAACGCGAAGGCATTCGATCAGGTGAAGCGATACACAATCGCCGACTCACCGATCTGGGCGCATCCTGCACCCGTCGGAAACGGCGTATTGATCAAGGATGCGGCGACGCTGGCGTACTGGGTGTTCTAGCGGTGAACAAAGACAGAAGCGGGAAGTTAGAAGCTAGAGCGATCGGGACAACATTCACGCTAACTTCTCAGTGGCCTTGCATCGACCTGGCCGAGCGCAGGTCCCCGGCGCATCTGGGAGCGCCCACTCGGCGAAGGGCATTCGGCCATCATCGCCGAGGGCGGACGACTCTTCACGATGTATCGTCCGCTTGGAATGCTCTCGATGATCCGTCGCTCTCAGAACAGAAGGAAGGCGTTGTCGCGCTCGATGCAGCCACCGGGACAACAATCTGGGAGCACATCCACCACGCGCCGACGTCCGGCGTGAATTTCAGCGAAGGCGCCGGCCCGCACTCGACGCCGCTCATCGTGGGCAATACGCTGTATGCAGCGAGCAGCTTCAAGCAGCTGATCGCGATCGACAAGGCTGGCAGAATGATTCAACGATTCAAGGGATTAGTGATTCACTGATTAGTGATCAGTGATTAGTGATCAGTGATTAGTGATTAGTGACTCAATGTTTTCAGCGGTAGCACCGCGACGAAGCGACTCCCCCGAGGGCCCGTCGAGTCCAGCGTGAGTGTTCCGCCGTGGCGCTCGGCAATCCACCGCGCGATTGGCAGGCCCAATCCGCCGCCGCCGTTCGATCCCACGCTCGCGTCGAGGCGCACGAACCGTTCGAAGATTCGTTCCCGCTCCTGTTCGGGAATTCCCGAGCCCGCGTCCGACACTTCCACCCGCACATCGTCTCCCGCAGTAGTCGTCGCTACCTGGACGCTCTTGCCGGAGGGCGTATGGCGAACGGCGTTCTCAATCAGGTTCAGGACCATCTGCCGAATCAACCCCTCGTCGCCTCTCAACTGCAGCTCGTCGGGGGTTCGGACTTCGATGCGCACTTCCCGCTGGGATGCGAGCACGCGCGCTGCCCTGACACAGTCGTGAACCACGTCATCGATGTAGAGCTCGCTGACCTGCAGCGGTCGCGCGTCGAGATCGGCCAGCGCGAGCGTGAACATGTCGTCGACGATTCTGGTCAGCCGTTGCGTCTGGTCCGCAATGATGGTCAGCGACTCGCGGTATTCGGCGGACGTCCGGTCCTCAAACGCCAGCGTCACCTGCGCGGCAGTTCTCGTGACCGAAAGCGGTGTCCTCAGCTGGTGCGACGCATCGGCCATGAAGCGGCGCTGCGCCTGCAGCGCGCCGGCGAGCCTGTCGAGCAGACTGTTGAACGCGGTTCCGAGCGCGCTCAGCTCGTCGCCGGCATCGTCAACGTGCAGACGCGCATCGATGCGGCGTGCGTCGATCGTGTTCGCCTGTTGCGCCATGTTCGAGAGCGGTTTCAACGCACGCCACCCGAGAATCCAGCCGCCGGCCGCCGCGAGCGCCACTGCAACCGGGAACGCCAGCCACAGCGTTCGCAGGAGCGTCGATCGCTCTCCGCCAAACGGGACGAGCGACGTCCACACCACGACCCGAAAGTACTGATCGCGATAGGTTTCCTCGAACGAGCGGAGGCGAACGTCGCCGTTCGCCGTGCTGTGTGACTCCGGCGGACCAGCGGGAGCAGCGAGCACGCTGGCGGGAAGTGCGCTGACGCCCGACGCGTGCGATCCGACGACCCCGCCGTTCGTGTCGAGGACCGCGATGCCGGTGCCCGGCAGTTCGAGCTCCTCCAGCGTATCGCTGACGGCGCCCGCGACAGTGAGGCCGTGATCGAGCTCGTACCGAATCCCTGTGGCGACGGTGGTGATGTTGCCCTCGAGCTCTCGATCGATTCGGCGCAGGCCCATTCGCCAGTGCACGGCCGAAAGGAGCGCCGCGTTCAGCACGAGGACCGCAAGTGTGACCATCGTGTACCAGAGCGTCAACCGCGCGCGGATGGAAAGGGCCACGGCCGGATACTCGGTCAATCCTCTGGTGGCGTGAAGGCGTATCCTTCCCCACGTCTGGTCCTGATCATCGACGGCCCGTGAGCATCATCGATCTTGCGTCGCAGGCGCTGCACGTAGACGTCGATGACGTTGGAGAACGGATCGTACGATTCGTCCCAGACGTGCTCGGCAATCTGGGCGCGACCCACGACCTCGCGCGGGTGGCGCGCGAAGAATTCGAGCAGCGCGTACTCGCGGGCGGTAAGGAGCAGCTTCCGGCCGTCTCTCGTGACCTCACGCGCGCGCGTGTCGAGCTCCAGCGGTCCGACGCGCAGGCGCTCGGGCAGGGGCGGACGAACGCCCCGACGGACGACGGCGCGAAGCCGGGCGAGAAGCTCGTTGAAATCGAACGGCTTCGTCAGGTAGTCGTCGGCCCCGCTGTCGAGACCGGCGATGCGGGCCTGCACGGTGTCGCGGGCGGTCAGCATCAGAATGGGCACGGAGGATCCGTTCGCCCTCAGCTCGCGGCAGACCGCGATGCCATCGAGCTGCGGCAGCATGACGTCGAGCAGAATCGCGTCGTAGTCGGTCGTCATTGCGCGGAACGCGGCCGATCGCCCGTCGCGAACGACGTCGACCGCGTACGACTGCTCGCGCAGGCCTTTCGCCAGCATCCGCGCCGCATCGGGTTCGTCTTCGACCAGCAGGATTCGCATGGCACTAGCCCCGATCCGCCAAGGTCGGCTCTGGTGCTCAGGGCTTTCGGCTCTGGGCGCGCCGCCTGCAGAACGTCGGCGTTGAGCAGTGAGTTGCCCCGCTCACGGTGCGTGAGCTCTCGTCCGTACATTGTGTACGAAGATCTCTCGACAAGGCCGAAAGCCGAAAGCCATGAGCCGAAAGCCTCATGTCGCATCAAGGCGAACTCTCTCGATGTTGCCGTACTCGCTTCACTGCGGCGTAGAGGCCGGGAATCGCGAGAAGCGTCACCGGCGTCGAGAGCGTCAGGCCCCCAATCACCGCGAGCGCGAGCGGCTTTTGCAACTCGGCGCCTGGACCGATGCCAAGACCGAGTGGGAGCAGACCGAAGAGCGTGCAGAACGTCGTCATCAGAATTGGCCGCAGCCGGATGCGGCCCGCGTGCGCGATCGCGACCTCGAACGGCTCGCCGCTCTCGTGCAGTCGTTCCGTGTAATCGAGCAGCATGATGCCGTTCTTGACGACCAGGCCGACGAGCAGGATGAGCCCCATGGCCGACGAGACATTCAGATCCGTGTCGGTCAGCAGCAGCAGCGCCAGCGCGCCGCCGATCGAGAGAGGGGCGGCGAGCAGAATCAACAGCGCGGGGGCGAAGCCTCGAAACTGCACCACCAGAATCGTGAAGACCAGCGCTGCCGCAATGCCGAAGACCATCAGCAGCTCGCGGAACGCCTGGCGTTGCGCGTCGTACTGTCCGCCAATCTCGTAGGTATAGCCGATCGGCAGCTTCATCTCTGCGAGCTTGCTGCGGATCTCGGTCACCGCGCTTCCGAGATCGCGGCCCTCGAGCCGTCCGGTCACGAGCGCCATGCCGCGCAGGTTCTCACGCATCAACTGCGCCTCGCCGTTCGATCGTGTCTGATGGGCGACGGAAGACAGCGGAATCAGGTGACCCTCGCCGGTCTTGATCAGTGTCTGCGCGAGCTTCGCAGGATCGAAGCGTGACGAATCCGGCAGCCGGACGCGAACCGGAATGCGTCGGTCGAGCAGACGCAGATCGGTGCTGACCTCCCCGAGCCACGACGCCGCGAGCTGGGCAGAGACCTGCTCGGCCGACAGGCCGAACCGGGCCGCCGCAACTGGATCGACGTTCCATGTCGTCTCGGGATTGCCGCGCTGCATGCCGACGACGTCGACGACGCCTTCGGTTTTGCCGAGCATCGCCTCGACCGGCTCCGCGGCTTCGGCGAGGACTTCCGGATCGTCGCCGAAGATCTTCACTTCGATTGGCGTCGGGTTCCCCTCGAGGTCGCCGAGCATGTCCTGCAGGAGCTGCACGAACTCGATCTCGGCGAGCGGCGCCGCCTGCTGAAGCTTCGGCCGCATCGCCGAGATGATCTCCTCCGAGGAATGCTCTCGCTCGCGGCGCGGCTTCAAACGCACGAGGATGTCGCCCGTGTTTTGCGGTGTGGCGAAGAGGCCGAGCTCGGATCCCGTCCGGCGCGAGTAGGCCGCCACCTCGGGGTTCGACGAGATCACCTTCTCCATCGCTCGAACCTGCCGGTCCGTTTCGGCGAGTGCCGTGCCGGCAGGCGTCCGGTAGTCGACGACGAAGCCACCTTCGTCGGCGCGCGGAAGAAACCCGGTGCCGATCGGCATGAACAACGCGACCGTCGCCGCAGCGAGGGCGAGAGTGCCGACGATCGCTACCGGAGGTCGACGCAACACGATTCCGACGCTGTGCTCGTAGAACGTCGTCAGACGGCTCGTGCGAGCGGCGCTCGGCGCGACGTGGTGGCGGAACGCCCATCTCGCGAGCAACGGCACGACCGTGATCGAGAGCGCAAGCGAGAGCAGCACCGCGACCGACAGGCTCAGCGAAAGCGCCCGAAAGAACTGCCCGGGTACGCCCGACAGCAGCCCGAGTGGTGCGAAGACCACGACGGTCGTCAGCGTCGAGCTCACCAACGGCGCGATGAGCTCCGAGACGGCGCTTTCCACTGCGCCCGAACCTTCCGAAGCGCGCCGGTGAATGTTCTCGACCACAACGACGGCATCGTCGATCACGAGGCCAATGGCGACCGCAAGGCCGCCCAGGGACATCAGGTTGATCGAGCCGCCGAAGACTCGCATGAAGACGAACGTGGGGACGACGGCAAGCGGCAGCGTGAGCGCGGCGATCACAGTGAGCCGCAGATTGCGCAGGAACACGATGAGCACGATGACGGCGAGGAAACCGCCGATGAGGATCGCATCCCGGACGTTCGTGATCGCCGCGCTGACGAATTCGGCCAGATCGTACACCTTCGTCACGTGCAGGCCTGCCGGCAAGACGCGCGTGAGGTCGGCGACCACGGCGTCGACTCCGCGTTTGAGCGTCAGGATGTTGGCGCCAATCTGCTGCGAGATGCTGATTGACACGGCGTCGCGGCCGTTCCCTGTCACGAGCAGCGTGCGATCCGGCGAACCGGGAAAGACTCGACCCAGGTCGGCGACCCGAATCGTTGCGCCGTTCTTGGCTTGCACCGGTGCTCCAGCGATTTCGTCGATCGACGACCACAGGCCGGAGGCAAGATTGAGGACCTGTTGCCCCGACTCGGCCAGGCGGCCGACAGGTTGCAACTGGTTTTGGGTTTTCAGCGCCGCCGACACGTCAGCGACCGTGAGGCGTGCGGCGGTCAACTTGACCGGATCGAGCACGATCTCGATCTCGCGCGTGTCGCTGGCGAGCACTTCGATACGTCCCGCGCCTGGCACGCGCGCGAGCGCCGGACGCATGACGTAGAGCGCGTAATCGTTCAGATCTGCCGTCGCAAGGGTGCCCGTCAGACTCAGGATGAATACAGGAAAGACCGCAGGCGTGAGCCGCTCGACGGTGAGGTCGGTGTCCGCCGGAAGCTCGCCCCGGATCTCGGCCACCCGATTCTGCACCTGCTGCAGAGCAACGACCATGTCGGTCGATGGATCGAACTGCGCGGAGATTTCCGCGGCGCCGCGGAAGCTCGTCGATCGCACGCGGCGGACGCCGGGCACTTCCATGACCGCCTGCTCGACCGGGCGCGTGACGATCAGCATCATCGACTGCGAAGGGAGCGTGCCGCTCCGCGCGATGATGACAATCCGCGGGAACTCGAGGGGAGGGTAGATGCTGCTCGGCAGGGCGAACGCGGCAATGACCCCTGCGATGACCAGGGCGATGACGACAACAATCGCCGCGCGCGAATGACGGATCGCCTTGGACGCGACGCTCATCTCTTGTCCGTGGTCTTCTCGGGCTTGTCCCCGGTCTTCTCCGGCTTGTCTCCGGTCTTCTCCGGTCTGTCTGTGGCCTTCTCGGGAGCCCCGACCTGAATCGGCGCGCCGTCGGGCAATCCCGCCTGACCGTGGACGATCACCGGCTCTCCGGCCTTCAGGCCGGAGCGGATCTCGACGTGTTCCCCATCGGTGGCTCCGATCTCGACCGCACGCCGCTGCGCCTTGCTGTTGGCGGCGACAAAGACCGCGGTCTCGGCGCCTTCGCGTACCAAGGCTGTTGTTGGAACGATCACGACGTTCGTGTGTTCCTCGGCGTCGATGTCGACCTGCACGGGCGTGCCTGACGGGAGCTGGGTGTCCGCCAGGAATGCAAGGCGCGCAGGTGCGGCGGCAGTGCCGGCGGCGACCGCCGCCGGCCGCGCGATGACACGCAGCGCGACGGGGCTTTCGCTCCCGTCGGATGTCAATCGTGCCTTCGCACCGTTGACGATTCCCGGGACGTCGGGGATCGGGATCGACGCGTTGACCTCGAGGCGCCGCGGATCGATCACGCGAAGCACCGGATCCGTCACCGACGGATCGACGAAGTCGCCCGGGTTGTGCGTGCGCGCGACGACAACGCCGTCGAACGTGGCGCGGACGATCGCGCGCGCCGAGAGCGTTTCGGACGCTCCTCGAGCCGCGCGCGCTTCGGCGAGCGCAGCTTCGGCGTCCGTCAGCTCACGGTCGGCGTCTTCAACTTCCTTCCGCGCGGCCACGCCGCGCTCGAAGAGGTCGTGCGCGCGTATCTGGGCGGCGCGTGCATTGCGAAGGCGCGCCTCCGCACGTTCGACTTCGGCGCGCTTTGCCGCCGCTTCCGCATGCAACGAGGGAATGTCGAACCGCACGAGCAGATCGCCGCGCCGGACGAGCTCACCTTCGGCCTTCGGCATTTCGGCGATCCGCCCGGCTTCGGGAGGCCGCACGAGAAGCTCCGCGCCGGGCGCGGGTTGGACGACGCCGGTTGCGTGGACGACCGACCGAATGTTCCCGACCTGAGCGGGCTCGACGGTGACGGGAACGACCGTTTGCGTTTCGACTTCTTCAGGTGCTTCGTGGCTGCAGGCGCCGAACCAGCTGATCGCGATGGCAAGCGCGATCGTTGGTAGGGCGCGGTCTTCAGACCGCGCCGCGCGGGCGGGCGTTGAAACCCCCGCCCTACAGCGTCGAAACGTCCTGCTCATTGCAAGGGCGCTCCGATCGCGCGCTCGAGATCGGCCAGGGCATTCTGGAAGTCGAGCGCCGCCTGCAGCGCGCGAAGACGCGCATCGCGCGCGGACTGCAGCGCCTGCAGGAACGCCGCGACGCCCGTCTGCCCAAGCCGGTACGAGTCCTCGGCCATGCGCTCGACCTCGGTGGCCCGCGGCAGAATCTGATCGCGATACCGTTGATACTGGTCGCGCTGCGCCGCCGCGAGCGCAGCGTTCGCGGCGGCGTCGCCGGTGATCCGTGTGAGGGCCGCAGCGCGCTCCGAGGTGATCTGTACAAGCGTTGCTTCCTCGAGCCGCACGCCCGCACGGTGCCGCGTGAACACTGGCACGGCAACGACGACGGCTGCGCGCCACCCCACGTCGAATTCCGGCGCCGCGTTGCGCGTCAACATCCCCTCCGGTGTGACGTCCGGCACCTGCATCGCGCGCGCGAGCGCCGTCTTCGCCCGTTGCTCTTCGATGCGGCGATCGAACACCGCGAGCTCGGTGCTCGCACCTTGCGCCCTCGCGATCGCGTCGGCGGCGCTCGGCACGGTTCCGGTATCGAACGGCGTGACGAGTTGAGGCGCGGCATCGAGCGGCAGCGCCAGCAGCGTGTTGAGCTGGGCGCGCGCGCCGTCGGCGGTCGCTCGCGCGCTGACCGCGTCGTTCTCGACCTGCGCGAGCGCCAGGTCCGCCTGGACGACTTCCAGCCGCGGCGCGCTGCCCGCGTCGAAGCGTGCCTGCGCGGCGTCGCGGGCTCGCGTCGCGATATCGCGCAGCTCACCGAGCAGCGCGAGCCGCGCGTCCGCGATCGCGCGCGCGAAGTACGCGCGGCGAACGGCGTTCCGGACCTCGACCACTATCTGCGCCAGCTCCGATTCGCCGACGCGAACCGTCGCCTGGCTCACGGCAATGCGTCGGCCGCGCTTGCCTCCGGTTTCAACCGGCACCGCCATCCCGTACGCCTCCTTCGGCGTCTCGCGCTCGAATTCGACGTGGGCTTCCGGATTGGGCCGCTCGCGTGCGACGTCGACACCGGCGAGATCGACGGCGCGCCGCTGCCGCGCGGCAACGATCGTGGGATTGGCTTCCGCCGCGCGGGCGAGCGCGGCCTCGAGCGTCAGCTGCGTGGGTGGAGCGGTTTGTGCCTGAAGGGAGGCAGCGGTCATCAGGCACACAAGAATCATGAACCCGAGCCGCCGAAGGACCGGGGTGGTGTTCGACAGGAGGGTTCGGGCGCGGATCAACTCCTGCATTATCAGTCAGGGCAGGTGAACGCCGTATGACAGGGGAACCCGTGGCGAGCGCTTTAGCGCGCGCCGGAGTCGCGCGGGTCGGAGAGGCGAAAAACCGTCACGCGGTTCCCCGCGTCGAGTCCCTGCGCGAACACCTGCACGCCGGGCTCGCGCGCGAGTCGAGCGAGCGCTTCCTCGTAGGACGGCCTGCTGCCGCCCACGTCGTGCACGACCAGGACGTTCGCACCCATCTGACGCAGGTACTCGATCGACCCCGTGTACGGAAACGATCGCATCGCCAGCAGCAGATCGATGTACGACCTCGGATAGTGTCCGCTGTAACCGTTCAACAATGGCCGCCAGTGCAGCGTCGATCGATACATGTAGTTGACGTCCACCATCTCGTGCAACCGCCATGGCACGTCCGCAGGCCACTCGAAGACAACCGCGTCGGGAATGCTTTTCAGCCAGTGGTACCACACGGAGACGCGACGATCGACGGTCTGGAGGTGCGGGCGCGCCGCGTACTCGATCGAGGCGATCGCAATCGCGCTTGCCGCGATACCGGCAGACAGTCGTCGTCGCTCGATTCCTCTCGTCAGCCGTGCGAGGCCGAATCCGGCAAGAACCGACGTGCCGAGCAGAACCAGCACGTCGGCGCGTGCGGGCACTCGAAGGCCGCGGAACGGCAGCACCCATTCATACAGGGGCTTGTAGAGGAACCCGTTGAAGCCCAGCGTGAGCTGAAGTGCGAGGGCGAGGCCAGCCGCGTGCAGGAGGCGCAGGCGATCGAATGGCGGCCACAGGCCGACGATGAGGAGCGCGGCGGCCGCGAATCCGGGGAAGAGGTGACGCTCGTCGACGCTCAACGTGCTCGTTTGCCCGTAGAGCACGTTACTGCTCGGGGCGCTCAGAAAGTCGGATAGCCGCGCGCTGTACCCAGCCACCTCGCGCGGGGAGCGGTCACCGAGACGGCCGCGGATTTGGAGATACGGCAACGAGTAGACGCCTAGCACGAGCAGCGGCGGGAGCAACATGGCCGTTCCCGCCTTGATCGCCTTCGCGGGCGTCCGCACGAACCACAGCGTGGTCACCACGGCCAGCCACGCAAGGAGGAATACGCCGTAGTAGATGCAACTCAGGATCTGACACGCGGTGAGGGCCGCGACCTTCAGGTAATCGCGGAGCTTCTCGCGAGCGACCGCCCCTCGACTTCGGTCGGAACAGGCCTTGTGCCACGCGAGGACGACGAGAGGAATCCAGAACGCGAACTGCATCTCGAGATGGTCGAAGTGATCGAAGCGATAGGGCGAGAACGCGAAAATCACTCCGCCGAGGAGGCCTGCGGCGACCGAACGCGTGAGGTAATGAACGAGCAGGAATCCCGCGAGCGCGTTCAGCACGAACGCAGCGAGCAAGGTGAGGTTGTACAGCGCCAGCGGATCGATCCCGGCCCAGTTCAACGGCGCGACGAGGATTCCCGGAAGCAGGATAGCGTCGGAGTACGCAAGCGTGCCGCGCTCGGGATAGAAGATGTTGCCGTCGAAGAGGTGACGCGGGTCCCTGGGGAGTTGATGCGCAATCCAGGCGAGGCGCCACACGGAGAAGTACGCGTCTCCATGAAGGCCGAGGGTCGATGCCGGTTTGAAGGCGATCGGATACGAGTTGGCAATCACGAGCGCTGCAAAGAACGTGGTCACCAGCGCGGCACGCTTGCACCGGCGCAGCGTCGACAGGACACGAGGCGCCGCGTTCGGCGCCGCGGCAGTTCTCTGCAACGCCGCTGTGCGTGTCAGCAGCGTCGGCACCATTCGATAGAGTGTCTCTCGGAAGCGGGAATCGTGCCAGCTGAACGGAAGGGAAGCTGGGCATAGCCCTGACAGGAATTCATACGAGCTTGACAGGTTCTTACCTGCCAATGCAGAAGAGTGAGGAGTCGGTCCGGATGAAGATCCGGCCGTTCGCGATGGCCGGAGAGGCGACGGCCCGCTCACCGATCGAATTTCGCGAGACGATCTGCGGCGGCCGGCCGGCTTCCTCTCCACCGCGCACACTCCGCGCGGCGGGGACCCCGGCTTCCACCCCACCGCGCACACTCCGCGCGGCGGGGACCCCGGCTTCCAGCACGACCGTGTCGCCGTTTTCGCTCACGAAATAGACGTGTCCGGCGCCAGCGACCGGAGACGCCGAGAAAACGCCGTCCACGCGCTCCTGCCAGATGCGCTCGCCGGTGGCCGCGTCGACGGCGGTCAGCACGCCGACGTCGTTCGCCATATAAACGATGCCGCCCGCACGTTCACGCTGGGTCGCCCGCGCGGGAGTCGGGTCGTAATAGAGGATTGATGACACGTACGGCGCGCCGGTTCCGACCAGCCACGCGACGTGGGTCGCGCTGATGTCCCCTCGGCCACCCGGCCGGATCGCCATGTACGGTCCACTTCGATAGCCGCGACTGGCGTAGATGACGCCATCCTGGAACACGGGTGAAGGGATCGGAAAACGATTCGCATCGCCGGTGTGCCAGAGGAACGTCCCCGTCCGTGGATCGTATGCGTCGATGCGTTCGCTCGAATTCACGATCACCTCGGCGCCGAAGGGTCCTTCGATCACGAGCGGCGTGCTGTACGACGAGCGCCCTTTGCCGCGATCGACCTTCCATCGTTCCTTGCCTGTCTTCTTGTCCAGCGCTAGGAGGTACGAGGCGGACGAGTGATCGCACAGCAGGATGAGGAGATCGTTGTACAGCGCTGGCGAGCTGCCGTGACCCCACTGAATGTCGAACGGCGCGATCTCCTTGCCGAGATGCCGCTGCCACACAATCGTGCCGTCGCCGTTCAACGCCAGCATCTGCCCGGTGCCGAACCAGGCAAAGACGTGCGTTCCATCACTCACCGGGCTCGGCGTTGCGAGATTGTGCTTGTCGTGAACGGGCGTGAGCGTGCCCTCGGCTTCGATACGGCGTTCCCACAAGCGCTTGCCATCCGTCCGCGCGAACGCTTCGACGACGAAGAACGTTTTGGACGGATCGGAAACGGCGGCTCCCGCAAGCGCGCGCTCTCCCTGTGCTGTCGCGTCGGAGCCTTGAACGAGGCGCGGATGATTTCCTTCTCTTCGGACTCCGGCACCGATTTGCGACGTGACGAACACACGATCGCCGCTCACGATCGGCGTGGACACGCCCGCCCCGGCGAGCGGGGCCTTCCACGCGATGTTCTCGGTCGCGGTCCATTTGATCGGAAGCGTTTCGTCGGGCGCAACCGCGTTGCCGCCTGGCCCACGCCATTGCGGCCAGTCGGCCGCGTCGAGGCTTGCACCAATGGCGCCGCAAAACGCCAGCACTGAACAGATCGCGTATCGAAACCGCATGACAGCGGATTCTATACCGGCCCGCCTCTGTCGTGTCCGGCCGTCGCGGACCCGCTCAGCCGCTCGCCCGGCAGCTCACCGCATGCCGTCGAAGATCCGTCGATGGCCGGCGAGAATCCGCGCGGCCGCATCGGGATTCGGCTCGAACGTCTCCACGCCTGTCTCGAACGTTCCTCCCAGGATGATGCCGTCCGTTCGCGGAAACATGTAGAGGTCGTTGGTCACCATCGCATAGTCCACTTCCGGCTGCGGGACGAGGACGGTCAGCTGTCCCTTCACCGGCGTCATCTCGCCATCACCGAAAAGCTCGCGCGCACCGAGACCCGTGCAGTTGAACGCGACCGATTCCACCAACGCGCTCAGCTCACTCACCTCTCGAAACGTGCGCACGACGAGGCGACCTCCCGCGATGTAGAAATCTCTCAGGAGCGCCGCCAAGTACACGGACGGCTCGATGAACATCATTGAATCGCGATACACGAACGGTGCAGGAAATGGATGCGCATGTTTCGGGATCTCGGCCGAGGCAGGAAACACGTCCGGCAACCGTCCGGAAAGCGGTTCGGCTTCCTGTCGGGTGTCGCTCAGGAAGTACTGCTCTCGCCAGTGCACGCCGTACTCGCTACCCACGAGCATCTGGAACTCCCGGTAGGCCAGACGTGCCGCGCGCTCGAATTGCGCATCGAACGCCGGGGTGCGACGCGCGTCGTCGAAAACGTGACTGGGAAACCAGCTCGCTCCAGCGATGTTCGACGTCGTATTCGGTGGAAGATCACGAGCATAGATCGTCACGGCAACGCCACGGCGCTGCAGCAGCCGCGCCGTCGCGAGCCCGACCGCACCACAACCGAGAACAGCCGCGGCTCCCGCACGCGAGCTGCGCGCCAGTTCGTCGACGGCGAGGTGCGCGGTGCCCCATGAAAGTGTCACGCCGCCACCGCCGTGCCCGTAGTTGTGAATGAGGAGCTTGTTTCCCAGCGATTCAGCCCGAACGACGAAACCGGCAGGGCGGAACGGCCGAAGCCCGACGACCGTGCGGATGATCCTCGCGGCGTCGACGTGAACCCGCGCGAAGCGCCGCGGCCATCGCCCGGCCTTGGCGGGGTCGACCACATACGGCTTGCGCAACGCGCATCCCGGCGAGAGCACGAGTCCTCCGGCCGCGATCGCGGCAGCACGCAGCGCATTCCTGCGAGTGATCACCCGTTCCATGGAATCGCCTCTCAACGGCATGTCGCGAAGCCGACCTACCGAGCTCCGACCTGCCGGTCAGTGATACATCCCTTTCACCTTGCCTCTCCAGACTCGATACTTGCCTCTCCAGAGTCGATAGATGTTGGCGAGGTACACACCGACGAGCATCATACCGAACATGTAAATCGCGAGCGCGATGCGGAGGCTTCCTTCCGGGGCTGCAGCATTGTAGATATCGAGTCCTGGATGCGGGCTGCCGGATCGTGCAGGTA
Organism: Acidobacteriota bacterium; assembly: GCA_046727175.1. Classification (GTDB taxonomy): domain Bacteria; phylum Acidobacteriota; class Vicinamibacteria; order Vicinamibacterales; family 2-12-FULL-66-21; genus JBKPCD01. The sequence continues at coordinate 3,117 of JBKPCD010000249.1, read as the reverse complement.
ACAACCTTGGATAGAGGCCTGCAGCAACCGAACCAAGGATGCTGACCGACAGAGATGACAGGCATGATGATTCAGTCGCGGGTGCTCGCCGAAGTTCCTGGTGAAATCGGGTCGAACGACGAAGCTCGCGGCGACCATGGCCGTAAAGCGAGAGGGGAAGAAACCGAGACGGGAGGAAGACTAACACCCGCGCTCTTCGAGTGATTCCCACATGTTCCCTTTCTCACTTACGATAGACGCGATGGAGGAACGCTCCTGATGAGACGGATCGCACTTGCGTTGACCCTCGGAATGGCAGTCGTCGCCAGGATCGCCGCCGACAACTGGCCGCAGTGGCGCGGGCCGGATCTGAACGGCGTGAGCCGTGAGAAGGGGCTGCCGATCAAGTGGAGTCCGACAGAGAACATCGCGTGGAAACTGCTGCTGCCGAGCCGCAGCGGCGCGACGCCAATCATCTGGAACGACTACATCTTCCTGAACGTCGCCCTGCAGGAGGCGACCGGCGATCTCGAGTTGTGGTGTGTCGACCGCGACACGGGCGAGGTGTTGTGGAAGAAGCCGTTGAGCGGCGGCAACAACATGCAGCGGAAGCAGAACATGTCCTCGCCCTCGCCGGTCACGGACGGCACCACGGTGTGGGTCATGACCGGCACAGGCATCCTCAAAGCGTTCGATTTCAAGGGAACGGAGCTCTGGGCGCGCGACATCCAGAAGGAGTACGGGCGCTTTGGCCTCAACTGGGGCTATGCATCGTCGCCGCTGCTCCATCGCGGCGCGTTGTACGTGCAGGTGCTGCACGGCATGAAGACCGACGACCCGTCGTACATCCTGAAAATCGACGGCAAGTCAGGAAAGACGATCTGGCGCGTCGATCGACCGACCGACGCGTTGCTCGAATCGCCGGACTCCTACACGACCCCCGCGCTGGCCGAGCACGATGGCACCGCCGAGATCGTTGTCAGCGGCGGGGACGTGGTGACGGGTCACGATCTCGAAACGGGGAAGGAGCTCTGGCGCGCGCAGGGACTCAATCCAACGAAGGATCGGAACTACCGGATCATCGCGTCGCCGGTCGTCGCTGGCGGCGTGATCGTCGCGCCAACGCGCCAGCGTCCGATGCTGGCGCTCAAGCCAGGCGGTCGAGGCAACGTGACGACGACGCACAAGTTGTGGGAGTTCAACAACGGGCCGGATGTCCCCACGCCTGCGAGCGACGGCACCCATTTGTACGTCGTCAACGATGGTGGCGTGGTGTTCTGTCTGGATTTGAAGACGGGTCGTCCCATTTACGGGCCCGAGCGTCTGAAGTCGGGTACCTACAGCGCATCACCGGTTCTCGCGGACGGGCGGTTATACGTCACGAGTGAAGAGGGCGTGACGTCCGTGTACTCCGCGGGACCGAAATTCGAGATTCTCGCCGAGAACGTCATGGACGAGTACACGCTTAGCTCGGTTGCGATCTCGAAGTCACAGATCTTCCTGCGTACCGCGAAACATCTCTACGCGATCGGACGGAAAGGCACCTAACTACTCAAGGTGCTAAAGGTGCTGAAGGTGCTAGGGTGCTAGGGTGCTTGGAATTCGACGCGACCCTCGTTGCGCCATCAGCACCTTTAGCGCCTTCCGCCCCGCGATTGCCGTGGCGATCGCGACGCGTATCCTCGTCCTGGCGAGCGGCCTCGCGACCGTGTTGACGGTTGGCTATGAGTTGAAACCGTTTCAGTTCCGCCTGTCGCACAACGAGCTCTGGAACCTGCCGGCGCGATTCGACGCAGGCTGGTACCTCGGCATCGCGCGGCGCGGTTATCGCTGGGATCCGCGGCTCGCGGAGCGTCAGCAGAACGTCGCCTTTTTCCCCGGTTTTCCCCTGGCGATGCGCGCCGCCGGCGAGGTCGTCACGATCCCCGCGCATCTCACGCACGACCCCGATCTCTTCGGCAACGGCGATACGCGCGTCGTCTGGGGAGGAACCCTCCTCTCCATCGCCTGCTTCGTCGTTGCATCGGTCATGCTGCTGCTGCTGGCAGAGGTGCGTCTGGGTGATGCGGACGTGGGCCGACGCGCCGTGCTGCTGCTCGCGACGTATCCGTTTGCGCTCTTCTTCAGTACGCCGTACTCGGAGGCGATGTTCTTGATGTGCGCGGCGGGCGCCTTTCTCGCTCTCGAGCGGCGGCGGCCGTGGCCGGCGGCGGCGTGGGCGCTGGTGGCAGGCTTGACACGCTCGAATGGCTGGACCCTCAGCATTGCGTTGGCGCTGCTCGCACTCGCATCCACGGATCTCCGTCGCAAAGCGGGCGCGTGGATCGCTGTCCTCGCGCCAATCGCGGCTCTCGGAATGTTCTCGTGGTACCTGTGGACGATCTCGGGAAACGCTCACGCGTGGGCGGACGCGCAACGCGGCTGGGGACGACAGATGAATCCGTTCGGTTTCGTCCAGCACCGCATCGACGCGATTCGCGATCTTGGACTCGGCGAGTATCTCCGACGGGATCCGACGGATCCGTTCACGATCCTCTCGGCGCTGTTCGCGCTCGCGCTCGTCTGGCCCGTTGCCCATCGCCTCGGTTTTGCGTATGCGGCCTTCGTCGTTGCCTATCTCGTACCGGCCATTTACATCGATACGCCTTCGATTGGGCGAATGACGTCCGTGTTGTTCCCCGTGTTCCTCGCGCTCGCGAGCCTGTTGAATCCTGCGCGGACCGTGCTCGTCGCCGGCTGCTTCTTCGCGCTGCAGCTCTGGATGGCGGCACGATTCTTCACGTGGCACACGCCGTTCTGAAGATCGGCTCTGGGCTCAGGGCTTTAGGCTTTGGGCGGCTGGCTCTACTTACGTGGTGCTAATAATTGCGGCTCGAGGTTTTGTAGGGCGGGGCTTTCAAGCCCCGCCCGCGGCGCGGTCTAAAGACCGCGCCGCTACAAAGTGAGCCGAAGCTCGTGAAAGATAGCCGCACGTGAAACGTGACACTCCCAAGGCCCTAAGCCCTAAGCGCTAAGCCTGAGCCGGCTTTCTACGCCGGCGGCCTGAAGTACAGCACCGTCGCAGCACCGATTGCCGTGACGACGAAGCCGACGTAGAGCATCGGATTCGGCGGGACTTTCGGCGGGTGGATGTACATC
>JBKPCD010000248.1:0-12985 GCA_046727175.1 Acidobacteriota bacterium | reverse complement strand
ACGACTACGTGATCGTTCACATGCAGGGCCGGCATTTCCGCATGAACGTGCCGCTGTCCGACCTGGAAAAGCGCCTCGATCCGCTCGTGTTCGTCCGTGTCCACCGATCGCATGTCGTGAACCTGGACCACGTCGTGTCGTGGACGCCGTACGACGGGTCGCGTTTCCAGATCACGTTGCGAACCGGCACCACCGTCATGGCAAGCCGTCAGCGGTCGCGGCTGCTGCGTGACCTCGCGCGCTGACGCACGGGCCGCCCGCTGAACAGGACGGGCGGCCCAGAGGTTCACAGGTTCACAGGTTCCTGGTTCCAGGTTCTGATTGGACAGTGCCGGTTCGATCGCCTAACCAGAACTGACCCGGAACCGACCCGGAACCGGGAACCTGTGAACCTGGAACCTCACGCAGAATGTGATCCTTCAGCATCCTGCTGGCTCGATCCTTTCACCGACACGAAGCTCCATTCACCGGTCGGCCGACGCCGATCGCCGCAGCTGCGTTGTGCCGTTCGCCCCTCCGCACTACGTTGTCGCTCATGACGACACACATTCCTCGCAAGGTTGTCTGCACGATCATCATGCTCCCGGCGCTCGCCGTATCCGCGCAACAACCCGGATCCACGCGCCAGCCCGACACGGTGCGCCTTCCCTTCGACGGCGCTCAGGGCACGCCCGTCGACGGAGTTCACGGCAGGCCCTTTGACTCCGCTCAAGGCAGGCGCGAGGCGGCGGCGACCCTCGTCGCTCGAATTCAGCGCGCAGACTACGAAGGCGACAGGTCGGCACTGCAGCGCCTGCATGATGAACTGGCGCCGTTCAGTCGTCACCAGGACCTGGCACCGCGAGTGCGGTATTGGCAGGGGTTCGCGTTGTTGCGACTGGTCTTTAACGGCTTCAACGAGGCCGCCGATCCGAAAGCGCTCGAACCCGATGTGCGCCAGGCGCTCGGCGCATTCGAGGATGGCGCCCGGCAAGATCCGGCGTTCATCGACGCGAAGGTCGGCGTCATCACATGTCTGCAGACGCTGTTGTACCTGAATCGCAACGACGCAGCGCGTGTCCAGGAGTTCGTGTCACAGATTCTGCAGTTGTTCAAGGAGGCTTTGTCGAGTGCGTCCGACAATCCACGGTTGCTCTCCGCATTGGGAATCCAGCAGTGGTACAGCCCTCCTGAACAGGGAGGTGGGCAGGACATCGCCATGGCCACCTTCGACGAGGGTCTTCAGGCGGCGCGCAAGGAGAAAGGACGCGCGAAGGATGCTCTCGAACCCTCATGGGGAGAGCCGGAGCTGCTGATGAATCTGGCCTGGACGAACCTCAGTAAGAAGACTCCCGATGTTCGCGCCGCCGAGGAATATGCGAAACACGCGCTCGAGCTCGTGCCGTACTGGCACTACGTGCGCGACATCTTGATGCCGAAAATTCAGAACGCCAAGGAAAAGTCGGAGCCGATGTGATCGGCTTTGGGCGCACTCTGACGCTTACGGCAGCGCGAACGCGATGATGGTCGATCCTGCCGCGACGGCGACGTACTGTTTTCCGTGTATTGCATAGGTCATCGGTCCGGCTCTCCAACGCTCGCCGGTGTCGAAGTGCCACAACAGCGCACCGGTCGCCGCATTGGCGGCGACGAACGCGCCGCCGGCGGAATCGCCGTAGAACAGCAGGCCACCGGCCGTGCTCATCACCCCGCTTGCGAGGATGCCGCCGCCGACGTCGGGAATCTCCCATCGGAGTTTGCCCGTCTGCACGTCCACCGCGCGCACGTACTTCGTGCTCGCGTCGGTCGGCGACCGTCGCGTGCCTCCCGCGTAGTACGACTTGCCTCGCTCCCAGGATTGCGTGCGCTTGGTGAAGATGCTGCAGGATTCGAAGGCCATCAGATAGAAGAGACCGGTCGCCGGACTGAACGCCATCGATGGCCAGTTCGTGGCGCCCTCGACCGACGGACAGACACGGACGCCTTCGATCGTCGGATCCTGATTCGGCAACAGATTTGGACGTCCGTCCTTCCCGATGCTCGCGGCCCACGTCAGGTTCTTCACGAACGGCTCGGCCAGCAGCAGCTCACCGGTAACACGATCGAGGACGTAGAAGAATCCGTTGCGATCGGCGTGCAGCAGCAGCTTTCGCGAGTGCCCGCGGAACTCGGCATCGACGAGCATCGGTGTTTCCGTGGCATCCCAGTCGTGGAGGTCGTGCGGCGTGAACTGGAAATGCCACTTCAGTTTTCCCGTGTCCGGATCGAGCGCGAGCACGGAATTCGAGTACAGGTTGTCGCCCTTCCGAACGTCTCCGTTGTAATCGGGACACGGATTTCCAGTCGGCCAATAGAGGAGTCTTGCATCCGGATCGTAGGTCCCCGTCAGCCACGTGGCGGCGCACCCGTGCTCCAGAGCTGTCTCGTCCCATGTTTCGGACCCGGGCTGTCCGCGTTCCGGAACGGTCCAGAACCGCCACACGCGCTCACCGGTTGACGCCTTGTACGCGTCGAGAAAACCGCGATTGCCTTCGTCGCCGCCTGACACGCCGGCGATGACGAGATCGTTGACAACGAGCGGCGCGCTGGTACCGCCGTAGTGCTCACGATAATCCGCCATCGCGACATCCCAGAGCAGATGACCGCTGAGGCGATGGAGCGCGATCACGTGCGCATGATCCGTTTGCATGAACACGCGATCGCCAAGGATCGCGACGCCGCGATTGATTCCCGAGGCCGGATCCCCAACGAGGCCCTGCGTGCGCGGCCGGCTGTAGTGCCAGACCTCCCGTCCCGTCCGCGCGTCGAGCGCCCATACGGCATTCACAGCGGTCACGTACATCAGCCCACCGGCAACAACCGGCGTCACCTGCAGGGCACGTTGGCCGTCCGCGATTGGAAACGTCCATTTCGGCGCAAGTTGCGCCACGTTCGTGGTGTTGATCTGATCGAGCGGGCTGTGACGATTGCCGCTCAGGTCGCCGTGGTACGTCGGCCACTCGCCAGGGGCAGGGCGGGCCACACTCACGAACGCCTGCCGATTGTCAGTCGCCGCGGAACCGGCGAGGGTTGCGTCTGGCGATCGATCCACCGCGAGTCGTGTGAGGTACGCGAGCAGATTCTGCATGTCCTCAGCCGACTGCGGCACGCTCGATATCGTCGTCGGCTTCCGCATGAGCTGCGCTATGTCATGTTTCCGGATGGACTGAAACGTCCCGTCCAGCGTTTGAAGACCGAGATCGAACGGGCTCTCGTATTTCGCGAGGCCAGCGAGCGTTCGACCATCGCGCATGCGGAGCGTCACGGACGTGAAAGATTGCGCGCCATCGTCTGCGCGCGCGCGCGCACGCTTCCCGTGACTGGCTGGCTCACGCACGGCGCCTTCAATCTGTGACGTCTTGCGCTCGCGTGCCAGGTTCGAAAGATCGGGACCGAGAACACCGCCGCGGCCCCGGACCATGTGACAGGCGGAGCAGCTGCCCTCGTTGTTGAAGAAACGTTCGCCGGCGAGCGGATCGCCGGCGGCCGGGTGGTCCGCTGCGGGCGCTTTGAGGACGTCCACATGGTCAAGGAGGGCGTCGAGCTCGGCGTCCGACAGGACGAACGCAGGCATCCCGGCTTCCGGAATGCCGCTGCGGATCAGCTGTCGAAGTGAGTCCCGCGACGCCGCACGTGGCTGTCTGATGTCGACGATCGTCGGGCCGTGGCCGCCACCAGTGCCATCTGCACCGTGACAGCCGACGCACCGCGATTCGTACGCCCGCTTCCCGAGCTCAGCACTCTGCGCCCGCCCGCCGGCCGTGATCGCGAGCGCGAGCGCGAGCGCCGGCACGAACGACAGAAGCCCGAGCATCGCTTGCATCGCGCCTGGTGTGCCCGTTATCCTCTCGCCGCACATCTAATAAAGCAACTGCACATGGAGGAGCCGCTTATGGATGCCGCCCCGAGCCCGACACGCCGTTCCATGTTCCGAACCTTCCTGGGGTCAATTGCCGCTGCGAGTGCCGGTCTGTTCGGTGTCGCTCATGCGCAGACGACCGAGAACGTGAAACGGACGTCGACCGATGATCAGCCCGCCGGAGACAAGCCGCCGCTCTTCTCGAGTTGGACCACCTACGGCAACCTGGTGTTCATCGCGGGCAAGGGAGAGCACGGCCCAGGCGACATCACCGTCCACACCAAGTCGGTGCTCGATCAGATCGAGGCGGAGCTGAAGAAGGCAGGCTCCTCGATGGACAAGGTCCTCAAGGTGAACGTGTATCTGCACGATCTGCGCGATTACGACGGAATGAATGAAGTGTTCCGCGGACGGTTCGGCCCGCATCCGCCGGTGCGCACGACGGTCGCGACGTATGGTGGCGTGCCGGGCAACTCTCTCGTCGAAATGGATTGCATCGCGGCACGGTGATGGCCCCGAGACTTGCCCTTGGAATCGCCGCGGCTGTTCTGTCACTCGTGGCGGCCACGAGTGGCTATGATGAGGTCGTGCGAACGCAAACCGTCGAACGGCCGCGCCTCTCCGTGAGCCCTGCCGATGATTTCGAGGTCACTGGCACCGGCGAGCACGCGATGTGGCGCCAGGCCGAGTGGACTTCGCTCCGCCGGCGACAGGCCGATGGGCATCCGTACGACTCGCGATTCAAGATGCTCTACTCGAAGACGGGACTCTATTTCCTGATGGACGCCACGGACCGCACGCTCACGGCGAGCATGACCGAGGATTTCATGGATCTGTGGAACGAGGACGTCTTCGAGGTGTTCCTCTGGACCGACGAGCGCTACCCGGTCTACTTCGAGTACGAGATCTCGCCGCTCAACCACGAACTGCCGATCCTGATTCCCAATTTCGGCGGGCAGTTTCTCGGCTGGCGGCCGTGGCACTACGAACGTGACCGTTCGACGCGGAAAGCCACCACGACGATCGGCGGACCGAAAGAGCCGAAGGCGAGCATTCAGGGATGGCGCGCGGAGTTCTTCATCCCGTATGCACTGCTGAGACCGCTCCAGAATGTGCCGCCGAAACCCGGGACGCGCTGGCGCGCCAACTTCTACCGCATGGATCACGATGACGGGAAGCGGACGCAGTGGGAATGGGCGCCAGTCGGGCAGACGTTTCACGAGTTCGAGAAATTCGGGGACCTAGTGTTTGGGGGATAGTGAAGGTTCGCGGCGAAGAGATGAGACGGCCCACGGGCTGAGTCACCAAGATCACAAAGGCCACAAAGATCACTAAGAAGAACACATAGAATTCTTTCTTCGTGATTTCCTTTGTGGTCTTTGTGAGCTTTGTGAACTTTGTGCGTCCGCCGTTGGGGCGTGATCGCGGAAAGTTGCCGTGTATGTTTACCAGCCGAAAGGCGAGGGCCACATGTGGAATCGACGACGTTTTCTGGAAATGATCTCTGGATTGCCGCTGCTCGGAGGGATCACGGCCGCGACCGCCACGCCAGCCGAGTCGGCCGTCAAGACGGGCCGCGACATCTTCCGCGAGCTCGGCGTGCGGCCGTTCATCAACGCCGCCGGCACGTACACCGCGATGACGGCGTCGCTCATGCCTCCCGAAGTCATGGAGGCCATCAACTACGCGTCGAAGCACTACGTGATGCTCGACGAGGTGCAGGACAAGGTCGGCGAGCGGATCGCGACGTTGGTCCACAGTGAGGCGGCCATGGTAACGTCCGGCGCCGCGTCGGCCCTGACGTTGGGAACGGCAGCCGTCCTCACAGGAATGGATCGCCAGAAGATGGTCGATCTGCCCAACCTGACTGGAATGAAGAGCGAAGTCATCATCCAGAAGTCTCATCGATTCGGCTACGACCACGCGGTCCGCAACTGTGGCGTGCACCTGGTCGAAGTCGAGAGCCCGGAGGATCTCGAGCGAGCGATCAACGAGAAGACAGCGATGATGCTCTTCTACAACAACAACAACAGGGAAGGGCGGATTCAGGACGAGGAGTTCGCCGCGCTCGGAAAGAAGCACTCCATTCCGACGTTCAACGATGCGGCTGCCGACGTGCCGCCGGTCGAGAATCTCTGGAAGTACACGAAGATGGGCTTCGATCTCGTGACCTTTTCGGGCGGGAAGGGAATTCGCGGACCGCAAAGCGCCGGTCTGCTGCTCGGTCGGAAGGACCTGATTGCTGCTGCGCGACTGAACGCTCCGCCGAACGGCAACACCGTCGGCCGCGGCATGAAGGTGAACAAAGAAGAAATCGTCGGCATGCTCGTCGCGCTGGAGTTGTATCTCAAGAGAGACCACGCTGCCGAGCAACGCGAGTTCGAAAAGCGCGCCGACGTCATCCGCACCGCGGCCGCCGCAGTGCCCGGGATCACCGCCGAGGTGTTCGTTCCCGAGGTCGCGAACCACGTCCCTCATGTCCGGATCTCGTGGGACGCAGCCGCCCGCAAACTGACTCCCGAGGACGTCGTCAAAGTCCTGCGCGACAGCGAGCCGTCCATCGGCACCCGCTCGGAAGGGAACGCCGTGGTCGTCGGCGTGTGGATGATGCGGCCAGGCGAAGACAAGATCGTGGCCCGGCGTCTTCGTCAGGTGCTGGAGACATCGACGTCTTGATTCGATGACGCGTCGTTCGCCATCGGTCTGCGTACTCCTGCTGGCGGCCGGGGCCTTCGCACCTCACGCAGCACCTCCGCGCCTCTATCATCACGAGGCAAGCCGGATGTCGATGGCCTGCCTCTACGCCATTGACGCGTACGGACCCGATCCAGCCACCCTGCCGCTCATCGTCCAGGACGCCTTCGACGAAGTCGACCGGATCGATCGGTTGATGAGCCATTACAAGGCGGAGAGCCCGCTCTCGCGCATCAACCGCGAGGCCGCGGGCCACCCGGTTTCGGTTGAACCGGAGCTGTTCGACTTCATCGCGGAAGCACTGAAGTACAACCGTGAGTCAAGCGGCGCGTTCGACGTAACCGTCGGACCTCTGATGAGGGTGTGGGGGTTCTTTCGCGGCGGGGGGCGACTCCCGTCAGACGACGAGCTCGTCGCGGCGCGCCGCAGTGTCGGCGCAAGTCATGTGATTCTCAACGCAGCGGAGAGGACCATCGCGTTCGACCACAACGGGGTCGAGCTGGATCTCGGCGGAATTGCCAAGGGCTACGCCGTCGATCGTGCCATCGACATCCTGCGACGAAGGCACGTTGCCGCCGCGCTCGTCAGCGCCGGCGGCAGCACGAGTTACGGCCTCGGCGCGCCTCCCGGCCGCCAGGGATGGGACGTCACGATTGCAGATCCCGTCGATTCGGATCACGTCGTGTTCTCGGTTCGACTGAAGGACCGCGCGCTTTCGATCGCCGGCACATCGGAGAAGTCATTCGAAGTCGGCGGCGTGAGGTATTCGCACATCATGGATCCGCGCACCGGCAGGCCGGTCCAGGGGATGCTGGGCGTCGCGGTCCTCACGGGCACCGGGACCGCGGGGGATGCGCTGGACGATGCGTTTTTCGTCCTTGGGGTTGAGAGCAGCCAAGCGTATCTGAACAAGGTCCCGGGAACCGAGGCATATTTCTTTCTGCCGGACGCAATGCGTCGTTGGAGGATGGTGCACCTTACTAGACCAGGGGGGCTTCGCCCCGCCGGCCCCCCCATCCCACCCTACTGCGCAAACAACGCGCAGTGGGGGCCCCGGTATCGCCGTTGCTCGCGGGGGCCCTACGCCCCGCTTCCGCCTCCGCCGAGGCTACGGCGGACGCGCCGTAGCGCCTTTAGCGCGAAGGCGGGCCGCTCCGGCGCGGCGCGCCCGTAGCGCGCCCCACAGGCCCGCCTTGAGAGTTCGGCCACGGCCTTAAAATGGTGCGGCTATGAATCGACGCGAATTCCTCCACCAGACGATCCTCGCCGGAGCTGCGACAAGCGTCGGTCTGTCCATGACGGATTCACGCGGTGCCGCGAGCGTCCAGTGGCCGATCGGCTGTTTCAATCGGCCGTGGACGACGTGGAGCTTCGATGAGACATTGAAGCAGATCAAGGCTGCCGGCTATCCGACGGTCGGACTGCTCACGCGGACCAAGGAGGAGCCGTTCATCGGCGCCGATGGGACACCCGACTACTTGTCCAGGCTGAAACAGCGAATCGCGGACAGCGGGCTGAAGGCGACGATGGCCGCGTTGCGATCGCGACACAATATTCCGCTCGACGAGTCGATCAAGGAAGTGCGGCAGCAGGTCGACAACGCGCGAGGACTCGCGCTCACGTACCTTCTCACGTTCGGCGTGGATCGACCCGAAGAGTACGAGCACTACTACAAGGTCATGAGCGACGCGGCGGCGTACGCCGAGGAGCGCGGGCTGAAGCTGGTGATGAAGCCGCACGGCGGCAACAGCGGCGCATCGGGCGAGATCCTCAACGCGATGAAAGCGGTCGGGCACCCGAATTTCAAGATTTGGTACGACGCCGGAAACATCATCTACTACACCGGTAAGGATCCGATCGAAGAGTTGAAGCCAATCGCCCGACACGTCACAGGATTCTGTGCGAAGGATTGCGCGGCGGAGAAGAGCGACGTGATGATCCAGTTCGGGACCGGCAAGGTCGACTTCGCGGGCGTGTTCAGCGTCTTGAAGGGTGCCGGGTTCGAGGGGCCGATCTTCGTCGAGGGCTGCAAGGTGGGCGCAACGCCCGAGGACACGATGGCCAACGCGCGTGCGAATCGGACGTTCCTGGAGAACGTGCTCGCCAAAATCTGAGAATCGATGATCGCCGCCGGTAGCTCGGTAGTAGCGCCTCCGACTGCGGCGGGCCGCGAACGCCGTCCCGCAGCGCGAGCGGGGGTGGGGGCCCGCGAGGATTGAGAGAAGTAGCTCGGTAGCTCGGTCAGGTGACGGGGTCCGCTCGTCTCATTTGCGCTCAATTCAATGGCCAGACGTCCTCCCACCGCTATGCTGGCCCTCGTTCTGTCGACCATAATCACTCAGAGCGCCTGTCGGTCGCGCACCAGCCACGGAACGCTGCCCACGATGCTGAGCGACGACGAGTTCTGGAGGTTGAGCACGAGCCTCTCAGAGCCTGCCGGGGTGTTTGCGCATTCCGAGAACCTCGTCTCGAACGAGCCGCGCTTCGTACACATGATACGGGTGCTTCGTGCGAGCGACGGCGTCTACATCGGCGTCGGTCCCGAACAGAACTTCAGCTATATCGCGCGACTTCGTCCGTCGATGGCGTTCATCGTCGATATCCGGCAGGAGAATCGAAATCTTCAGCTGATGTACAAGGCGCTGTTCGAGATCTCCACCGACCGCGCCGACTTCCTGTCACGGTTGTTCTCACGCGAACGGCCGTCAGGCCTGCGATCGAGGGCGACCGTCCAGGACCTCTTCGCCGCGTACGCGACCGCGAAGGCTCCGCGCGCGCTGCGCGACGCGAACGTCCGCCTCGTTCGCGCCCGGCTGCTCGACGTCCATCGACTGCCACTGACGTCAGAGGATCTCGGCTGGATCGAGCACGTGCTCGATGCGTTCCACGCCGCCGGACCCGAGATTCACTACAGCAGCCGGTCCGATCCGAACGACTCGCCAGGGCCGTCGTACCGCGCGCTCATGACCGCGCCGGACCTTGGCGGACACAGTCGCAGCTATCTCGCCTCGGATGAAGACTTCGCGTTCGTGAAGACCCTTCAGTCGACGAACAGGATCGTGCCGATTGTTGGTGATTTCGGCGGGCCAGCTGCCATCCGGAAGTTGGGCGATTACATCCGTCAGCACGAAGGGTCCGTGACGGCGTTCTACGCGTCGAATGTCGAGGTGTATCTGAATCGCCAGAAGCTCGGCACTTTCTGCGGCAATCTCGCGACGCTTCCGTATAGCTCGCGGACGTGGTTCATCGGCAGCAAGGACATGCAGCCGTTTTCGACGAAGTTGAAATCCTGCTCCCCGGCTGCGCGCTGAACCCGTCGAAAGCGGCTCTACGAACGGCACACGGGCTACGCGCGTCTTACTTCGGTAACTCGCTTGTCGTCTCGAATTGCCACGAATTCCGAGTGACGCAGGGCCCCATCTCGAGTCCACTCGACGAACGACACCTCGACGACGAGCGTCGGCTTGACCCAGCGCAGCTTCGTCATGTCTTCGGCCGTCACGCCTTCACCCCAGTGCCCCATGCCGGCGCTCGGCAGATTCACGAACAGACACCGTGCGGTTTGATCGCCTTTGATTCTCGCGAAGATTTCCGCGCGAATGTGAGGCGTGAGACCTGCACGGACTCGTCCGGCGAAGTACAACTTCCGGTTCTCGTAGTAGCCGACGACCAGAGACTCCAGGTTGGTGGCGTTCGGTTTGAAGCCGCCGACGACGAATTCCTGGCGTCGGTTGAACTTGACTTTCACCCATGCCGCGCTCCGTTTGCCAGGCTCGTATCGAGAGTCCCGGCGCTTGGCGACGACGCCTTCGAGACCGAGGCCGCGGACGGCATCCGCAATCTGTGCCGGTGTGCCGGGCAGCGGTTCGGACTGGAAGATTCCGGTGCCGTCAACCAGCGGTCCAAGAACGGCGCGTCGCTCGTCGAGCGGCGTTCGGGTCAGGTCGCGTCCATCGAGGTGCAGCACGTCGAACGCGTAGAACACGATCGTGTGCGCCGACTGGTGATGCAGCGCCTGGAACGACGGCTGACCGTTCGCATCGATGGCGACGATCTCGCCATCGAGGAGCACCGCCTTCGCGTTCACCTTTGCGACGGCGCGCGCGACGGATTGATACTGCGCGGTCATGTTCTTCAGATTGCGCGACAGGAGCTTGACGGTCGGTCCCTGTTTGAGCGCGAGCGTCCGATAGCCGTCCCACTTCACCTCGTACGACCATCGATCACCGGTTGGCAGTTGTGGAGCAGACATCGCCAGCATTGGCGGCAGCACGCGGACCGTCACGTGGGTAGGCTATCCCATCCGTCGCCTGCTTTGACCTGTTTGCCCAGTCGGAGTCGAATAGTCCTCACCTACCCGTCCGAATCCGGCGACACGAGATAGTAGATGTCCGTCCGAATCTGCGACGGATCGGCATCCCACTCTCGTTGCCAGTGCCCGTAGATCTCCCAGCTCGGGCCGGCGAGGCTGCGATTGTTAGCCTTGCACCACTGGAGGACGGCGTCGTGCGCGGCGCCGAGCCCGCCGTACGGTCCGAAATGCGTTGTCGATGCCACCACGCCAGACGGTGTTGCCGAGCGAACGACGTCGCCCTGCTCGGCGAACGGTCCGTACAGCTCCACCCCTACTTCGAGTGTGATGCTGCCGTCCCAATAGACGGCGACGTGGCGGCCGGCGCGTACTTGCTGCTCACGCACGACGTTCCAGACCAGACCGCAACACTCTGGCACCACCCTCGCGAGGTCTGACGCCTTTGCCTGGCGTCGGATGACGGCGAGTGGAATGCTGTCGAGTCGCTGGAGTTGGACGACGTACGAGGACATGGAGTGATCGCCCGCGTTACTCGGCCAGGCGCGTTGCGTGCGACGCAATCACGATCCAGCGTCCATCGCGGCGCACGAACACGTCGGTGAAGCGAAGAATTACCGTTGTTGGTGTGGCGCCGCCGACCGTCGCCTTGGTCCGACCGGTGACGATTGCCGTATCACCATACGAGCGTATCGCCAACTGATCCACGCTCGACGTGACAGCCGGACCCGTCCGGCACATCTCAAGCGCCTGTTCCTTCATGATCACCTGCGCGTCGATGTGGATCACCGACCAGTCGTCTGCGAGCAGCGCGCCCCATCCGGCGCAGTCGTGGTTCTTCCACGTCGACGCGAGCTGCGCTTCGATCGATTCCAGCTGTCGAATTGCCGCCGCATCGGGTGTCGCTTGCAACACGGCCGCCTCCATCGCAACAGTTACGCCATGACGCACTCAATACGTCGCGGCGGTGTCGGCCTCGAGATGACGTCACCCGTCGCCGCGGTTCCGGCTCTTCGCAACTGTCAGCCGCCACGACACCGAAAGCAAATCGTGCAGAGCGTCACGGTCGAGTCGCGAGAGGCGCACCAGCACGAGGGGATAGTTTCGGTAATAATCGGTTACGTAGTACGTGTCGGGGGCATCCTCCAGAAGATATTCGCGTTCTTCGAGTCCCATTCGCACGACGAGCGTCTCTGGCTCTGCCGACCGGTGCGTCGCCAGGCCTGCCATGAAACAGCCGTCCACCTTCAATACGGGCGAGCCATCGTACCGCGTCGTCGCCTCGACGCCGGGCAGCGCGAGCCCCACGTTCCTGACTGTCGCGAAACTATCGGCTGATCGGCGGCTGGCGCGTATTCGCTTCATGACAGGAACTTCATCGAAGAGAGCAGCGGCCGCAATCACTTTTCGACGCGAAGATCGACGATCGCATAGGTCCCGAGCTTGGGGATCGAGAATTCCGTGACGCCGTTCGACACGGCGACATCGGCGAGCGGTACTCGTCCGGTACCGGGGACGCTCGCATCGCCGCTGTAGGCGCCGCGCAATCGGACACGCAACCCCTCGATTTCGCGCCCACCGTAGTTGATGAGATGTAGTTGCGCGCGATCGGTGTCGCCGGTGAGACGGCAGATGACGACCTCGCTGCCGAAAATGCGCAACATCCGCTGATCGTCGCGGAGCTGACGACGAATCTTGAGCGCAAACGCGCTCGGATCGGCCGCCTCCTGGAGCGGAAACTCCGGACTGCCAACCGCGACGTTGACGCGGAACTGCGGGGACGGCGTCTTCACTATCTGATAGAGCAGGTTGCGCCGCGCGAGCAGGTTCATGACTTCGCCGGTGACCGGCGACCCGTCGTCCACGACGCCGATGTCGGCGACGGGCTTCAGGTCGACCGCCGGTACTCCCTCGATGAAGGAGAAGATCTTTCCGACGTCCGCGAGATCCGCGGGATCGATCTTCAGCACGACGTCCGCACCGTACGCGAACGCCTCGGCCGCCGCCAGCGCACCTTTGCCGGCCGGCACGTCGTACACGTATTTCCTGTCGGGACTTCGAATGAACCGCCAACCGTTCGCGACAATCCAGGGGGCGCGCGTCGG
>JBKPCD010000247.1:0-5757 GCA_046727175.1 Acidobacteriota bacterium | reverse complement strand
CTGCACGCTGCTGTTCGTGCCCGCCGCGGTGGGGATCTATACCAACTCCCGTCAAGAGCAGTCGACGTGGGCAGCGTTTCCGACGGAGCGTTACCTCACCTTCCGCCTCAGGATGGACAACGAGGCGCTGGCCGGCGAGCGCGGTGTGCCTGACGATGGGCAGATCGGCGCGCGTCGCGCGCGTGCATACGAAGAGCTCGCGCGCCGGTTGCGTGAGGAGCCTGGTGTCACCCACGTCACGCTCGCCGATCGCCTGCTGGGGGCGGCGCCGGACTGGGTGGCGC
The DNA here is from genome assembly GCA_046727175.1 of Acidobacteriota bacterium. Taxonomy (GTDB): domain Bacteria; phylum Acidobacteriota; class Vicinamibacteria; order Vicinamibacterales; family 2-12-FULL-66-21; genus JBKPCD01. The sequence goes on along the minus strand of JBKPCD010000247.1, from coordinate 5,473 downwards.
TGGAAACGGAGCAGGACGGCGCACCACCGGCTCGCCTCCACGGCAATTACGAGGGCGGATTCGCGATGGCGGCTGTCGGTGCCGGCTATCACGAGGCGTTCGGCGCTGGGATCGTGGCCGGCCGCAGCTTGCATGCCGCTGACGCTGGGGCGCCGAACCGGCCCGTCGTGGTGAACGAGGCGTTCATGCGCGAAGTCGGCAGGAATCCGGTGGGCGCACGGGTCCGCACGATCCAGCGAGGCCCCGAGCGCGAGCTGGGACCCTGGCACGAGATCGTCGGCGTGGTCTCGGATCTGAACGTCGGCGGCGACGGCGGCGGTGGGACGACGTGCATCTATCGCGCAGCGTCCGCGGCGGAGCTCGATCCCGTCGTGGTCACTGTGCGCGTCGCGGGGGACGCATCGCCGCTTGCGCCCCGCGTCGCCGTCCTTGCGCGAGGGATCGATGCCGGCCTGCAGCTCCGGGATATGGCCACCCTCGACGAGGTCGTCGCGCAGGAGCGAGAATCGAAGGCATTCGGCAGCGTCGTCATCAAGAGCATTCTGGTCGGGGCGGTGGTCTTTTCCGCTGCCGGTCTGTACGCGCTCATGGCCGTGGCCGTGGCGCGTCGCACCCGCGAGATTGGGATCCGTATCGCACTCGGCGCCAACTCCCGGCGCGTGCTGAGTACGGTGTTCGCACGTGCCGGTCGTCAGCTCGGCGGCGGCATCATCGCCGGCAACAGCCTCATCTTGCTCCTCGCGTGGCGCGCCGATAGCCTGACCGCGGATCTCCTCGTCTCATCGGTGATCACGTCGGTCATCATGGCGGCGGTGGGCGTGCTTGCGTGTGCCGCACCGGCGCACCGGGCGCTGCGTGTTCAACCGACCGAGGCGCTGCGACAGGTGTGACGTGTTTCTGGGGGCCTCCGAGATCGCGCGTCGTCCTTGGAAACCGGAATCGCTCGCGAGAAGTCGCCAAGTATATGCCCAGTCTCTCTGGCGAGTGAATGCCGGTCTGACACAATTTCGTCGCACGCACGTTCCTGTCATGCTGGAAACCGCTGAATGGAAACGTGTTCGAGCAAGATCCCTCGCACGTCAATGGCGTGTGCGATAATCAATGTCAGACCGCTCGCAAACTGTTGATTCTAAATGCGGAGAGATGTCCGAGTGGTTGACCGTTGCAGATCCAGAATTAGCCCCCTCCCGCGTCGCGATCGTCGATCACCGTAAACCGCAGTAGTTCTCGCTGAATCGACAGGGTCACGTCACAGTTACGTCACAGTGCTCGCTGCCTTGAAGGAGCACGCCTTCAGGCGTGTTGCGTCAGGCTGTCTTCGTCCGAACGACCAGGTCCACGTCACAGTTGAGCACTTGCAGTAGCGCGAGCAGCTGATCGACGGACTTGCGGTAGTTCGTCTGATCGAGCAGTCGATACAACTGCGCTGGCGACGTCCCGAGCCGGCGCACGATCTCGCGCTTCGAGAGCGGGCTCTTTGCCACTCGCTTCTGTGCTTCGAGCGTCAGGCGGTACAACAGGAGATCGCGGAGGTAGGTCGGATCCTGGTTGTACTCGAGCACCTGTTCGACGTGCACGGTGCCGGTACGGCCGGAGTGAAGGACGTAGCTGAACGCCTCCCGACCAGCCTCCGCGTCGACCGAAAGCTCCGTGACCGGGTCTTCGGTCGTGGGCGCCGGCTCCGCCTTCGAGAACGGGAACACGAGCTTCTTCGTCGAGGTGCCGACCTCGAACACTTTCTTCCGATTGTTGTGCCTGACAGAGCGGATCTTCACAGCAGCCCCTCAGCCTCCAGCTCGCCGATCAGTTCCATAATGCGCCGCGTCGCCGCGCCTTTCATCGGCTTCTGATTATCCAAATCCCATTTCACGATCAGCCTGCCGTCGCGATAAACGTGCACGTGCCGCGGCGGGTGATCGCCTTTCCACGTGATGAAGATGTACCCGCCCCGCCGATACTTGCCCACCGATCTCAAATGTTACCACAGAAGGTAACGTTTATGGCCGGCCACATCGTTCCGTGGGAAGAACGTTAGCGTCGGCGACGAGCTGCGCGGCGCTTGTTCCGCGATGCTTCGAAATCCTTCAGCACGCCGCCTTCGGAGACCCTTCTTCGCTTCAGCTGCTCTGCGCGACGGCGCTGCTCAGCATGTCGTACAGTTCGCGTTTCAGTTCGATTGGAAGGGTGATTTCGGGCCTGGGAAAGAAGATTCCGACCAGCCGTCCGCGCATCGAACCAGGTCTCCACGACTTGATGGATTTGATCGTTGTCGGATCGACTGCAGTCGGGTCTTTCTCCAGGACGGCGAAGTCTGCACATTTGCCGGGCTCGATGCTGCCGGTGATGTCCTCCTTGCGGCATCGCCAGGCGGCGTCGAGGGTGACCGCCTTCAATGCCTGCTGAATCCTAAAGTGCCGTGCGCCTGCTTCCGCTGCGTCGTCGTAGCGTCACTCCACACCTCGATGCACACCGGCGCGCGCAGACGCAGCAGCCTCTTCGACGCAACCGCTTCCGCCACCACCTGTATGGCACGACGGCGACCTCATTAACCACGACGGCGAGCAGCACACCGATCGGCGCGAGCGGTTCACGCGTCAGGGCCGCAATCGCGATTGAGACGCCAGGATGTCGCGAGACAGTGGCAAAGGCGAGCACCGTGCGGTCGTCTTCATCGGGTCGGCCCAGGAGGTGACCGGCGACGAGTCCGCATGCCCTCGACAAACACCGCGAGGAAGATGGTGATCCCGAACGCGCCGACGGTGAGTACCCGAAGGATGCTCATGATGCTTACGACGCCAGATATTGCGAGCGCCGTTCGTAGTTCGCGCTGCCCGTACCTATTCCATCGTTGCCATCCTTACCTGTTTTTGATTTGTAACGCTCAATACTGCCCCGTGACCCTGTCTCAGGATCTTGCGGAGTTTTGGTTCCTGGCCGGGAATGATCGTCACGTAGGCTTCGTTCCCCTTTTCGTCGGCCACCCAGGTGTTCCCCCCTTTTTCGTTCACTTGCACCGCCCACGCACCAGGCTGAAATATTCCCCCACGCCCCCCTCCACGGTGTAGAACAGCGCGGCCTCGTCATACTCCGACCGACGGGAGGGGCGGCCTCGGAGGGAGAGGGACGCGAGGTCGAGGCGGCCGCCGCGGACGTCGAGCGTCACGTTATCGCCCGCGATCGTCGCGACGCCCCACTCCGTCCCGGTCGTGAAGGGGTAGCGGCCATCGGCGATCGGGTCGAACGACAGCGTCCGGGCGATCCCGTCGTACTGGACCCCGCTCGCGGCGATCAGCAGACCCCAGGCCGCGAGGGACCGGGCGTAGTGGTGGCCGGCCTCGATGTCGTCCCACGGGCTGCGGAGCTCCCCGGTGTGGCGGGCCCGTGCGGCGCGGACGACCGTGAGCCCCTCCTCGACGAAGCCCTCGAAGATCAGGTGGGCCGCCACCTGGTACTCGATCCCGGTCCACACCTCGTCGCTGTAGATGAACGGAATGCGCGGCCGGCCGCCCTTCGGCCAGGAGGCGGTGACGAGCCCGCCCTCGTCGCCGAGCGCGTAGGCGCGCTGCAAGTTCTCATGATGCGAAAGGTCGGAACGGAAGTTGTGCCGGAACACCGCCGCGACGGCGCTCCGGATGTGTTCCTCCGGAAGCACGTAGCCGAGCCCGTTGAGGTGAGCGTGTAACTGGCCGAGCGTTTGGTCGCTCAGCACGCCGGCGCCGAACTGATAGCGGTGCTCGTCCACGTCGTCGAGGCGCTGCTGGTAGTACTCCCCGTTGTAGAGGAGCTTGTCGATCGCGGCGCTGCTGCGCGCCCACGCTTCTTCGTAACGCTTGGCCGCAGCGGCCTCCCCGAGGTGCCGGGCCATCGCCGCCATCGCCTTCAGCGCCGCGAGGAAATAGATGTTGCCGAGCGGCTCGGCGCCGTAGAAGAAGATGTCGTAGGTGTTGTGCATGCGCGCATCCAGAACCCCGTCCTTGTCGGTGTCCCACTCGCGGAGGGCGAACTCGATGCTGCGCACGGCCGCCGGCCAGCACTCCCGCAGGAACGCGTCGTCGCCGCTGAAGCGCCACTCGCGGTGGAGCCGCAGCAGCGACCCCATCTGCCCGTCCACGGCCGGGTGCGCGAATTCCAGGCCTTTGCCCTCGGTCGCGCCCAATCCGAAAATCCGCTGACTCCGGATGGGCTGCGAGCCCTTCGCGTCCACCTCCAGCGTGTACTCGATGCGCCGCGCGCTGCGCTCCAGTTCGGGGAACAGCCACGCGACGGATTGCGCGTAGCTCCACACGTGGGTGCACGTGCCGTAGCAGCTGCCTTCCTCGTCCCAGCTCCCCTCCCAGCCGAGGAACCACCCGCCCTTGATGCGGAAGCATGTCGTGCTGCGAACGACGGCGAGCGTCGAGCTCACCGCCTCCAGGATCGCCGGGTCGAGGGTGCTGGAGAAGAGGGCGTCTTGGAACGCCCGCGTCGCCGCCTCGAGCCGCGGCAGCTCGCGGAGCAGATGCGCGCCGGCCGCCCAGGCATCGGGCCAGATCGTCGCGTAGTGGTTGCGGATCGTCTCTGGTTGGCCGGGGGCGGGGGGACTCGCCCGCCACCAACAGTTCGGGCGGTTGGGGAAGCTCCACGCGAGCACGAACTCGAAATCCCGGGTCTCCCCCGGCGCGACGTCGGCGACGATGCCGAGTGACCCGGTCGTCCGGTTCGGCACCCTGCCGGGCATCACCTCTTCGACGGGGAGGGCCTCGTCGGCCTCGTCCAGAAGCCCGTCCGCCGCGAAGTCGCGCCAGAACAGCTCCGCCCCGGCCCCCACGAAGCTTCGCACCCACTCCGGCTTCTTGGTCACCCGCTCGGCGCGCGTCATGAGGCTCACCGTGCCGTACTCCTCATCACCGGGGTCGAGGTCCACCCCGAAGTCGAGCCCGCGGAATTCCCCGTCGTCGCGCCAGGACACTGTCTGCCGCGCGCCTCCGACGTACCAGGCGCGAACCAAATCCCTGAAGTTCTTCTGCTCCCCCGCGATGTGCGAAAGGGAGCCCGCGATGGTGACCGACACCGGGATGTCGCCCGGATTCGTGACGGAGTAGCGCAGCACGGTCGCCGGAATTCCGGAGGCGTCGGCGTCGAGCGGTACGAACGGCGTGAACGCGGTGAGCGCGACCCGCACCGGCAGCTCGGGATCCTCGAACTCGACGCGGGCGATCGGGTACTCGCCGATGAGGCGCGCGGAGGCCAGACGCGGCAGGCCGGCGAGCTCGTAGACCTGGAAGCCCCCCTGCTGATCGCGCCTTGGGTCGCCGCCGATCCGCGCCTCGAGCACGCGGTTTACGGCGACGCTGCCCTTGGGACGCGCGTGGATGGCGAAGAACGCGTTGGCGTTCTGCCGCCCCTTCGCCGGCGAGTTGGCCAGCTCCCAGTCGCGCAGCTCGCCGCGGGCGCCGAGCGACACGGTGCCCGTGCCGATGCCGCCGAGCGGGAA
>JBKPCD010000246.1:0-18438 GCA_046727175.1 Acidobacteriota bacterium | reverse complement strand
GATATGCGGCTACAATGCCCTGCCTGGTACCGTGCCGCCTGAGTTATGCCTGTGGCTCGTGCACGTGGAGGCCTCTGTCAACAAGGTAAGGGCAATTATCGACTACAAACGGAAGCCGTAACGCAGTGGATCGCGCTCATCGATGACGAAGCTGTTTTCACCGGTGATAAAGGCTTCCCCCTCGAGCCGTGGAATGATCGCCGTCACGCCTTCGACGGTCGTTTCTCCTTCGATGACGCCCCTGAACAGCGTGCCAATAACACTTTCGTGCGTGAAAGTCTGCTCCGGACCAAGAAGGCCCATTGCCGAAAGGATCGCCATCACGGCGCAGGTCCCCGTGCCACACGGAGAACGGTCGACTTCCGCATCAGCGAAAATCGTCACGTTTCGAAGATCCGCGACCGCGGAAGAGGGTGGCCCTGTGAAGATCGTTCCGTAGATGCCCTGAAGCTCCGGCTCTTGCGGGTGGACAACGTGCACCGACGACTCGATCGCATGCTTGATTTCCATGCCTGCACGGCGAAGTTCCGCGAGTCGTTCGGACATGATGGGAATCCCTGCGGCCTCGCTGTCCACGACCGCGTAGAAGGCGCCGCCAAACGCCACGTCGGCGCGCAGCTGACGTGATGCCAGCCGCACGGGCACAGCCGCGTGAAGGACGAAGGAGGGAACGTTTCTGAAGCTGACGCTCTCGACGCGCGTTCCCTGCGCATCGTCGACGATGAGCGCCGTCGCGTGGATCGGACCGGCGGGTGAATCCAGCACGAGCTCGCCGCGGCGACGGGACACGATCAGCTGACGCTCGAACGCTATCGTCGCCACGGCGATGACTCCGTGGCCGCACATCGTGCTGTATCCTTCGTTGTGCATGAACAGCACGCCTGCGTCGGACTCAGGATGCTCCGGCTCGGTCAGTACCGCTCCATACATGTCTGCGTGGCCGCGCGGTTCCAGCATCAACGCGGTGCGAAGGTTATCGCAGTTGGTGCGCACCCACTCACGACGCTCGAGCATTGTCGATCCCTGAATCGCGGGAAAGCCATCGACGATGAGGCGCAAGGGTTCGCCCGCCGTGTGCGCGTCAATTGTGCGGATAATCATCTATGCCTCTGATCCTGTCTGAAGCCGAGGTGAAACAGATCCTGCCGATGCGCGATCTCATCGAGACGATGCAGACCGCGCTCGCGGAGTTTTCCGCCGGGCGGGTAAACCAGCCGCTCCGCACGATTCTCGACCTGAGCACAGCCGGCGTGCCCGGCGCGCGTCTCGTGCGCGCTGGTGTGGAGGCGCACGCGTTTTTCGGAGTGATGCCGGCTTTCATTCCGGCGTACGGCGCGCTCGGGACCAAATTGGTTACGCTCTTCGGAAGCAACTCTGCCATTGGGCTGCCGACGCACTTCGCCACAATCATCATGCTGGATCCGTCGACCGGACAGCTGCGGGCCGTGATGGACGGGCGCTACATCACCGAGGCCCGAACGGCAGCCGTGTCGGCGCTATCGAGTCGCCTGCTGGCAAGACCAGAAGCGACCTCGCTCGCAATCATCGGATCCGGTGTTCAGGCGCGCAGCCATCTGGAAGCCATGACCCAGGTTCATCATATCGGCGAGGTGCGGGTCTGGAGTCCGAACGCCGAGCATGTTCGTAGGTTCATCGACGACATGCAGCCGACGACGTCAGCCACGCTGCTTGCGGCAGGCTCGGCCCAGGAGGCCGTCCGCGGCGTTGATCTCGTCGTGCTGGCCTCGGCGGCGCGCGAGCCGGTCGTCCGAAGCGAGTGGATCGCCGACGGCACGCATCTTTGCGCGGTGGGAGCCTGCCGACCTGATCAGCGGGAAATGGATTCGGAGCTCGTGAGACGAGCGAAGCTGTTCGTGGACTCGCGCACTGCAGCGCTGGTCGAGGCTGGCGATATCGTGATTCCAATCAAGGAAGGGACGATTGGTCCGACCCATATCGCCGGCGAGCTGGGTGAGCTCGCGGCGAATCGCTTACGCGGACGCGAGTCGGACGCCCAGGTAACGTTGTTCAAGTCCCTGGGAATGGCGGTAGAAGATGTGGCGGCCGCGCACCTGGCCTTCTTGCGGGCCACGGAGCGCGGCCTCGGTCGCGAAATCTTATAGCGCCTTTAAACCCTTTTTCTTGCGCTCCGCCCACCGCTTCCGCAGCATCTCGGACATTCGCTTACGTGCTTCGGGAGACATCGTGGAGCGTCGGCGCTTGCGGACGGCCGCCGCGGCGCGGTCGACTGAAGCGGCGGCAGCAGCCGTGGCTGCACTTACTCGTTTGCCCGCGCGCGCCCGCAGTTTCGCTACCTGGGCATTCAAGGAAGCCAGCTTTGCGCGAGTCTCCTCGATCTCGCGCTCCAGGCCCCCAATCGCCCAACCAACCAACTCGGCTGATTTGATGAGCATCGAGTCCTGGCTCTTTCTGGGTCGCCCACGGGGCATATCGTGCCCTCCTCTCGAAGAAGTTTAATCGTGGAAAGAGTCGTGGCTATGAAGATTAGCCGCCGATAAGAGAGGTCTTAGCCACGCATCTATCCGGTTACCAACTTGCAGCATTGTTATCATAGTCCTATGGCGCCATGGCGCGCGCTGATTTTTTCGACGTTTATACCCTGCCTGTACGCGCCGGTGCATGTCATGAGCGCGCCACAGGATACGCCGGCCGCGCTTCGCGAACGCGGGCTGAACCTTGCTTACAACCTCGATCACGACGATGCGATCGTCTTGCTTCGTCGCGCCGTCGCCCTGGCACCAGACGACCCCTCGACTCACAGAAGCCTCGCCAGCGTGCTCTGGTTGAACATGCTCTTCAGGCGGGGTGCTGTTACCGTCGACCATTATCTCGGGTCGTTGACGAAATCGACAGTGGAGCTCAAGACACCACCACCTGATGTCGATCACGAATTCCGTCAGCACATCACCCGTGCAATCGAGCTCGCCGAAAAGGGCACCAGTACTCAGCCAGGCAGCGCCCAGGCCCATTACGACCTCGGTGCCGCGCTCGGGATACAAGCCTCGTACGTCGCAACGGTCGAGGGGAAGCAGCTCGCCGGATTCAAGGCCGCCCGGCGCGCATACGACGAGCACGAACGCGTGCTGGCCCTCGACCCGACGCGAAAAGATGCAGAATTGATCGTCGGAACTTATCGCTACATCGTATCTACATTGTCGTTACCGATGCGGCTGATGGCGTATGTGGCAGGTTTCGGCGGAGGGCGCGAGCGAGGCATTCAAATGCTCGAGGAGACCGCGGCGAGCGGGCGCGAGAACAGAACCGACGCACTTTTTGCGCTCGTGCTCGTATACAACCGCGAGCGTCGCTACGACGACGCGCTGAAGGCACTGGAAGAGTTGCGTCAATTGCATCCCAGGAACCGGCTGCTCCTGCTCGAAGCGGGCGCCACGGCGTTACGCGCGGGTCGGGCGCAACAGGCGGACTTCGTCCTGAGCGAAGGGCTCACTATACTCGCCTCGGACAAACGCCCGCGGATTCCCGGTGAAGAGGCCCTCTGGCGCGTGAAGCGTGGCACAGCGCGAGTGGCCATCGGCCGGTTGGAGGAGGGCGTTGCCGACCTCCGAAGCGCGACGGGAGGCGATGCCGCCAATTGGGTCCAGGGACGGGCACGCGTCGAGCTCTCACGCGTCGCGCTGAAACGCGGCGAGCGCGATCAGGCTGCCGAACAAGCCCGCCAGGCGCAGGTGTTGTGCGAGCAAGGAAGCGATCCGGTCTGCGTTGACGACGCGCAGAAGCTGATGAGGAGCGCGCGTGGCCGGTAAGGTCAAACCCTGGGTCTGGGTAGTCGTTGGCGTCGCAATCACCGGCATCCTCGGATTGATCGCGGTCGCAGGCGTCGCGGTCTACCTGTTTTCACAGCATGTCGAAACACGCACGGTCACGCCCGCAGTGGCCGCACGCGATTTCGAACAGATAAAGAGCCGCTTTGCCGGCCAGAAGCCGCTCATCGAGCTCGACGCGCGAGGCAGATTCGTTCGCTCGAATGCGAACCGGCGCAAATCAGCTGACGCCCGTCGACCGGAACAGCTCAACGTCATGGCTTTCGATCCCGACAAAGGAAAGATCGTGCGCCTCAGCATCCCGTTCTGGCTCCTGAGACTGAAGATGCGCGGAGCCACGATTGACCTCAATCACAATCGGATGGATCTCGAAGACCTGCGGCTGACAGTCGAAGACCTGGAGCGTTTCGGTCCGACGCTCATCGTCGACCACAGTACCGCTGACGGAGAGCATGTCCTCGTCTGGTCCCAGTAGGTGTCACCTCTTCAGAGCCCAACCAGTCAAAAACACCAGATTCTCGCGAGTTTTCTGCCGGCCTTTAGGGGCGCGGATCTTGCGGTCATCGATTTCGAGGTCGCGTGCGGTCCATGGAACACCGCAGCTTCGCGGCAATCGAGACGACCTCTTGGCACTTGCTCTTGGCATCTCAGCGCACACTACGCGCTGGAAGCCGCGCTCTGGAGGACCCAATGGAACGCCTCTACTTCGTGCCGGCGCTCGTCATCGCAGCGCTGGCGTTCACCGCACCGGCACAGGCGCAATCGGTCGGCTGGAGTGATTCGAGCCGCTGGAACTATCGCGACGATGTCCGCCAGCCGTATTACGAGTCCGGCCGCCGCGCGTACGAATACGGTTACCGCGAAGGTTTCAAGGAGGGTGAGCACGACGGGCGCAGGCAGGAGAACCGCGATTATCGGGACGAACGTACCTGGCAACGCGCCGACAAGGGCTACAACGGCAGCTTCGGCGACATCGAACGGTACCGGCAGCAGTTTCGGAGTGGATACGCGGCGGGTTATTCGGACGGTTATCAGCGATACGCGCCGTACTACGGCTACGGTCGCCCGGTGCCACGGCCCGACACGTACCCGGATCGGCGATATCCGGGCAGATACCAGTATCCCGGCGGGTACGGATACCCCGGGCAGTATGGGTACGGCAATGTGGCCTTTGCGAACGGCGGGAATGACGGCTACGAGAAAGGCCAGGAGGACGCACGTAGTCACCGGTCCTACGATCCACTTCGGCACAAGTGGTATCGATCCGGGGATCACGATTACAAGGGCCAGTACGGATCGAAGGACGTCTATCGCAATCTCTATCGCCAGGGCTTCAAGGAAGGCTACGATCGGGGCTATCGGGAGTGGAGCTATCGATACTAAGAACGGCGCTTGGCTCACGGCTCGTGGCTTTTGGCACCTCGGTTGACGTGGCAAGAGTGGCCAGGAGCCCTGAGCCGAGAGCCTTCCTACCGAATTCCCAGAAACTTCTTCATCCTTCCGAGCATCGTGGCGGGTGCGTCGGCGACGGCCGCGGCCTTCGCCGCGTCGCGGGCCTGTTCGAGCTGCGCGCGGCGTGTGATTGCATCCAGCGCTATTTGCTCGACGGCCTGCGGGTCCGCCGCGCCGAGTTGACGGAAAACGTCGGCATCGAGCTCGAGCACGACGGTGTCTCCGCGAGCGAGCACGGTCGCCGTCCGGGGTGATCCGGTCAGCAGCGACATCTCGCCGAAGTATCCGCCTGCATCGATAGTCGCAACCTCGCGGCGATCGGGCTCGAGCACGACTGAGACACTTCCCGAACAAACGACGAACATGGACTGTCCCGCCGTTTCCTGCCGGACGATTGCCTCGCCATCACCGAAGGTCCGCGTACTCGTCGCCGCCGCGATGTCGCGGCGCTGATGGTCGGTGAGGCGCGCGAAGATATCTACACCCGACAGAACCTGCTCGCGCTCGCGTTGCATCAAGGCCAGGTCTGGCTGCGGCCACTCGCGGCTGTACTCGACCTGGATGGGATACGGAATCTCGATGCCCCTTCGCGCCAGCGCGTAGTAGATCGCGGTTCGGACCTGGTCGCGATAAACCTCGTCGCGTTCGTAGTCCTCGATCCAGAAGCGGGCCTTGTAATTGATACCCGACGCATCGAAGCTGGTCAGGAGCACATCCGCCGCGGGTGTCGCAACCAGGCCCGTGACGTGCGACATTGCGTCACGTATCGCAGCTTTCACTTCGTTGGGGGCGGACTGATAGCTCACGCCAACGTCCACCTCGATCCGCGTCGGCACCGCCGGCTCGGAGTAGTTGATGATCGCTTCCTTCGAGATCGTGTTGTTCGGCACGATCACGAAGTTGCCGGACTTCGTTCGCAGCTTGGTGGCGCGCCAGGTGATCTCGCTGACACGGCCTTCGAACTCCCCGACGCGAATCCATTCGCCGATCCTGAACGGTTTCTCACTCTGAATTGCGAGGCCCGCAAACGCATTCCCGAGCGTGTCCTGGAGCGCGAAGCCGACCACGACTGCGCCGACAGCTGACGTGGTCAACAGCTGCTCGCGGAAGACGAACGTCGCAATCAGCACGAGCAGACCGGTGACGATGAAGTCCTGAAGAATAGAGGGAAAGGCGTCGGGAACGCGATCGACACGGAGCGGGTTGATGAGCGCGATGACAACGAGGTTGATGATTGCCGCTTCGAAGGCCAGCCGCTCGAACGCGCGAAACTGTTGCTCGGCGTCCGCCGGTACGACGTCCGGCCGGAGCACGAGGACGATCTGCAAGAGCGAGTACGCGGCGAGGAGGAAGGTCGAGAGTTTGAGCTTGCGCTTGACGAGGCGATTCTTGGTGAACCCGGAGATTGCGAGCGTCGCAGCGAACGCCGCGACGCCCATGATCAGGTGCCCGGGGTAGTGAGGCATCGCCTTGGGTTTAGCAGGATGCTAAAAAACGCATCCTGTATGGGAAATGGGAGATGGGAAAGGGAAAACCCTACACATTTTGCCATCTCCTTTTTGCCATTTCCATCAGGCCGTCTTTTTTCAGCGGCCTGCCTGACTATGCGATGCCCTTCTTGAACTCGGCTACGTCGGCAGGCGTGATGCTGACCGACACCTTAGTCGAGTTGTCGCCGCCCGTCGCGTGGCGATCCGGGCTGCCGACCGCACGGCCACCACCGGACGCCGACGCCTGCGTAGACTCCTGCTGCTTGCCTTTCGTCAGCCCGAGTGAGCCAAGACCGAATCCTTTCCGCTTCGGTTCCTCTTTCTTTTCTTCCTTCTTTTCGCCTTCCGCGGGCTTTGCCGACCCGCCAGCGACTCCTTTTGTCCCGGCGGCAACGGTCGTGACCTGCGCGAGCGGCTTTGCATCGAATTCGATCGTCGACGCGTAGCGCGCCGCAACTATGGCAGGGGCTTTGAGTTTTTCCGATGTGATCTGCTTATCGAGCTTGGCGATACGGTCGCGGGTTTCGGGGTGCGACGCGAACAAGCCGTTTCGCTCCGTCTCGCCTTTGTTCCGCTCCATCAGCTTCGTCAGGAACGTACCAAGTCCGGAAGGGTTGTAACCGGCCTTATTCGCCAAACGGACGCCCTCCTGGTCGGCGTCGTTCTCGTCGTCGCGGTCGTACTTGTTCTCGACGATATCCTCGTAGAACGCCTGGCCGAGCTCGCGAATGTAGTCGGCGCTTCCCGGCGCCAGATCGGTGGCGAGTTTGATCGTATTGCTCTTTTGAATCGCCTTCGCCGTATGACGCTTCATCACGTGCGCGACTTCGTGCCCGAGCACCCCCGCAAGCTCCGACTCGCTTTTGATCAGGCCCAGTGCGCCACGGGTAATGTGGACGATTCCACCGGGCGCGGCGAAGGCGTTCACGCCATCAGTGTCAAGGACGATGAACTCCCATTTGAGATCGGGGCGCGAACTGGCCTGCGCGAGCACGGTTCCGACGAGCGTGACATACTTCGTCACGGCAGCGTCCTGAAAGACGCCGAACTCCTTACGGACGAGCGTGCTGACCTCCTCCCCGGCTGCGCGTTCGTCCTTTTCAGACAGCGCTTTGACCTTGTCGGCGGCGTCCATGGCCTTGCCGGCCTTGTTGAGAATTCCTCCGAGCTGCGCGAAGGCCGGAGTGGCCGTCAGCAGCGCCGCGAGTGCCAGCGCTCCCCTCTTCATAGCTTTGCTTTCTCGTGCGTGACCGGGATCGGAGACGGGATTTTGACCTCGAAGATCGCCACCGCGCGCGTCTTCCCCTTGACGACCACATCGCCAAGAGGTCGGATGTCGTACTGGCCGGTGATTTTCAGCCGGGTGGCCCCGCTAATGATAATCCGGGTCCGGTATTCCTTGTTCAGGGATTCGAGCCGCGACCCGAGGTTCACGTTGTCACCAATGACCGTGTAGCTCATGATGGACGCCGAGCCGATGTTACCGGCAATCATGTCGCCCGAATTGATGCCGATGCCGATATCGAGCTGCGCGCGCCCTGCTGCTGCCCACTTCTGGTTGAGGGCACCCAGTTCTTTGACCATGTCGATCGCCGCCCTGACCGCGTGCTCGGCGTGATGAACGTCGTCCAGAGGCGCACCGAACAGCGCCATCAGCATGTCGCCGACGAATTTGTCGACCGTCCCGTAATTGCGGAAAACGACCTCGACCATTTTCGAGAAGTACTCGTTCAACTGCGCGACGAGCTCTTCGGGATCTCCTCTTTCGGTCACGGATGTAAACCCGCGAATGTCTGAGAACAGGACAGACATTTCGCGTCGCGCGCCACCGAGCTCTGCTCGTGTGGGGTCGTTCAGGAGTTGTTCGTAGACGTGTTTGGACACGTAGCGTCCGAAGAGGCGCTTGACTTTTCGCTTTTCGCGATCTTCGACGAAGTACTGATAGGCGGTCCCGGCGAAGAGTGCGAGAGACATGGCGAGCAGTGGCTGCGTCATTGGCACCCAGAGGCCGCCACGGAACGCGACGGCCGCGTACCAAGTCCAGGCAGACAGCAGCACGAGGGCTCCCAGCGCGGCACCGATGAATGGCAGGAAGGCCGACAGAAGGCCGACGAGCGTTGCCGCTGTGAGCGTGACTCCGACGGCTGTTCGCATCGTCGATGTCGACAAGAAATGATTCGAGAGGAGACTGTCAGCGATGCTGGCATGAACTTGAATGCCGGGCATCGTCCCCTCGGATCCGAAGGGAGTCTGGAACACGTCGACCAGTCCAGAAGTCGTCAGACCAACGAATACGATCTTGTCTTTGAACTCGACGGGGTCGACGAGCGGCTTTTCAGCGTTGAGGAGCAGGTCCTCTGACACCATCAGGTACCGCGCTTCGAAAGCGCGGTACGGCCGTTCTCCGTTGACGAGCGCCGGGGCGCGGTAGTCGATCAACATCGCCAGCTGGTCGTGCAACCTGTCGGGATGCTGGGCATCTGCGGCGACACTTACTGCCACCAGCGGAATATGACGGTCCCGAACTCGGATTGATCTGGATTGCAGCACGACCTCATCGGGTTTGATCCCGGCAGCAACAAATGCTGTTATCAGGCCGAGCGACGGCATGTATTTCTCGCCGGTGCGGACGAAAGGTGCGACACGCCTGACTGGCCCATCGGGATCCAGCGCAAAAAAGTTGTGGCCAAGTCCACGTGCCGAGTCGGTCAGCTTCTGATAGGGCGGGATGATAAGAGGGCGCTCTTCAATAGCATGACCGAGGCGAAATGGCTCGCCCATCCATTCGGCAGGTTTGTTCGCCTGCTCCTGGCCGGTATGGCCCATGTAAACGGCATCCGCAAGTAAGACGACATTGCCCGCAGCCTTAACCGCAGCCGCCAGTGCGGCATCTGATTCGTCTCCGGTCCACGTCTGCCCTTCGTCACCTCCGATCTTGAACGTGACGTTCCGCTGTTCCTCCAAGAAACTGAGATCCAGCGCGATTACTTTTGCTGGCGCGCGGACGAGGAAGTTGATGATGTTCGAAAACGCCACTCGCGGCCACGGCCATCGGCCGAATGCCGGAGCGAGATCTCGAATCGTCGTGTCGTTGATTTCGACGAGGACGATGTCGGGATTGACTGATGGCGGCCGGGTCACACTCCGGCGCATGCGCCAGTCGTACGTTTTCAGCTCCAGTGTCTCCAGCCACCCAACGCGGCCGAGGAGCAGCACGAACCCAGCCGCGCCGAGGCCCAGCATCAGGCCGGCCGCGAGTTTGCGAGTTGAGACGGCCCCGGCCAAAGAGACGAGTTTCACCTGGGGAGAATCGCTATGGCACGCAGCGGGGCGCCGCTGCCGCCGCCGATCTTCATCGGCAGCGCGATGACGTACGCACCGCGCGCGGGAAGCCGATCGAGCGCCGTCAGGTTCTCGAACGCAGGGATGTTGCGCTCGAAGAGCGTTCGATGCGACTCGTACTTCGTGGACTGACCGAAGTCGATGCTTGCCGTATCGATGCCGATGGCTTTCAATTGTCGATTCGCCACGAGCCAGCGAGCCGCGTCGGGGTGCAGCCCAGGAAAGTGCAATTTGGCGACTGCCGCGTCGCCGCGCTCGGCAGTGCCGAGATACCGCGCCGCATCTGGCCACCGTTCCGAGAAGCCGGTTCGGAGGAGGAGAATCGCATCGCTCGGCAGCGCACCCTGTTCGCTCTCGGTACGCGCGATGTCTTCGACACTGACCTGATAATCGGCATCGCGACGAGCCTGCTCACGCACGTCAACGACGACGGCGGGCCCGACGAGCCGATCGAGCGGGATCTGGTCCACGGACTGATGCGCCTGCGCGAAGTGGATCGGCGCGTCGATGTGCGTACCGCCATGCTCGGCGGTGAAGAAGTTGTTTGCCGCGTAGTAATACCCGCCGGGCGTAATACCGTCAGCGACCTTCTCCAGTCGAAACCGATCGGCCGTCGGCCAGAAGATCGTCTGGGCGTCGTACGAGTGGGAGAGATCGATGATGGGTCCGGCTGGAAAGGCCGGCGTCGACGACGACGGCCTCGAACATCCGCTTACCAGCACTGCGCAGATGACCAGCAGGGCACGCGTCATGATCGCTCCGATCGAATCCACGGATTGCTACCTGGCTTCAGGCACTTTCACCGAAGTGTGCCGATGCTCACTCTTTGCGCGAGCCGATTGATATTACGACACGGGCGCGGGTTTTGGCGCAGCGAATCCTCGGTTGCGGACCCTCGTCAACCCGTCAAAAGCTGAGTACGCCATCGGCACCCTGATTGGCAGTTTCTGCGCTCATAAGCGTCGAAACCGGCGACGCCGTCACGCAGTCGCGCTGGCATCTCGTTCGCAACTGACGATGTAGAATGCCATGCAGGAAACACGGCCCATGTCGGACGCCACACGTCTGGTTACGGCAGAGGAACTCGAGAGATTTCCGGACGACGATTACCGATACGAGCTCGCCGACGGTCGGTTGATTCGAATGAGTCCGGCCGGTTGGGAGCATGGGCGGATAGTCGCGCGGTTGCTGTTTCTCTTGACGCAGCACGTCCGCTCAGGGCACCTCGGCGAGGTAGTGACGGAGGTCGGATTCACGCTGCGCTCCAACCCGGACACCGTACGTGCGCCGGATGTCGCCTTCGTTCGGCGCGAACGGATTCCCAGCGGCAGATTGCGGCGATTCTGGATCGGCCCGCCAGACATGGCCGTCGAGGTCATCTCCCCGGATGACCGTCCCCGTGATATTTTGGCAAAGGTCGAAGAATATCTGATCTGCGGTGTGATCGCGGTTGTCATCGTCGATCCCGATAAGGCTGCAGTCACGATTCATCGTCGTCTGTCGCCGCCGGTGATGGTTAGCGGCGACGACGACATCGATCTGGACGACATCGTGGCGGAGTTTCGCTGCCGGCCCCGTGAAATCTTCGATTGACATGATCCACTACCATCATTCATGCGGCGTTCCCAGGATTCCGTCGGTCAGGCGTCCAATGAACCCGTCGACAGACGAACCGCCAAATACGAAGAGAAGCGCCACGTAGCTGCCTGCCAGAATCGCGGCCGCTGCCCAACCAAAGAACGCAAGTTCATCACGATCTGGGGTGTGGCCCACGAATCTACGATGAGTGGTACCGGTGCGGGGATTTGCGAAAGGTTGGATCGTCCCATTCGCTGGAACTGCTGCGTAGTCGTCAGTCCGGAGCGCCGACACCTGCTCACGTAGTCGTACAGGGGTCTGACTCTGTCTATCGCAAAGCGCAAGGAATTTGTTGACTTCGGCGTCAGGACTTCGGAGTACTTCCGCGAGAACATCCAGTTCCCGTTCTTCATGCAGTACCTGAAGGACAAGCCAGCGAGCATGCCGGAAGCCTGGCTGTTCCTCACAGCGTGAACGAGTTTCGCCGCCTCGACGCGTGGCGGGCGAAGAAGCTGCAGCTGACGACGCTGTATTTCGACGCGGACGGAGGGCTGTCGAGAACGCAGCCGGCGGGGCAGCGGCAGTTCGACGAGTACGTGAGCGAGCCGAACAGGCCGATGCCGTACGTGGGTTACACCGCACCGGGGATGACGTCCGACTACATGACGGAGGATCAGCGGTTCGCCAGCCGGCGCACCGACGTGCTCGTCTAAAAGACGCCGCCGCTCGATCAGGACATGATCATTGCGGGACCGGTCAAGGTGAACCGGCACGTCTCGACGACCGGCGCGGACTCGGACTTGGTCGTCGTCGACGTTTATCCGATGACCTACACCGACCGCCTCGGCGATGCGGGCATCGCGCCATCGGTCGGAGGCGTACGACTATGCACTCGCCGAATTCGCGATCGGCTTGTTGAGGACCGAGGTCATTCGCCGGCGCCGTGGCGGCACCTTGAGACCGCGGAATTTGCAACGTTGGAATGGGTCTATTCGTTTAACACGCGGCGCTCCTCGAACTAATCGGCTACGTGCCGCCGGCCGATTACGAGCGGGCGCTACATTCACGGCCGCGGCGGCCCTGCTCTGGCAGCGCTGCGTGACGGCAGCGATTCTGTGGGCTCTCTCGTGGCTGACCACGCGCGCGCGGTTGAAGTTCTTGCCCGCGAGTCCGGTGGGCTTAGAATGCTTTGCGCGGGCGCCACGAAACTTTGCGGGGCATCCCGAGGAAGCCGGAGGAGGATGGACGCGTTCTCAGAGGTGTTGAACGGCGTTCGGTTGAAGGGGGCCATGTTCTTCAGGGCGGAGTTTTCGGCCCCCTGGCGGCTCTCGACGCCCCACTGTCGCGCATTGGCGCCGACGCTGGCACCCGGCGCGCCGCACATGTTGATCTATCACTTCGTCGTGGATGGCACGGCCCGGGTATCTCTAGAAGGCGAGTCCGATGTCGAGCTGTCGGCAGGCGACATCGTGCTATTTCCGCACGGGGATCCGCACTGCTTGAGCGGCGGCTCTGGATCGAACCAGATCGATGGTGCTGCGCTTTTGCGGAAGGTCGCGACACGCGACCTTTCGCCGATGCGCGCCGGTGGCGGTGGGGCGACGACCGGGTTCGTGTGTGGGTACTTGACTTGCGACCCGCTCCTCTGCGGTCCGATTCTCGAGAGCTTGCCGCGGATGCTGAAGGTGAACATCAGGACCGACCGCTCCGGGCACTGGCTGGAGCATTCGATCCTACATCTCGTCGAGGAGGCCGCCTCGGACGGCGCGGGTAGCGACGTGATGCTCGCCAAGCTGTCGGAAGTCCTGTTCGTGGACACGATGAGGCGATACGTCACCGGCCTCCCCGATCAGACGACCGGGTGGCTCGCGGGCGCAAGAGACCCTATCGTGGGCAAGAGCCTCGCGCTGCTTCACAGCCGCCCGAGTCACCCGTGGACCATTGCCGGGCTCGCCATGGACGTCGGCCTGTCTCGCTCCGCGCTCGTGGAGCGTTTCACGCGCTATCTCTCGGTTCCCCCCATCGCGTACTTGACGGGCTGGCGGCTGCGTCTGGCGGCCCAGGCGTTGACCTCCACCCCGAAGGGAGTGGCGGATATCGCGGCCGAAGTGGGCTACGAGTCTGAAGCGGCGTTCAACCGGGCCTTCAGGCGCGCATTCGAAGTGCCGCCGGCCCGGTACCGGCGCCAAAGCAGGGTTGCTACGAGCTCGCCTCGATCGCCGAGGTCAGAAGTCTGAGCTCGGGTCATGCCGCGGCCTCCATCGGCGCTGCAGTGGGCACCGGTTCGGTACGCTCGTGGCGCTTCGCCATGTAGTAGAGGACGGGCACGGCCATGCGCGAGAGCAGGAGCGACGCCACCTCGCCTGCCATCAGCGAGATCGCCAGGCCCTGGAAAATCGGGTCGAATAGGATTACCCCGGCGCCGACGATCATGGCGGCGGCGGTGAGGGCCATGGGGCGGAACCGCACCGCGCCGGCGTCAACGACGGCCTGCTCGAGGGGAAGACCCTCGAGCAACCGCAGCTCAATGAAGTCCACCAGGATGATCGAATTGCGCACCACAATGCCCGCACCGGTGATGAAGCCGATCATCGACGTGGCCGTGAAGAACGCCCCCAACGCCGCGTGCGCCGGCAGGATCCCAACCAGCGAGAACGGGATGGCGGCCATGATCAGCAGGGGCGTCTTGAACGACTGGAACCAGCCGACCACCAGCACGTAGATGAGCACGAGCACGGCCGCGAACGCGAGGCCGAGGTCGCGGAACACCTCGATCGTGAGGTGCCACTCGCCGTCCCATTTCATCGCGTAGCGCGAGGTGTCGAACGGCTGGACCGCGTTGAAGACCTCGAGCCCATAACCCTCGGGCAGCGACAGCCGCCCGATCGGCTTGTTCATCTGGAGGATGGCGTAGACCGGGCTCCCGTTCTTTCCTGCCAGGTCGCCGGTGACGTAGGTCACCGCCTGCAGATTCTTGTGATACAGGCTTGGCCCTTCCTGCGTGGCCACGGCGCTCGTGAGCTCGCCCACGGCCACCGGCCTGGTGCCGCGAAGCCGGATCGACTGGACGGCCTCGAGACTGCGATCGTCGCGGGGGAGGCGGATCACGATCGGCACGTCCTCGCGCGCCCGCTCGTCGTGCAGCAGGCCCGCGGATTCTCCCGAGCCGGCCATCCGTACAACCGCCGCCACCGCCGCCGGCGAGAGGCCCGCAGCCGCGGCTTTTTCGCCATCGACAGCGAGCGTGATCTTCGCATGCGGGGCTTCGACGTACCAGTCAGTGTCGACAACGCCGGGGGTCTGATCGAAGATCGACTTGATTTTTGCGGCCACCGCCATCCGCCGCGCCGGATCCGGCCCATAGACTTCCGCGACGAGGGTTTGCAGCACGGGCGGGCCCGGTGGCACTTCCGACACCTGTATGGTCGCGCCGAATTGTTTCGCGATCGGCATCAGCCGCTCGCGCACGCGTCCGGCCACATCGTGGCTCTGCGCCGAGCGTTCGCCCTTCGGCACCAGGTTCACCTGCAGATCGGCGAGGTGCGGAGCGCGCCTCAGAAAGTAGTGCCGCACGAGACCGTTGAAGTTGTAGGGCGCCGACATGCCCACGTATTGCTGGACGTTGACGACTGTCTCATCGTCCAGGATGGACGACGCCAGTGCCGACGCGACCCGCGCCGTCGTCTCGAGCGCCGTGCCCTCGGGCATGTCGATCATGACCTGGAACTCGCTCTTGTTGTCGAACGGCATCATCTTCACCGTTACCAGTTCGAGCGGGACAAGCGCGACGGCCGCCAGCAGCAAGGCCGCCACGCCAGCCAGGAAGATCGCGCGCCTCCTGCCGCTGGCGATGAGCGGTCCCATCACGCGGCGATAGAGCCGCGTGAGGAGATCTTCTTCGCCGTGATTTTGATGCGCGGAGGGCTTGAGCAGCCGGACCGCGGCCCACGGCGTCACGACGAAGGCGACCACCAGCGAGAAGACCATCGCCGCCGACGCGCCCACCGGAATCGGCCGCATGTAGGGCCCCGACAATCCGCGGATGAACGCCATCGGCAGGATCGCCGCCACCACCGCGAAGGTCGCGAGGATCGTGGGGTTGCCCACTTCGTCAACGGCGCGAATCGCGATCGCGGCCAGCCCGCCCCGCTTTTCGCCGCCCATCCGCGCCTGGCGAACGATGTTCTCCACCACGACGATCGCATCGTCCACCAGGATGCCGATGGAGAAGATCAGCGCGAAGAGCGTGATGCGGTTCAGGGTGTAGCCATAGAGATAGAACATGAAGAGCGTGAGCGCGAGCGTGACCGGAATCGCGATCAGCACGACGGCCGCCTCGCGCCGTCCGAGGACCAGCCAGATCAGCGCCGAGACCGAGAGGACGGCGAGCAGCATGTGCCACAGCAGTTCGTTGCTCTTGTCGGCGGCGGTCTCACCATAATCACGGGTGATGGTGAGATGCACGTCCGACGGCACGAGCGATCCCTTGAGCGTGTCGAGCTTCTCGGCGACGCGGTGGGTGACGTCGGTGGCGTTGGTGCCCTTCCGCTTTGCGACGGCGATGCTGACGGCCGGTTGCGCGCCGGACGTCTTCGACTGGAAGGTGACATACGACATAGGCTCGGCGTCGCCCTCCACCACTTCCGCCACGTCGCGCACAAACACGGGACGCCCGCTTCCGGAGGTCACGACGGCGTTGCGCAGTTCATCGGCTGTGCGCAGGCGGCTCCCCGCCTCGAGGCCGGTCACCACACCGCCCGCGACGGGGCCCGACGCGGTGCCACGCACGTTGGTGCGTGCGATGGCCTGCTGAACCGAGAGCGGATCGAGATCGTAGGCCGACAGCCTCGCGGGGTCGATGTCGACGCGAACCTGCCTTGGGCGCCCGCCGATGATGGTCACCTCCGACACGTCGTTGACTTCAGCGATGGCATCTCGCAGTTGGACGGCGAGCGATCGCAGCTGATCGTCCGCGTAACGCGCCGACCACACCGTGACGGCAAGGATCGGCACATCGTCGATCGAGCGCGGCTTGACGATGGGCCCGATGACGCCTGGTGGGATGCGATCCGCATTCGCGGCCAGTTTCTGATTGAGGCGAACGAGCGCTGCTTCTTGCGGCTCGTCCACCTTGAAGCGGACGACGACCATCGACTGTCCGGGACTCGAGGTCGAGTAGACGTATTCCACGCCGGGCACTTCCCAGAGCAGCTGCTCCAGCGGACGCGTCACCCGCTGTTCAACATCCGCCGGTGTCGCCCCCGGCATCTCGACGAACACGTCAACCATCGGCACGATGATCTGAGGTTCCTCTTCGCGCGGCAGCGCCACCACCGCCAGGGCGCCAAGCGCCATCGAGGCCAGAATGAAGAGCGGCGTCAGCTTGGAGTGGATGAACGCCACGGCCATCCGGCCGGCGGCGCCGTAAGTCCTGACCATCTACCGGCCTCCCACGCTGACGCGGCGTCCGTCGGTGACGCCGGCCGGCGGCGAAAGAATCACCACCTCCGATTCCGTCAGGCCTGCCAGTACTTCGGACTCGCTGAGGTTGACGAGACGCACACGCGCCAGGCCCTGGTCGACCACGAAGACCGAGGTGAGCTGTCCGCGGCGCACGATCGCCGACGCTGGAATGGTCAACGCGCGTCGCGGCGTTCCGTGAAATCGCGCCTTCCCGAATTCGCCCGATCGAAGGCCACGTGCATCGGGCAATGCGATCTTGACGAGAAACGCTCGCGCATCTGCATCGACCGCCCGGCTGACCTCAACCACCGTGCCCTTCATCGAGGTGGTCCCGGTCCCGAGGAAGACCGGGACGCTGTCGCCGTTTCGAATCTGGCCGAGGCGTGATTCGTCCACGCGGACCTCGAGGCGGAATCCGCGTGTGTCTTCCAGGCGGAGAAGGGGCATGCCTGGTGACGCCATGTTTCCGGGCTCGACCATCTTCTCGGTGATCATGCCGTCGAAGGGCGCTGCAATCGTGGTGAACGAGTGGATGGTGCTCGCCTGGTCGCCGGCGGCCCGGGCGCTCTCGACTGCCGACGCGGCCTGCAATGCCCGCGCGGACGCACCGGCGACGCGCGCTTCGGCGCTCCGCAGCGTCGCGGTGGCGTCATCGAGTTCCTGCGCGGTGGCGGACCGCCTGGCCTGCAGGCCGGCGATGCGATCGTGGGACGCGCGTGCGAGGGCCAGGCCAGCTTCCGCGGCCTGGAGCTCGGCTGCGGCCGCCTTCGACCCCTGTTCGGCGGCAAGGGCCGCTGAGCGCGCGGCACGGGCGCCGGCGGCGAGATCGTCGCCGTCGAGCACGATGAGCGTCTGGCCTTTGCGGACCTGATCGCCTGGCGACACGCGGACCTCGCGCACCGGCGCCAGGATGCGCGCCGTGATCGTGGCCGTCGTGCGAGCCTGTACCACGCCGCCCGAATCGATCGCTCTGGCCACATCGGTCATCACCACCTCGGCGACGGTGACGACGACGGGCTCGACCGCGTCGGCCGGAGCGGCGGCCCCGCGAGCCGAGCATCCGGCCAGCGCCACGCTCATCAAGAGCGCCGCCGTAACGCCCGCAACGATGATGTGATGACTCGCGGTGATCGGTTTCATGGCCGTCCTATCGCTCGTTGCAGGGTCGCTGTTGCCGTGAGCACACTCACACGCGCAGCGATTTGCTGGGCATCGGCCTGCAGCACGGCGTCGGCCGAGCGCAACAGCATGGCCGCATCCGTGAGGCCGCTCTCATAGCGGTCCCGGATAATGCGGCGGCTCTCTCGTGC
>JBKPCD010000245.1:0-10781 GCA_046727175.1 Acidobacteriota bacterium | reverse complement strand
CGTGACGGCGCACGGCCAGTTCGTGCGCGGCTTGAAGCAGCAGGATTTCCAGGTGCTCGAAGACAACGTGGCGCAGCCGATTGCCAGCCTGGTGACGGAGGATGCGCCGCTCGATCTCGTGCTCGCGATTGACATCAGCGGCAGCATGGAAGGCGCGCTGCCGGACGTCAAAGCGGCCGTCAAGCAGCTGCTCTCGAAGCTCCGCATCGGTGACTCGGCGACGATCGTCGGCTTCAACGACACGACTTTCATTGTCGCCGAGCGCGAGAAGGATCAGCGGGCACGTGAGGAGGCGGTGGAGCTGTTGGCATCCTGGGGAGGCACTGCCTTATACGACGCGACGGTTAAGACGCTCGATCTCGTCGGGCGCGACTTCGGCCGCAAGGGCGTCGTCCTCTTCTCCGATGGGGACGATCGCAACAGCTTCACGCAGCGCGACACCGCGCTGGCTCGCGTGCAGGCGAGCGACGCGATGATGTACACCGTCGGGTTCGGGAGCGGCGCGACGGTGCCGAAGCTCCGCAACAGCCTCGAGGAGTACGCCAAATCGACCGGAGGTCGCGCGTTCTTCCCTCGTCAGGTGAAGGAGCTCGACGAGGTGTTCAATCAGATCGTCGCGGAGCTGGCAAATCAGTACATCCTGTCGTATTCGTCGACCAACACGAAGCGGGATGGCAAGTGGCGCAACATCAAGGTTCACATGACGAACGGCAAGAAATACGACATCAGGGCCAGGCGCGGATACCGCGCGAGCGGACCGCAGCAGGCGGGGAGGTGAGCTGTGCTGAGGACGGCCAGCGGTATCGTGACGGTTTCGGTGGCGGCCCTGTGCGCGATCGCATCGGCCGTTCCATCCGCACAGCAGCAGCCGGCTCGCGATCAGGGCCCGCCGATTCGGAGTGGCGTCGAGGTGGTGAGCCTCGATGTCGGCGTTCTCGACGGACAGGGCCGGCCGATCAAAGGTCTCGAGACGTCGGACTTCACGGTGACCGTCGCCGGGCAGCCGCGCCGCGTCGTCAGCGTAGAGTTCGTCGATGTCGCGGCTGGAAGACCCGACGCCGGCCGGAGTGCAGAGATCGTGCCGGTCAGCACGAACGAAGGCTCGGGCCTCGGTCGGCTGTTCGTGTTCATCGTCGATCAGAACACGATCGAGCCAGGCAGTGTCCGCACTGTTGCGAATGCCGCCTCGCGTTTCCTCAAGGGACTGAACTTCGTCGATCGCTCGGCGCTGATGGTCATTCCAACGGGACCCAACGTGCCGTTCACATGGGCGCACGATCGGGTCCAGGCCGCACTGCTGCGCACCAGCGGTATGAGCGGCTTGTCCAATCCATGGGAGTACGGCAGTCTCACGGAAGCGCGTGACATCGCAAGCCACAATCCCTCCGCTGTCCGCAGTGTCGCGCAGCGCGAATGCGGCGGCGGCGGCATCTCCGCGTCCGGCGGCGGGTTCGATCCAATCGGACCGGTTGCACCGGCTCCGGGCAGTGGTGCCCAGCCCTCGCCAGGCGGAGGTGGAGGTGCAGGCGGAGGTAGTCAGGGCGGGCAGACGGGCGGCTCAGGAGGCGGTGGATCAACCACGAGTGGAAGCCGTGGATCCGGAGGCTCGAGGACCTCCGCCGACGGCCTGGACAGCTGCTCGCGCGACATCCAGATGCGCGCGGAGATGACCTGGCGCACGGTGCTGATGCAGTCGATGGCGAGCATGACGGCATTGCGACAGGCGCTCGCATCGCTGGCACAAGTACGCGGCGACAAGACGGTGATCCTCATTTCCGGCGGATGGCCGCTCGAGGAACGCGATCAGCTGTCGCTGCTGAGCATCGTTGCAACCGAGGCTGCTGCCGCGCGTGCGACCTTGTTCACGCTGTACCTGCCGGAAACGCTGACGTCGGTCGTCAATCGACGGCTCGTGAGCACCACGTCGCTGAACGACTCCTTCCTCCACTGGTCTCCCCTCCAGGATCTCGCCAGCATGACCGGCGGGAGATCGTACCGAGCCGAAGTCGGCGCCGAAGGCGTGTTCGATCGACTCGCGCGAGAGCTCTCCGGCTACTACCGCGTAGCCGTCGAGCGATCGCCGGCGGATCTCGATGGCAAGTCGCGGCGCATGAAGGTGCAGGTGTCGAGGACGGGCGCCACCGTCCGCGCGCGCGAAATCTTCGATGCGCGCACCTACGAGGACCGCGACTGGGCTGCACGCCTTTCGTCCGCGCTCGAAGCGCCAATTCCCGCAACCGGCGTCGGTCTTCGCGTCACGAGTTACATCACTCCGGACCCGGACGATGCGAGCCGCTTGAGGCTCGTGCTGGCGGGCGAGGCGTCGCGTCTCGATCCAGGCGATGCGACATTTCAGGTCATGGTCCGCGACCTCGAAGGAAAGAAGATCGTCGGCGGCGAACGCCCGCTCGGCGAACCGACCGGGGATGGCCTGTCGTTCTCGACGAACGTTCCCATCCCTCCAGGCTCTTACATCGTCCGCGCCGCGGTCATCGACGGCGCGGGGCACGTGGGATCGGTCGATCATCGCGTGGACGTTCGGCAGGCGAAGCTCGGATCGGTGTCCGGTACCGGACCGATGCTCGTTCGCGTTCCCACTGGCACCCAGACAGAATCGCGGCTTGCGTTGAACGACGTGCGGCAGGACGAACGCCTTGCGATGCAGGTCGATCTCGAGAGCAAGGACGAACAGTTTTCGGAAGGGGACGTGGTCTTCGAAATTGCGGCGACCCCTGATGGACCCTCACTCGTTCAAACGATCGCCAGTCTGGCGATCGGCTCACACGGTGCGGTCATGGCGCAGGGACTCGCCGATATCCGCGTGCTTCCGCCCGGCAATTACGTCGCGCGAGCCAAGGTCAAAGCAGGGGGAACGCCGATCGGAGAACTGCGGCGCGGTTTCACCGTCACGGAAGTGCCGCGCGCGCGAACGGATGCGACCGGCACCGCAAGCGTGGTGGTGCCGCCCTCGTCAACGCGATCGTCGACCCGTCTCATCAGCACGGCGCCGCCATTCGCGCTCGATCAAGTCCTCGCACCGCAGGTCATGGGTGCGTTCCTCGAGCAGGTGGCCGCACGGCCCGATGCGACTGCGCCTTCTGTCCGCGAGCTCGTCGAACGCGCACGCACCGCAGGAGTCAGCGAACTCTCCGTCTCGGATGCGTTGGCGAAGGAATCCGCCGTTGCGGCTTTTCTCAGAGGACTGAACCTACTTGCGAGCAGGCAGCTCGAGCCCGCGGCGCAGTCGTTCCGGACCGCGATGCGCGCCTCGACGGATTTCTATCCTGCCATGGTGTACCTCGGCGCGTGCTACGCCGCAGGTGGCAAGGACAGCGAAGCCGCCGGCGCCTGGCGAACGGCACTCATCAAGGAAGGCGAAGCGCTCCCGCTGCACGTCCTCCTCATCGACGCACAGCTGCGCCTCAATCGGGGCGATCTCGCGCTCGATTCTCTGGAGCGCGCCCGCAGCCGTTGGCCGGCGGACGACGGTTTGAAGCGGCGATACGTGATGGGATCGCTGCTGGCCGGCAGACCCGTAGAAGGACTACAGGCCCTCGACGAACTGATCGAACAGCGCATCGAAGACGACACGTCATTGATGGCAGGCCTGCTCGTACTGTACGAGGCGTTCGAAAGCGGTCGTCCCGTCGAGACGCCGGAACAAGATCGCGCCCGCATGACGCGCCTCGCCGATGCCTACCGCGTACGCGGCGGCCCGTCGCAGGCGCTGATCGATACGTGGATTGCCGCGGCAGGACGGAAGAATTAGCGCACGATTGAGGGGTGTTTGCACGTAGGGACGGGGTCTGAGACGCCGCCCCACAACACAAGACTGCGGGTTAACCTCGATTCAGAAAATCGTCGAAATCGAATCGAGCGCCAGATCCAGGATCTTCGTCGGCAGGACGCCGAGGTAGAAGACCGCAATCGTGGCGAGCGCCAGTCCGGCAACGGCTGCAGCGGGCACTCGCGGACGGACCGCGTCGGCGCCTTCCGTCATATACATCATCACGACGATCCGCAGATAGAAGAAGACCGACACGACGCTGGTGAGGACGCCGATGATCGCGAGCGTGTAGTACCCGCGCTCGACGGCGGCGCTGAAGATGTACCACTTGCCAATGAAGCCGGCCGTCGGCGGAAATCCTCCAAGCGACAGGAGGAACACCGTCATCAACCCGGCGAGGGCCGGCCGCGATCGCCAGAGGCCGGCGAAGTCGCGCAGCTCGTCGTGCGGGTTCTGTGGTGTGCCGAGCAGCGCGACGATGCCGAGCGCTCCGAGGTTCGTCACCGCGTACGACAACAGATAGAAGAGAACCGCGGCCTTCCCCGTCGCCGTCGTCGCCACGATACCGAGTAGCAGATAGCCAGCGTGCGCGATGCTCGAATACGCAAGCATCCGCTTGATGTTGGTCTGCACGACCCCGACCACGGTCCCCAGAATCATCGTCGCGGCGGCAATGAGCGAGAGGACCGGAATCCACTGCCCCTTCAGCGGCTCGAGCGGCGCGAGAAACACGCGGACGAACGCGGCAAACGCCGCTGCCTTCACGCCCGTGGACATGAACGCGGTCACGATCGTCGGCGCGCCTTCGTATGCGTCCGGCGTCCACATGTGGAACGGCACGGCGGATACCTTGAAGGCGAACCCGATCGCCAGCAGTCCGACTGCCAGGAGCGCCATTGGCGACGGCGAACCCGTGCCCTGCGCCGACAGCGTCACGCCGATCTGGTCGAGACGTGTCGACCCGGACGCCGCGAACGCGAACGCGATCCCGTAGAGGAAGAACGCGCTCGAGAACGCGCCGAGCAGGAAATACTTGAATGCGCCCTCGGCGCTCGCGGCGCTGACGCGCCGGATCCCCGTGAGCACGTAGACGGCCAGCGACAGAATCTCGAGTGCGAGAAAGATCACGAGCAGATCGGTGGCCGACGCCATCAGCATCATCCCGCTGATTGCAAACAGCGTCAGCGCGTAGTACTCGCCGGGCGGAATGCCCTCGCGCTCCACTACATCGTCCGAGAACAGCATCGTCAGGATTCCGACGACGCAGAGAATCAGGTTGACGAAGAGGGCGAAGTTGTCCGAGCGGACAACGCCGAAGCTGCGAGCGTCGCTGTCCCAGAGGAAGACCGACGCGAGCGCTGCGCCCGCGAGACCAATCAGGCCAAGGCCGGCAATCGGCATGCGCTCGCCCGGCTGCCGGAACGCTTCCGCGAGCATGGCCGCAATCGCCGAGAGCACGACGATGACGATCGGGATGATGGCAGCGTAGTCGGTCATCTGTGCGCTTCGCTCGCCGGGGTTCGGGGTTCGGGGTTCGGGACTCGGAGCTCGGTGTTCGGACTTCGAGCCTCGGGATTCGCGATTTCGGATTCGACACGCTTCGCCGGAAGGTCGTCGCGCCCCAGCTGATCACGTCGTGATCTAGCATCTGCGGACGCACTCGGACGGTTCGTGTCATTGGCACGACCGCGGGTATTTGCCGCGGAAGCGACCTCCGAACCCCGAACCCCGAACCCCGGCTCTGGCACACCATTTTTCACACGCGCCGGTTGTGACAGCGTCAGCCGATCCACGACGTGCGTGACGGCGGGTTCCATGGGTCGCATGAACACACCAGGCACGACGCCCATGACGATCGCCATGGCGATCGTTGGAACCATCTGCGCCCATTCGTGTGCGCCGAGATCCGGCAGGGCGCGGTTCTTGTCGTTCGTGACCGGCCCGTAATTGACGCGCTGGAACATCCAGAGCATGTAGACGGCCGAGAGGATCACGCCGGTTGCGGCAAAGGCGGTCAGCCATGTATCCCATCGGTACGCGCCGATCAGGATCAGGAACTCGCCGACGAATCCATTCGTGAGGGGAAGGGCAATCGACGAGAGCGTCACCAGGAGGAACGCCGCGACGAACCGCGGGATCACGCCCTTGAGCCCTCCGAATTCCGAGATCAGACGCGTGTGCCGGCGGTCGGACAGCATGCCGACGAGCATGAACAGTCCACCTGTGCTGACGCCGTGGTTCAGCATCTGATAGAGCGAGCCCTGCACGCCCTGCACGTTCATCGCGCACAACCCGAGCACGACGAACCCGAGGTGGCTCACGCTGGAGTATGCAACGAGCTTCTTCAAGTCCGGCTGCACCATCGCAACCAGGGCCCCGTAGATGATTCCGACCACCGCCAGCAGTCCGAGGATCCACGCGAAGTCGTGCGCCGCCTGCGGGAACAACGGGAACGCGAACCGGAGCAGCCCGTACGTCCCCATCTTCAGCAGCACGCCCGCGAGAATCACCGACCCCGCCGTTGGCGCTTCGACGTGCGCGTCGGGCAGCCAGGTGTGGAACGGAA
The DNA here is from genome assembly GCA_046727175.1 of Acidobacteriota bacterium. Lineage (GTDB taxonomy): Bacteria > Acidobacteriota > Vicinamibacteria > Vicinamibacterales > 2-12-FULL-66-21 > JBKPCD01. The sequence continues at coordinate 4,428 of JBKPCD010000245.1, read as the reverse complement.
ACAGCGGGACCTTGATTGCGAACGCGACGGTGAACGCGAGGAAAAACCACGTCTGCGTCGACGGCGACAATTTCAGATTGTAGAGATCGAGCAGATTGAAGCTGGGCGCACCTGACGCGTCGGAGTGCGCGTACGCGAGGCCGATGATGGCCACGAGCATCAGGACGCTGCCCGCCATCGTGTAGAGGATGAACTTCACCGCCGCGTAGATGCGGCGCTCGTAGCCCCAGACCCCGATGAGGAAGTACATCGGGATCAGCATCGCGTCCCAGAACACGTAGAACAGGAACAGGTCGATCGAGACGAACACGCCAAGCATGGCGGTCTCGAGCGCGAGCAGGAAGAACGCAAAGGCCTTGACGTTCTTGTGGACCGAGTGCCACGACGAGAGGAGCGCGAGCGGCGTGAGGAAGCCGGTCAGGACGATGAGCAGCAGGCTGATGCCGTCGACGCCGATGTAGTACTGAATGCCGAACGCCGGGATCCAGGCGTACCGCTCTTCGAACTGATACGCCGCGCTCGACGGATCGAAACGCCACCACAGGACGAGCGTCGCAACGAAGGTGAGGATCGAGACCGCGAGCGCGAGGCCGCGGACGAGCGGCTCGCGATCAGGCCGATCTCCACGGCCGCCGGCTGCCAGCACCAGCAGCGTCCCGACGAGCGGCAGAAAAACGATGAATGACAGCATTACAGTGCCAAATACCAGCCCAGGATGAGGGCCGCACCAAAAAACAGTGCGGCGGCGTACGTCCTCACCGAGCCGGTCTGCAGTCGGCGGAGTCCGCCGCTGCCTGTGCTCACCACCTGTCCGACACCATTCACCGCGCCATCAATCAACGTCGCGTCGACTCCGCGCCACAATCCACGCACCGAGAGCAGCTTGATTGGCTGCACGATCATCGCGTCGTAGAGCTCGTCAACGTAGTACTTGTTGAGCAGGAGACGATAGAGCCCGTTGAACCGACGCGCGACGGCATCCGCAGCCGCGCGATTGCGCAGCCAGAAGTACATCGCCAGGCCGATGCCGGCAATCGCCACGCCGCTCGACAGTGCCATGAGCGTCAGTTCCGTCCGTTCGTCGGCCGCCGGTGCGTGCGCTTCCTGGGCGGCTTCGGTTCTGGCTGGGTCCTGTGACGCGCCAGCTGGTCGGACGGCGACACCGGTCCGGCTCGCCTCAGCTGAAGCGGGCTCGCGCGCTTCGAAGCTTGGTTCGAGGAATTTCTCGATGCGATTGCTGCCGCCGAGCGCGTGCGGCACCCCGACGTACCCCGCCCCGATCGATCCGATCGCCAGCACGATCAATGGGATCGCCATCGATGGCGGCGCGTCGTGCGGAGCGTGATGTGCGGTATGCGCGTGATGCGCTGCGGGCGCATGATGGCTCGCCGTTGCGTGAGCGACGGACTCTTCCTCCTCGGGATGGGCGGAAGTCCCAACCCGCGCGAGTCGTCGCTCACCATGGAACGCGAGAAACACGAGCCGGAACATGTACGTCGCGGTCAGCAACGACGTCACGATGCCAATCCCCCAGAGCACGATCCTGCCGTTGGTGAACGTGCGGAACAGGATCTCGTCCTTGCTGAAAAAGCCGGACAGAAACGGGAAGCCGGCAATCGCCAACGCACCGATCACGAACGTCCAGTACGTGATGGGCAGATATTTTTTCAGGCCGCCCATGTTGCGGAGGTCCTGCTCACCCGCAAGCGCGTGGATGACCGCGCCTGAACCGAGGAAGAGGAGCGCTTTGAAAAAGGCGTGCGTGTAGAGATGAAAGATGCCAGCCGCATACGCGCCGACACCCATCGCCAGGAACATGTATCCCAGCTGCGAGACCGTCGAATACGCGAGCACGCGCTTGATGTCGTTCTGAACCAGGCCGATCGTTCCGGCCATCAGCGCCGTCGCGACGCCGATCGACGCCACCACCGCCAGCGTCTCGGGTGCATGCGAAAAGAGCACGGCGTTGCGGCCGATCATGTACACGCCAGCGGTCACCATCGTCGCCGCGTGGATCAATGCCGAGACCGGCGTCGGGCCTTCCATGGCATCCGGTAACCAGACGTAGAGCGGGATCTGCGCCGACTTGCCCGCCGCTCCGAGGAACAGCAGGAGCGTCGCGATCGTAATCAGCCCTCCCGCATCCGGGCCGCGGGGCGCGATTCGCGAGGCCACCTCCTGGAAATCCAGCGTGTTGAAATGCGCGAACAGCATCAACATCGCGAACAGGAAACCGAAATCACCAATGCGGTTGACCACGAAGGCTTTCTTCCCCGCGTCGGCGGCTGATTGCTTCGTGAACCAGAAGCCGATCAGCAAGTACGAGCACAGCCCGACACCCTCCCACCCCACGAAGAGGACCGGAAAGTTCGCGCCGAGGACGAGCACGAGCATGAACGACGCGAACAGATTCAAGTACGAGAAGTAGCGCGCGTACTCGCTGTCGCTCTCCTCGTGCATGTAGCCGACCGAGTAGATGTGAATCAGCGAGCCGACGCCGGTGACGACCAGAATCATCACCGACGACAGCGGATCGAGGTACAGCGCGAATGGGATCCTGAAGTCACCCGAGGCCAGCCAGGTGTAGACGTCCTGCCGTATCGCTCCGGCCGTTCCGTTGAGCAAGCCCGCGACCGCGATGACCGACACGACGAACGACGCGATCATCACGAGACAGGCAATGCCACCCGAGACGGACTTCGACAGCCGCCGGCCAAAGAAGGCGTTGACGGCGAAGCCGAGGAGCGGCAGGAGTGGAATCAGTAGCAGCATGTGCTAGCGCAATTCACCATTTCAGCGCGGTGAACGCGTCCGGGCTGAGCGTTTCGTGATGGCGAAACAGGGCGATCACGATCGCCAGGCCGACCGCCGCTTCGGCCGCCGCCACCGTCATCACGAAGAACGTGATGATCTGGCCGTCGACGATTCCCCGGAACCGCCCGACGGCGACGAACGTGAGGTTCACCGCATTGAGCATGATCTCGATCGACAGGAGCATCGTGATCAGGTTGCGCCGCAGGAAGACACCAGCCGTTCCGATGGCGAACAGAATGCCCGAGAGAATCAGATAGGAGTTCAGTGTGACCATAGTCAATGTTCCTTCCGCGCCAGGACGACCGCGCCGACCATTGCCACCAGAATCAAGATCGAGGTGACCTCGAATGCGAACGCGTGCTCGGTGAACAGCGATTGGCCGATGTTCGTCACCGAGCTCACCGAGGCCGCCGCGCCCTCGCTGAACGGGGTCGGCGGCAGCTTCCAGAGCGCCCAGACCATCTCGATCCCAAGCGCAATCGAGAGGACGACGGCGATTCGCATTCCTGCCGGACCGAGGGCCCCTGCGAGCGGTACCGGCAGCGGCTCCTCCCGCGGCACGTTCAGCAGCATGACGACGAACAGGAACAGGACCATGATGGCGCCGGCGTAGATGATGATCTGCGTCACAGCCGTGAAGGGCGCGTCGAGCAGCACGTAGAGGCCCGCGAGCGCACCGAACGACGCGATGAGGAGCATCACGCTGTACATCGGGTTCTTCTGCCCGACCACGAGCAGCGAAGCGACGACGGTGATCGCGGCGAAGACGTAGAAGGCGAAAACTTCCATCATTTATTCTGCTCGTGCGGCGGGACCGCCTTCGCGGCCCGCCGCCGCAGCCGCTGCCGAGTCGACCGCCGAACTCATCTCACCGACAACTCGGCACGACCAAACGCTGCGACATGGGGTCATCATCCTATCCACAACACCAAGGCCGCGGTCGCCAGCAGATTGAGCACCGCGGCCGGCAACAGCCACTTCCACCCGAACTCCATCAGCTGGTCGTAGCGATAGCGCGGCAAGGTCCACCGCATCCACACGTAGAAGAACAGCAGCAGGAAAACCTTGAGGACGAACCACACCCAATCGAGCCAGTCCGGAAGCAACGGCCCGAGCCATCCACCGAGGTACAGACTCGTCGCAACCGCCGAGACCGTCACCATGTTCACGTATTCGGCGAGGAAGAACAGCGCAAAGCTCATCGAGCTGTATTCGGTGTGGTATCCGGCGACGAGCTCCTGTTCCGCCTCAGGGAAGTCGAACGGCGCACGGTTGGTTTCCGCGACACCGGCGGCCATGTAAATGAAGAAGCCGAGCGGCTGTAGAAAAACGTACCACCGGGGAATGAAGCCAAACCATCTTCCCGATTGGCTCAGAACGATCTCTCGCAGCGACAGCGACCCGGCGAGCATGATCACCGCCGCCAGGGCGAGCCCGTACGAGAGCTCGTAGCTGATCATCTGCGCCGCCGACCGCAGGCCGCCGAGCAGCGAGTACTTGCTGTTCGAGCTCCAGCCGGCCAGCACGATGCCGTAAATCCCCATCGACGTCACCGCGAAGATCACGAGCACGGCGACGTTGACGTCGGTTACCTCGAGGCGCACCGGCTCATTC
>JBKPCD010000244.1:0-12034 GCA_046727175.1 Acidobacteriota bacterium | reverse complement strand
GGTTTCGACCGGCCGTCGGTCGATCAACGAGCGAGATCCAGCCGCTGCGTTTCTGAATCCGGGAATTCGTCCAACTCCATCGGCGTCGTGGACTCCCGGCGCTGTCGAGAGTCGACCGCTGCCGCGCAAAAGAGTGCCGTGACGAGTAATGCGACCGCGATCACCATGCCAGACGTGTCGGACAGGGCGAACTGTTCGATGGACGCCACACCATAAACCAGGGCCAGCAAGGCCAGCGCGTAAATCGAGATCATCGATTTGAGGCTTCCGCCTGGCAGGTATGCCGATGCGAAGGGGAGCTTGCGAAACCCGAGCAGGAGCAGCTCGAGGAGGAGGGAGCCGAATAATACACCGAAGACCAGGTGCGCAAGCGCACGTTGCCAGCCAAGCAACAGGAGATGCAGTGGAAACAGCGTCAGCACTGTCGGAAGGATTAGCGCGATCAGCGCGGCGCGTTTAACGCCCGAGAGGTACTGGCGCTCGCGTCCGGACCAGGCGAGGTGGAACGTCAGGCTCGCTCGCAGGTCCGCGGGAACTCTGATCGCGTGACGAAAGCCGACCACCAGCGCGACAATGAACACCGTTTGAAGCGCCAGGAACGCAACAGACGATGTGGCGCCGATCGGATCGCGAAGGTTGACACCACGCAGGCTGACTGTGGCGACTGCGATGCCGACCGCGGCCGATGTCGCCGTTGCCAGTCGATGTGGTGTGCTGCGGACCAGGCACTGAAGCGTGAAGAAGAAACCGGCCTGCGCGACCGGGTGCCGCACGATGAAACGCGTCGCAATGCCGACCAACAGATCGCGCAGGCGATGGCGTGTCGTTCGCCGCGTCGCGGTCCGCACCGGCAATTGCCGAGAGTTCCACGCGTATGCGACCACAGCAACGACGGCAACAGCGGTGATGACGACAATCGCGACGACGCCGAGTTGGTGGAACAGCATGCGAAGACTTTCGTACGCGTTGGTGAATTGGTCCTCCGATCGCATCACCTGCGGTGGAAGGCCGTTTCGCGAAAGACGAAAGATTGTGCTACCGGCGAGCGTCTCGTACAGACCAAGGAACCAAACTGGCGGAAACCAGAATGGATTCGGCGTACCGGACGCCAACCACTGGCCCACTCTTGACGACAGGGCCGGCACCAATAACACCGACGCGGCGGATCCCACCACGAGGACTGCCTGAACTCCGAGCGACACACGCCGGAACCAGGAGCCACGCACGAAGACGCTGAGCAGCTCGCGGATGGCGAGGACGACGAGAAAGCCGGATGCGCCCGCGAACAGCGTCATGCCGGCGTGGACGACGATCAGCCAGATGGTCGCGAGCAGGCCGATAGGGAGCTTCGCAACCATGAGCAGGGGATGCAGCACGCTCGGGGCGAGGTTCAACGCGAACGCGAAACCTGCTGCGAAGAGCACGACCGCCCTGACCTTCGCCTTGATCACCACGAATCGCGGAATGGGTAGGGGCCCGAGGATCTCGGTGTCCCGGCTGTCGAGCGCCAGCGCGTCCCACGTAGCGACCGCGACGAGGGCCATGACGACCATCGACCACGTGATCAGGAGAAGACGATCGTCCAATGCCACAACGGCAGTCCATCCAGGAGACTGGAATGGCCGGAAGAGGTACTTCATCGAGAGCAGCACACTGACGAACAACCCGGATGTCACGAGTGCCGCCCCCGCAACCGCAAGGGTTTCGTGACGGTCGGCATGGGGTGAGATCAGATCGTTATCGAGAAATCGCTGCAGGAAGTGACGGGTCAGGAGCCGTTCACGCATGAACAGTCAGCACGTCGGCGATGTCTCGTGCCGTTCGTTCCGGGTCTTCGCGCAAGACGAGCTGTGCGAAGACCTCCTCGAGCGATCGCGTGGCCATGAGGTCGCGCAACCCCGCGACCGAGTCGTCGGCGACGGCCCTGCCGCGGTGCAGCACGACGACTCTCGTGCACAGCCTTTCGATGACTTCGAGTACATGAGAGCTGTACAAAATCGCCTTTCCACGATCGGCCAGGGTCCTCACCAGGTGTCGCAGCACCAGGATCGTCGTGACATCCAGACCTGAATCGGGTTCGTCGAAGATCACCACGTCGGGATCGTGCAGCAGCGCGGCAATGATGAGGATCTTCTGCTTCATGCCTTTTGAATACGACCCGATGCTCTGCTCCGCGGCGGCGGACAGGCCGAAGAGCTCGAGCAGCGCTCCGATCTTTCGCTCGAGCGGCGCGGCCGGCATTTCGCGGAGTCGTCCGACGAGCTCCAGGTGCTCTTTGCCCGACAGGAACGGATAGAGGTGAGGCTCCTCCGGGACGTAGCCGAGATGTCGGCGAAACGCGATCGGGTTTTCGGCAATGTCGCGTCCCTCGAACCTCACGCTTCCGGACGTCGTCTCGAGCAAACCCGTGAGCATCCGCACGGTCGTCGTCTTTCCGGAACCGTTCGGTCCGAGGTATCCGACGATTTCGCCACGCCGCACAGCCAGGCTGACGTCATCCACAACGGTGACGCCGAAGAATCGCTTGATCAGGTGTTGCGCTTCCAGCATGGGAACCCCGATCGCCCGCGGGTGAGTGGAAATTGACGATCCCTCAATGCGCACACAGCTTCAGGCCGGCATCGACCAGTGGATCCAGGCTCACCGGCTGACGGGCGCGTGGCGGCCACAGCCGCTCGTCTCCTTCAACTTCGATCTGTTTCAACTCGGAATCCGAGAGGTGATTGGTCGCGCGAAGACGCTGTTTGCATGCAGCGACTGCATCACTGTCGATCGAGTCCTCGCAACGTGCGGTCTCCCTGAAAATCTCCTGTCGTCGATTCTGCGGTAGCCGCTTGAGCGGATCGCTGGGCGGACCCGACGAGGCAAGGCGACGGACAGGATCAATCGAGGCAAAACCGCGGGATCTCGCGACGTCATTCAACGCGTAATCGACGCCTCCGGCACGGAACACGACCGCGCCGGACGTGCAGCCCAGAGTGCCCGTCCCCACCGTGAACGGCCATTGCCAGCTGAAACTGCTCCGGTTCACTGTTCGCTGCTGATTGGCGGGAATCTTGGGAATCGGCTCGGCGAACCTCGATGTGCACGCGCCGCATGCGACAACGGACGACAGAAGGACGAGAATCTTGCCCAAATTGGTGAATCTCGAAAGTTGGAAGTACGAAGTAAGAAGTAAGAAGTAAGAAGTACGAAACAAGAACACGAATTTCTTTGCTTCGCGATTTCCTTACTTCGAACTTCTCACTTCGAACTTCTTACGTCGCGATGCTAGTCGCGCCGAATCGCGGCCACCGGATCCAACCGAATCGCCCGGCGCGCGGGAACGATGCAGGCAGTGACGGCGAGCACGAGCAACATGGCGGCGACCATCATCAACGGCTGCGGATCGGTCGGCTTTACCTCTGCGCTCCCGCTCGAGAACAGCCATGCCCAGACCATCGTGCAACCAATTCCCGCGGCGAAGCCAACCGTGAGTTGAAAGATTGCGCGTCGAACGATGACCCCGATGACCTGCATCGGCCGCGCCCCGAGCGCTATTCTGACACCGAGTTCCTGCGTTTTCTGGCCGACGGCGTGAGCCGTGACGGCGTAGAGACCGACGGTCGAGAGCATCACGGCAATCAACGTGAGCACGGTCGCCAGCCGGCTCGAGATCCGGCCAACCCACTCCGAATCCCGAATCACCTGCTTCATCGTGTGTACTTTGTACAGCGGCAGCGTGGGATCGATTGCGGCGAGCTGTTCATCGAGGAGCGGTCTGAGAATTTCCGGCGATGTGCGGCTGCGCACGAGCAGAGAAGCGGATGGCGGCGCCGTGATGTCAATCAGTCGATAAACGAGCGCGTCCGGCGCGGGAGCAGATCGCTGGCGCACATCCGGAGCCGTCCCGATGATGGTGAGCCAGACGGAGGGTGCTGACGGTGCTGACGGTGCTGAAGGTGCTGGCGGGGACGGTGACGTGAGCGCAATGCGACGACCGATCGGATCCTGTCCATTGAAGAAGCGCCGCGCGAATGCGTCGTTGACGATGGCGTACGCCGGACCCGAGGGAAGGTCCGCCGACGAAAACTCACGGCCGCGTGGCAGCGTCAAGCCGAGTGTCGCGAAATATCGTGGTCCCACGGCGACCGTTAACACTGGCTGCCGCTTGTCATTGTCGAGAGGACGACCGTCGATCTGAAGTTGCTCTTCCGCCGCTCCCGAACGCGGCAGCGCGCTCGCGACCGAGGTCGACAGGACGCCTGGGATCGCGCCGAGGCGCTCCTGAAGACGCCGATAGAAATCGATGCGCTGCTGAGAAGTTCGATACTTGGTCTCCGGCAGCGTGACGGTCGCGGTGAGGATTTCTCGCGTGTCGATGACTGCGTCCGACGGCAGCGTCGGCTTCGCGATGCGAACGCTGACCGCGGCAGTTGCGAGCAGGACGACCGTCAGCGCGAACTCCGCGACCAGGAACGCCGTGCTCCATCGTTGCGGGGCTTGCTGGTCGGAGCCCGATCGGCCGCCGCCCTTCAGTACGGCCACGACATCCGTTCTGGACGCATGAACGGCGGGCAGGAGCGCGAAAACGAATACCGTCGCGACCGATACGCCGACGAGCGCGACGAAGACGCGCGCATCCATCGAGTAGTCGAACTGCCAGTATGGCAGCACGTTCTCCGGGATCGCCGTGCGAAACACCCGCACGCCGGCGAGTGCAGCGCCCAGGCCGGCGAGACTTCCGAGCGAGGCGAGGACGCCGCCTTCGATCAACAGCTGCCGCATCACGCGCCGCCGGGTCGCGCCGAGCGAGCTGCGAATGGCAATTTCCCGGCGACGGTAGATCGCTCGCGCGAACATCAGGTTGGCGACGTTCGCGCCCGAAATCACCACAACGAGCACGCCTGTGGCCATGAAGGCCATCCACGCGGGGTCCGTCAACCGGCCCATGAATCGTTCGTTGATCGGCACCACTCGCGCGCGCACGTTCTTGTTCGTGTCAGGGTGCTCACCCGACAACTGATCCGCAATCCCCTCGACTTCCGCACGCGCTGCGGCGACCGCAATGCCGTCACGCAGCCGGCCGAAGACGCGCAGCGTCCGGGTGTCGCGCCTTTGCGCGAGCAGACCGGGGAATTGGGCGAGTGGGAGCCAGATTTCCGCGTTGCTGGGGAATCCGGACCGCTCTGGCATCACACCGATGACGGTTGCCGGGATGTCATTGACGAAGATCGACCGACCGACGATCCCGCTATCGTTGCCGTATCGCGACCGCCACAGGCCGCTGCTGAGGACGACGAGCGGTGGTGCCCCCGGACGGTCATCTTCCAATGCGAAGGCACGGCCCGATACCGGCTGTGTGCCGATGAGCGAAAAGGCGTGCGCGGATACGAACGACGCGTCGTGCCGCTCGGGAACGTGGCCATCGCCCGCCAGTGCGACCGGTGCATTCGTGAATGCCACCATGGCACTGAAGGACTTTGCGGCCGCGCGCATGTCCAAGAAGTCGAGATAAGAGACGCCACGCTCCATCGACCGATCATCGATTGTCGAGATGAACAGCACGCGATCCACGCGATCGATCGGCAGACCACGTATCGTGTGTGCGTTCAGAATCGTGAATAGCATGTTGTTGACGCCGATGCCGAGGCCCAGCACCAACACTGCGGTTGCCGCGAATCCACGATCTCGCCCGAGCATGCGCACGGCAAAACGGACGTCCTGCGTGAGCGCGTCGAAGAGCGGGAGCCCGCGCTGATCGCGGTAATCGGCTTTGATCTGATCGATGCCGCCAAACGCCCGGCGCGCCGCTGCGCGCGCCGCCGCCGGCGTCAACCCGCGTGCCTCGTACTCGTCGGTCAGCAGCCCGAGGTGCGAGTCGATCTCCTCCTTCAACCGGGCGTCGCGGCGACGGGCGAGCACGACGTCGAGCAATCGCGACAGCAGGACCCGCAAGGCGGTCATGGCGTCACTCCTGCGACAGCAGACGATTGACAATGGACACGGTGCGCGCCCAGAGCTGGGCTTCCGCCGCGAGCTGCCGGCGGCCTGCGGCAGTGATGGAGTAGTAGCGCGCGCGACGGTTGTTGTCGCTCGTGCCCCACGCGCTCTTGATCCAGCCCTTTTGCTCGAGCCGCAGCAGCGCCGGATAAATGGTCCCCTGGTTCAGCGCGAGACCACCGTCAGACACCTGCTCGATCCGCCGGGCGATCCCGTAGCCGTGCAGCGGGCCCATCGCAGCCAGCGTTTTGAGGACCATCAGGTCGAGCGTGCCGTACGGAACTTCGGCTTCGGTCGAGCTCATGGGGGCTCCTGTTGAAAGTCAACATGACGACTCTTGCACGTTTCATGTTGAAAGGCAACAGGGCAGAGCGCCGCCGGTAATTCGGTACGTCACCGAAGGTTGAGATGAGACTGAGCGGTCGCGTCAGGGCAGAATCGTGAACCGGCCGCGCTTGCCGATGCGATAGACCGTAAAGTGCCGGCGATCGAGTGTGAAGATTCGCCGAAGGCCGTCGCGCTCGGCGACGTGCACGAGTGCAGCGTCGGCAAGGTCCATCGGCTGATCGCGATACTTTTCCATCAACTCACGCATTCGAGTCGCATCGTTGGCGGACAGGACTGCCAAATCCAGTCCTCCCGATTCGATCATTCCCCACAGGGCCTCCTGCGAGCGCGGCGACGCACTCAGCAGATCCATCGCCTCGCTGAACGCCGGCCAGACGGTCACGAGACGATCGGTCAGTGCCTCGAGCGCGCTGACGCACCGGGTGTAGTTCCGATCGCTCGGTTCGATGAGCGCGATCAACGGCCCGGCGTCAACGAGGACGGCGCTCACGCGCTGTCCTGCGGACGAGATCGGTGAACTGCTCGCCGGTGCGTTCCGAGAGATCGCAGCGAGCAGTTCCACCAGCACCGATGAAAGGTCTCAGCGCATCGATCGGGCGCCGCCCCCGTGGCGCGTTGATCAGGTAGGCAGCAACAGCTTCCCGCACGATCCACGACTTCGACCGTCCGGCGATTCGAGCCATTCGCTCTAGCAGCGCTTCCGTTTCTTCGTCCAGCCGCACACTTATCGGCATTGGTCGAGCGACCCCTGTAGTACGCTTTGTACTACACGAAACGAAAAGGAAACAGCGCTGTGAGACGTTCGGGCCCAGAGCCGAGCGCCTTCAGCCGAGAGCCGATTTTTGAGAGTGAGCTACAGATCCCTCAACGCTGCGAGCGGATCGAGCCGGCTCGCACGCACCGCCGGCACGGCCGCAGCGGCGCACGCGATCAGAACGAGCAACAGCGTGACACCGCCGAATGTCAGCGGGTCCGACGGACTGATTGCGTACAGGAATCCGCCAAGGAATCGAGTCAGCACGAGCGCCAGCGCCAGACCGAAGGCAGCCCCGATGGCCGTCCAGACCATCGCCTGTCTCACGACCATTCTCGCGACCGCGCCCGGTCGAGCGCCGATGGCTACGCGGATACCGATTTCGCGCGTGCGCGCACGCACGAGATACGACAGCACCGCGTAAATGCCCAGTGCCGCCAGGGACAGCGCGACAACGCCGAGTGTGCTCAGCAGGAGGCCGGCAATCTTCGCGGGCAACAACGACGTCGATGTGGCCTCCGCAAGCGTGACAGCGTTGAAAACAGGCAACCCTGCATCCAATGAGCGTACTTCTCGCCTGATCGTCGACAACACCGACATCGGCGCGCCAGTCGCGCGCACCAGCATGGTGATACGCGGCGTGTACGCCTGTGCGAGCGGCCGGTACAGGAATGGCCGCGGAGGCTCACCGACCGTGACGTATTTGCTGTCCCGCACCACTCCTACGACTTCGATCGCCTCGCGAGGATCCGCAGTCGTGCCGATCGGCCGCACCCGCTGGCCGATCGCGCTCTTTCCCGGCCAGAAGCGCTGCGCGAGCGTTTCGTTCACGATCGCCACGCGCTGCGCGTCGGTCACATCCGCGTACGTGAAATCTCTCCCCGCGAGCATGACAATGTGCAGCGTCTTGAAGTGGCCTGGCCCCACCGCGTTCACGTAGATCATCGGCGTCGGCTGGTCTCGCGGAGGCTCCGGATCGCCGTCCTTAAAAAGATAAGTCGTCGTATTCGACAGGGTGAGGGGGACGATGTCGAGGATGTTCGCCGCGGCGACGTCAGATTGTGCGTCCAGGCGTTCGGTTAGCGCTCGAATGAACTCGATGCCACGGCTTGCCGGATAGCCGCGCGTCTCCAGATCGATTGACGCGGTCAGAACATGACTCGCGTCGAACCCTGGATCGATCGTCTGGGCGTACCGAAAGCTGCGAATGAACAGCCCTGCGGTTACGAGCAGCAGCACGGACATCGACACTTGAATGACTAGAAACGTCGACCGCAGTCGTGAGTGACGTGGCCCATCCGGACCCGCGGCCTTGATCGCGCGAACGAGATCGGTCCTGGACGCGGCTAACGCCGGGGCGATGCCGAACGCCACCGTTGCCGCCGCGGCAACGAAGCCAGTAAACGCGAGCACCCGCAGATCGAGTGATAGATCCAGTGCAAGGGGCACCGGCGCGGGAATCGGTGCAGCCATCACCAGACGCGTGCACCAGAACGCGATCGCGAGTCCGCCTGCCGCTCCGGCAATCGAGACGAGAACGTTTTCAGTCAGCAGCTGACAAATCAGCCGCCCGCGGCCGGCGCCCAGCGACTGTCGAATGGCCAGCTCGACGCTCCGGCCCGCCGCGCGCGCCAGCACCAGGTTCGCGACGTTGACGCACACGATGAGCAGCACGAGCGCAACGACGGCCATGAGCACTCCTGTAAATGCGGTCACCGGTCCCGAAATCTCCGGATGGAGCATCGTCGAGCCATACACGGTAACTGCCGGACCGCGATTAGCCGTCTGACCGGCTGCCTGACGAAGCTGGCGACCGATCGTGTCGAGATCCGCCTGAGCCCCTGTGCGGTCGACGCCCGGCTTCAACCGGCCTGCCATATGCACGCTGATGCTGTCCAGCCGGGTCCGCTCGTCCAGCGCAGGCCGCAGCAGTCGGTCCGCCGCGATGGGAACCCAGAAGTCTCCGACCAGAGGCGTCATCACGCCGGTAAATCGCTCGGTGGCAACGCCAACAACCGTGAACCGCCGATCGTTGAGCGCGATTGTCTTCCCGACGATGTCCGTCGCTCCGGCGAACCGGCGCTTCCAGAATGCGTGTGCCAGCACGACCACGGGCGGTGCGCCAGGCCGATCGTCGTCGACGGTCAGGAGACGGCCGCGTGCAGGTGTGACGCCCAGCACGTCGAAGTAGTTGCCGCTGACAATCTCGCCGAATGCGTGCTCGCTGTCGCGATCGATGCGCAGTCCGAATGAGTGCAGCTGAAAAGCCGCCAGACCGGAGAGCGTCGAGTTGCGGTCTCGATACTCGAGATACTCCGTGAGTCTGGTGTTCGAGTAGCGGTTCGAATAGACGCGGACGACGGCATCTGGGCTGGCGACTGGAAGGGGTCGCAGGAAGAACGCGTTCGTCAGGGTGAAGACCGCCGCGTTCGCACCGATGCCGATCGCGAGCACCGCGACGGCCATCACCGTGAAGCCAGGCGTCCGGAGCAGGGACCGCACGCCGTATCGAAGATTCTGTAGAAACATGTTGGGATATACGCGCGACGCGGCAAAAGGTTACGGTGACCAGGGCCCTCGCGCGGCTGAGTGGGCGCGGTGGCGTCATGGGTGATACGCTTGCCGTGTTTTGAGAGCGCAGATTGGGATACAGAGAAATCGTGGCATGACCTTAGGCCGCGGACCTGACCTCAAGCGCGCGCTGCGGCCGGTTCCCGGTTATGAGCGTGCGGTGCGCGAGGTGTCGAGGATGCTGCGGGAGGCCGGAATTCGTCACGCACTGGTCGGGGCGCTGGGCGCGAACGCCTACCGCAGCCGGCCTCGCACGACGGAGGACATCGATTTTCTGGTCGGCGACGAGGCGTTTCAGGGTCATCCCTCCGGCTACGTGACGATGCGAGTGCCCGTTGTGGAGTTCGACGGGGTCGAGGTCGATCAAGTCCCGCTTACTGAGGCACTGCGAGTCGTCGAGGAAGGCCTGAACAACGCGCCATCGAGCGATGGTGTTCCGATTGCGGCGCTCGAAACGATTGTCGTGATGAAACTAATTGCCGGTCGCACTCAGGACCTCGCCGACGTGGAGGCGATCGTGGAGTCGGGCGCCGACCGTGAGTTCCTGAGATCGGCCGTATTGAAAGCGATACCCGACCGAGCGCCAGTCTTGGAACGATTGTTCGGCAACGTCGACCGCAGTCGCTGACGAAGTCCGGAAGATCGAGGGCCGCGACTTTCTACCTCACCGTAGAGCCGACGCGGCATCTTTCAATTGCCGGACGCGGCCTGCCGAGACGGGAGCACTCGGGAGCCGCGGCTCACGCGCCGCACGGCCTGTGTGCACTTCGCCGACAAATCCGCACCCGACAAGCGAATTGATCTCTGCCACGTCGATCCCTCCGCCGGCCACAATTGTCAGGTCGGAACCCGCGAGCCTTGCGTACGCCTGAAGGCGAAGACAGCGCTGCTCCCACTTCCCAAAGCCGCCGGTCGTGAGGATCCGGTCAACCTGCGGCAACGCGCGAAGCGCCGAGATGGCCGCCGCCGGATCCGCCGCGTCGTCGAATGCGCGATGGACTGTCACGCGCAGTGACGGCGAGATGGCCACTATGGCCGTCGTCATCTCGAGATCGAGCGCACGATTCGTCGCGAACCCCAGGACAGCCCCGTCCACGCCGATCTCTGCGAACGCCGCGAATGCGGTCTGCAACATCACCAGCTCGCGGCGGTCGGCGACGGAGAAGCCGTCGCTTTCGCGGACCATCACCCGCAGCGGAAGGTCCGTTTCGCTCGCAATCGCACGCACGAGATCGAGCGACGGCGTCAGCCCCTCGCGCTCGATCTCACGGACGATTTCGAGCCGGTCCGCGCCGCCCAGAGCTGCCGCTCGCGCATCGGCAACCGATTGGACAATGACCTCGAGGAGCAGCGACATACGCCGGCAGTGTATGGGATTCAAGTCTATCTTGACTTCCGAAGCGGGCCATGCACATGCTGCGGATACACCGATCTATTCGACGGGTGAAACGTCTCGCCAGCAACGGCAATGCCCGCCCTGTCCATATCCTGGACCGCGCAGTCGGCGTCACCTCGCTGTCATCGTGCCCGCCTAGGATCGAACAGACGAGAGATCGTCAGGAACCGCACAATCGGTCCAGGGAGGACGGAATGGGAATCATACTGCGCGGAATCGCCACCGCACTCATCGTGGTACTGTTTTGGACATCCAACGCGTCTGCCCAGGTCGACCGCGCCACGCTCAGCGGCATCGTCAAGGACTCCGGGGGTGCTGCACTTCCAGGCGTGACCGTGGTGGTGACCAACGTCGCCACGAATGTGGTTTCGCAGCAGCAGACGAGCGAGACCGGATCGTACCTGATCGTCAACTTGATCCCGGGCAACTATCAGATTTCGTTCGAGCTGACCGGCTTCAAGAAAACGACGCAGGTCGTGACGCTCGAAGTCGGACAGCGTGCGCGCGTGGACGTGTCCCTCGAAGTGGGATCGTTTGCCGAGTCGGTGAACGTCGAGGGAGCGTCACCGATCCTGAACTCGAGCGATGCGACGCTCGGCACGGTCATTCCCCAGATGCAGGTGGCAAACCTGCCGCTGGCCATTCGAAACTGGGATGACCTCCTCGCGCTCGTGCCGGGCGTTCAGGGCGACCGCTACACCGAGCAGGGGGGCGGCACGTCCTTCGGACGCACCGGCGGCATCAACGTGCACGGAGCGCGCGCGCTGCAGAACAACTTCCTCCTCGACGGCGTGGATAACAACAGCATCTCCGAGAACGTCCAGGAGCTGACGACGCAGGTGTCGCGGCCGTCGGTGGACGCGATTCAGGAGTTCAAGGTCGTCACGAGCCCCTACTCGGCGGAGTACGGCCGCGCACCCGGCGCTGCGGTCAGCGTCTCGACGAAGTCGGGCTCGAACGCGTTCCATGGCACGGCCTACGAG
>JBKPCD010000243.1:0-28694 GCA_046727175.1 Acidobacteriota bacterium | reverse complement strand
TGGGCGTTGGGCCATCACTACGACGACTTCCACCCTATTGCCGTGCTGGTGGGACAAGCCGCGGTGCCGGGGGTCGGGGGCCGGGGGTGGTGTCGGGGTTCGGCATCGATTCCGCCTTCGGTGTAGACCCGAGCCGTCATCGTTACAGGAGACAAGAAGACCAGGAGTTTTGTGTTCTCTCGTGATCTTCTGATCTCCTCTGCTTCGCTCGGAAGCGGGCCTTGCCGTTAGCCGGACGCAATTCAAACCGCCGAAAAACGCGTCAACAACCACACCAGGAGTGCAATCGGCAACATCGCAATCAGCGCAACGAGGGCGAGACACACAAGAACGAAAGCGTAGTCCCCGGGCGACGGTGGAACATGCGAATCGGTGTGCCGCTCCAGCAGCGCCATGTTGCGCAGATTCGCCTTCCAAAAAGCGTCTGCAACATCTCCAAGGATGGGGACCAGACCAGCGATCGTATCGATTGCCGAGTTCAGCACCATCCGCGCCTGGACGACCGGCGGGACGCGACGACGGAACGCTTCGAGAAGAATCAGCGCGGTGTAGATCGGCGAGGTGAGGTCGCCGAGCCCCGGCACGAGCCCGAGAATCGGATCCAGCCCGAACCGGATCGACGTGCCGGGCACTCGAAACGCGGCGTCGAGCAGAACCGCCCAACGCCGCAGCGACGCAAGGGCTATCTGACCCCCGCTTTCTCGAGCGACCTCACGCGATCGTGAGCTTCGCGTACCCGGGCGGCCAGCTGCTGGACCAGTGCCCG
Organism: Acidobacteriota bacterium; assembly: GCA_046727175.1. Taxonomy (GTDB): domain Bacteria; phylum Acidobacteriota; class Vicinamibacteria; order Vicinamibacterales; family 2-12-FULL-66-21; genus JBKPCD01. Next base: position 27,928 of record JBKPCD010000243.1, on the reverse strand, counting down.
CGTCGAGGGTGGGAACGGCTCGTTCAACGCCTCTTCGAATACCTTTTTCGCGACGTCCTCGCCGCGCTCCGCTTCTGCGATGATACTCGAATCGTTTCTGCCGGTGACGGCCGACTTGATGTTGATCCAGCCACGATGCAGCGTGCCTGACACGCTGCCGCCCTTGTCCGGAGCACCGCCAATTTTTCGAACCTCCGCCTGGAGCTCGCGAGCCATCTCGCCGCGGCCGCGCGAGTATTGCAGGAACAGGGCTTTCGTCTGCGGGTCCGTGAGACCCTCCGCAGCGGTCTTGAACCCCTCCTCGCCGTCCTTGACGGTCTCGATCAGCCGATTGAGCGTGGAAATCACTTTGTCGTTGTCCACGAGTTCCTCCTCTTTTTGTTTCGCTTCAGTCCCTTGGTCGATTCGAGCAAACGCGAGGCCACGTGTGACGGAAACGGCCCAGGCTGATTGCCAATATGCTCGAGAACGTGTTAGACCACTCAAGTGTTGTTGCGGTCCTGGATCCAAACTCATGCTATCCGGATCGACGCCCATTCCTTCTGATCAGCGGCAATCCGCGTGAATCCGCGTGAATCCGCGTCGCGTGTGAATCCGCGTCTCGTGCCGAAAAACAGCCTTCGCGTCTGGCCTGGTTCTCCCTATCCTCTCGGCGCCACGTGGGACGGGGTCGGCGTCAACTTCGCGCTGTTCAGCGAGCATGCCACGCGCGTCGAGCTCTGCCTGTTCGATGCGCCCGATGCAGAAGTGGAATCGCTCACCATCCCGCTGCCGGAACAGACGGATATGGTGTGGCACGGCTATTTGCCGGATGTCCATCCGGGGCAGCTCTACGGCTATCGCGTCCACGGACCATATGCCCCGCACGCAGGGTTGCGCTTCAACCCGCACAAACTCGCGCTGGATCCGTACGCGAAGGTCATCGGCCGCGCGGCACGCTGGGATGAGACGTTGTTCGGCTTTCGTTACGACGAGGAAGACACTACGTTCGACGATCGCGACAGCGCCCCGTACGCGCCGCTCGCCGCCGTCGTCGACTCCGCGTTTACGTGGGGAGACGATCGTCGGCTTCGCATCGCATGGCACGAGACGCTGATCTACGAGCTGCACGTGAAAGGCTTCACCCGCCTGCATCCCTACGTGCCCGAAACGCTGCGCGGCACGTACCTCGGCCTCGCATCGGAGCCTGCGATTCGGCACCTCCTCTCACTCGGGGTCACCGCCGTCGAACTGATGCCGGTCCATCACTACATGGACGAATGGCATCTCAATCAAAAAGGCCTGACCAACTACTGGGGATACAACACGCTCTCGTACTTCGCTCCAGAAGTTCGCTATGGGGCGTCGTCGTCCCCAGTGGACGTCGTGCGCGAATTCAAGATGATGGTCCGCGCGCTGCACGCCGCTGGTCTCGAAGTGATCCTCGATGTCGTGTACAACCACACGGCAGAAGGCAATCACCGCGGGCCGACCCTCTCACTCCGAGCGATTGACAACACGTCGTACTACCGGCTGCAACCAGGGCTGCCACGCTTTTATCAGGACTTCACCGGTTGTGGCAACACGCTCAACATGCGCAACCCGCGCGTGCTCCAGTTGATCATGGACAGCCTGCGATATTGGGTTCTGGAGATGCACGTCGATGGGTTCAGGTTCGACCTTGCGAGCGCACTGGCTCGTGAGTTGCATGCGGTTGACAAGCTCGGCGCGTTCTTCGACATCATTCATCAAGATCCGGTACTGTCGCAGGTCAAGCTCATCGCTGAACCGTGGGACCTTGGAGAAGGCGGGTATCAAGTCGGCAATTTCCCGACGAAGTGGACCGAGTGGAACGCCAAGTACCGGGATGTCGTGCGACGCTTCTGGCGCGGCGATTGTGATGTCCTCTCCGAGCTCGCGACCCGGTTGTCAGGGAGCAGCGACTTGTACGAGCAGAGTGGCCGCCGGCCGTACGCGAGCATCAATTTCATCACGGCACATGACGGCTTTACCCTCGCCGATCTCGTCAGCTACAGCACCAAGCACAACGAGGCCAACGGCGAGGACAACCGCGACGGTGAGAACCACAACCTTGGCTGGAACTGCGGTTTCGAAGGCCCGACGGACGATCGCCGTATCGTTGATCTCAGAGATCGACAGCGACGCAACCTGATTGCGACGCTGTTTCTGTCGGTCGGCGTCCCGATGCTCAGCGGTGGCGACGAGCTTGGCCGAACCCAGTTCGGCAACAACAACGCCTACTGTCAGGACAGCGAAATCAGCTGGACGCAGTGGGCGCTGACGCCCGAGCAGAAGGATTTCCTGGAGTTCACGAAACGCGTAATTCGTATCTGGCGCGAACACCCGGTGTTGCGCCGTCGAAAGTTCTTCCAGGGCCGCCGCATTCGCGGCGCCGACGTGCTCGACATCACGTGGCTGGACTCCTCGGGACGCGAGATGATCGATGCCGCGTGGAACTCACCGGACGTGCGCTGTCTCGGCGTAGGACTGAACGGCGACGCAATCGACGAAGTCAACGAGCGCGGCGAGCGCATCGTCGGTGACACCTTGCTCCTGCTGCTGAACGCCGGCACTGAGGTCGTGCCGTTCACGCTGCCGGAAACAGCCGCGCACGAGCGATGGGAAACCGTGATGGATACTGCCGATCCCTGGGTCACGCCGAGACGACCACTCGCCGGCGATCGCTATCAGCTGCAATCGCGGTCGATGGCGGTGTTGAAGATCAGTTCCGACAGACCCGCGCTGCGGCGAAGGGTGGATTGGGGACCGGCGGGAGTGTACTGATCGAAGCAGGCTTTAGGCTCATGGCTTTGGGCTTTAGGTCTGCTAGAAGCATGCTGGGTCAAGGCGCCGGATGGAGTTCACACGCAGTGAACGGAACTGCTCGCTGCGCGACCTTGGCTCTGAGCCTATGGCGCGCCCAGAGCCCCAAGCCTTGAGCCTAGAGCCTAGAGCCGATTTCTGAATGACTAAATCAGCCACCAAGACCGTAACCGCGCGTTCAGACGCCCTCGAGCTCGATCGGCAGCTGCTCTGCCGGGTCGTGATCGAAGGCGTACGCCCCGAGATCGACTGCGGACGGTTCCCAATCAAACGGGTCGTGAATGAGGACGTCGTCGTGACCGCGGACATTTACGCTGATGGCCACGACACGATCGCGGCCGCGCTCCTGTTCCGACGAAGTGGCCAGAGTGCGTGGCAGGAAGAGGCGATGACCCCGCTCGGTAACGATCGCTGGCGCGGCCGATTCGCGGTCGAGGAGCTCGGCCGATACGAGTACACGATTGAAGGGTGGATCGACCGCTTCGGCACTTGGCGCCACGACCTGTCGAAGAAGTTCGGCGCCGAGCAGGACGTCACGAGCGAATTGCTCGAAGGTGCAGGGATTCTCGGCGAAACCGCCCGCAGGGTCGCGAGAAACCATTCGGATAGTCGGGAATTCCTGACGCGGACGGCCGATCGAATCGGCGACGAAAACCAGCCCGCGGGTGAACGCGTCGCGCTGGCGCTCTCCGAGCACCTTTCACAGACGATGGGCCGATATCCCGATCGGGGCCGAGCGACGCGATACGATCGGGTGCTCGAGGTCGTCGTGGAACCCGAGCGCGCCCGCTTCGGCGCATGGTACGAAATGTTTCCGCGTTCGGCCGGCACCGATCCGTCCCGAAGTGCCACGTTCGACGAAGCGGCGGCGCGCTTGCCGTATATCGCGTCGATGGGATTCGACGTTCTGTATCTCCCGCCAGTCCATCCCATCGGCAGGTCGTACCGCAAAGGTCGCAATAACGCGCTTCACGCCGCACCGGGCGACCCTGGAAGTCCATGGGCGATTGGAGCCGAAGAAGGTGGGCACACCGCCATCGAACCGGGGCTTGGCACGATCGAGTCGTTCGATCGGTTCGTCGAGGGCGCGCGCCGGAACGGCCTCGAAATCGCGCTCGACATCGCCTATCAGGCGTCACCGGACCATCCGTACGTGCGCGAACATCCGGCGTGGTTCCGCCATCGTCCGGACGGCACGATCAAGTACGCGGAGAACCCGCCGAAGAAATACCAGGACATCTACCCATTCGATTTCGAGTCGAGCGAGTGGGCTGCGCTGTGGCGCGAGTTGAAGCGCGTGGTCGAGTTCTGGATCGCACACGGCGTGAAGATCTTCCGCGTCGACAACCCGCACACGAAGCCGTTCCGCTTCTGGCAATGGGCGCTGGCTGACATCAAGCGCCGCCACCCCGACGCGATCTTCCTTTCCGAGGCGTTCACGCGGCCGAAGGTGATGCGCTATCTCGCGAAATCCGGATTCTCGCAATCGTACAGCTACTTCACGTGGCGCAACACAGCGCAGGAGCTGACCGAGTACTTCACCGAGCTGACCCAGACGGAGGTACGGGAATACCTGCGCCCGAATCTCTTCGCGAATACGCCCGACATCCTTCACGCGTATCTTCAACGCGGCGGGCGGCCGGCGTTTCGGGTCCGCCTGATTCTCGCGGCGACGCTCGGCGCGAGCTACGGCATCTACAGTGGATTCGAGCTCGGCGAGAACGTCCCCGTTCGGCCGGGTAGCGAGGAGTACCTCGATTCGGAGAAGTACCAGATCAAGCCGCGCAATTTCGATCAGGCGGGGAGCCTCGCAGAGCTGATCGGACAGGTGAACGCGATCCGTCGGCAGCATCCGGCCCTGCAGCGCGACTGGGGGCTGCGCTTTCATCAAACGGGCAACCCGGAGCTGCTGTGCTACAGCAAGACGTCGAGCGACGGTACCGACGTGATGTTGATGGTCGTCAACCTCGATCCGTTCAACATGCAGCACGGGTTCATTCGCCTGCCGCTCTCCGCCTGGGGCCTGAGCGACGCTGCGACAATCGAAGTCGTCGACCTGTTGTCCGACGAGCGTTACTACTGGCGCGGTGAGTGGAATTACGTCCGCCTCGATCCGCAGGCGCGCGTGGCGCACATCCTGCACGTGCACACACCGGCGCCAATTCCGCAACACGACGATGCTGACTGAACCTGCAGTCGTTCGAGACACGCCGATGTCCGATACGGAGAGTTCGCTCTGGTACAAGGACGCGATCATCTATCAGGCGCACGTGCGCTCGTTCTTCGACAGCACGAACGACGGCGTCGGTGATTTCAACGGCTTCACGCAGAAGCTCGACTACCTGGAGTCGCTGGGCGTCAACGCGGTCTGGCTGCTGCCCTTCTACCCGTCGCCGCTCAGGGACGACGGCTACGATATCGCCGATTACGAGAATATTCATCCGAGCTACGGCACGCTGCAGGACTTCGATCGCTTCATCAACGAGGCGCATCGGCGCGGCATCCGAGTGATCACGGAGCTCGTCATCAACCACACCTCCGATCAGCATCCCTGGTTTCAGGCGGCGCGCCGCGCTCCCGCCGGATCACCCGAGCGGGAGTTCTACGTCTGGAGCGAGACCAATCAGAAATACCAGGGCGTGCGCATCATCTTCACGGATACCGAGACGTCAAACTGGACGTGGGACGACACCGCCAAGGCGTACTACTGGCATCGGTTCTTTTCGCACCAGCCCGATCTGAACTTCGACAACCCGGCAGTGATTGGCGCCGTGATTAACGCCATGCGGTTCTGGGCGGACCGGGGCGTCGACGGCATGCGTCTCGACGCAGTTCCGTACCTGATCGAGCGCGAGGGCACGATTTGCGAGAACCTCGAAGAGACGCACGCGATCCTGCGCATCATCCGCGGCGCGCTCGACGCCCACTATAAAGACCGCATGCTGCTCGCCGAAGCGAACCAGTGGCCGGCAGACGTGCGGCCGTACTTCGGTGACGGCGACGAATGCCACATGGCCTTTCACTTTCCGGTGATGCCGCGGATGTTCATGGCGGTGCGGCAGGAGGATCGCCATCCGATCGTCGAGATCCTGCGGCAGACCCCGGACATCCCTGACAACTGCCAGTGGGGGTTGTTCCTCCGCAATCACGACGAGCTGACGCTCGAGATGGTGACTGCCGAGGAACGCGATTACATGTACCAGGCGTATGCCGCGGAGCCGCAGATGCGGATCAACGTCGGCATCAGGCGGCGGCTCGCGCCGTTGCTGGAGAACAGCCGCCGCAGAATCGAGTTGCTCAACAGCCTGTTGTTCTCGCTGCCAGGGACGCCGGTCATCTACTACGGCGACGAGATCGGGATGGGCGACAACATCTACCTTGGCGATCGTCACGGCGTGCGCACGCCCATGCAGTGGACCGGCGATCGCAATGGCGCCTTCTCGCGCGCCGACCCGGCAAGGCTCTACGCGCCCCCGATCATGGACCCCGTGTACGGGTATCAGGCCATCAACGTCGAGGCCCAGGAGCGCTCACCGTACTCGCTGCTGAACTGGATGAAGCGGATGATCGGGCTGCGCAAGCAGTTCAAGGTATTCGGTCGTGGGTCGATCGACTTCCTGCCGGCCCAGAACCGCAAGGTTCTCATCTACGTCCGGCGCTATCAAGAGGACACGATTCTCTGCGTCGCGAACCTGTCTCGATCCGTGCAGCCCGCGGAAATCGACCTCTCCCGGTTCAAGGGGATGTATCCAGTTGAGATGCTCGGCCTCACGGAGTTTCCGCGGATTGGCGATCTGCCCTACTTCCTGACGCTCAGCCCACACTCGTTCTACTGGTTCCGGCTGCAACCGGCACCCTCGTCAATCACCGCACGCGTCGCGCCAGAGCCCTCGGTGGAGGTGCCGCACGCGCCGGGGCTTCTCGTCGGCGCCGCGTGGGAGACGCTTCTCGAGGGCAACGTGCGACGGCTGATCGAGCGCGACCTGCTCCTGCCCTTTCTCGTGCGACAGCGCTGGTTTGGCGCCAAGGCGCGCCCGGCGCGTGCCGCACGATTCGTCGATTGGGGCCTGCTCCGGCCCGGGTCGCAGCCGCTCTTCATGACGCTCATCGAAGTCGAGTTCGAGGACGGCGGCCGCGATCAGTATTTCCTGCCCCTCGCCGCGCGCGCGCACGGCGACGGACCTGGAATGGTCGAACCCCCGGCACAGGGGGTTCTTGCGGGCATCACCGGCGCGCGCAAGGGCGTCCTGTTCGATGGCTGGCTGGACGACGGATTCGATCGCACGCTGCTCGAGGCGCTGGATCGCGAAGAAACGATCAAGACCCGGCGCGGAACGATGCGAGCGCTACAGACGCAGGCATTTGCTCCCGTGCGCACGACAATCGGTACGCCGGCGCAGATCTCGCGACTCAGTGGTGAACAGAGCAACACGTCGATTGCGTACGACGACCGGCTCATTCTGAAGTTGTTTCGGCGGATCGAGTCAGGCCCCAACCCGGACTTCGAGATTGGCCGTCACCTCACCGAGAAGGTGCGCTTTCCGCGCGTGCCGGCCACGGCCGGCGCGTTCGAGTACACCCGTCCCGCCGAACCGCCGATGACGATCGGCATACTTCAGCAATTCGTCGAAAGCCAGGCCGACGGGTGGGTGCACGCGACCGACGAGCTCGGGCGGTACTACGATCAGGTCGGCGGGCGGACTCCCCCGAGTGTGGCGCAGCCCGAGAGCTTCACCGAGCTCGCCGCAGAGCCCGTGCCGCCGCGCGCTCGCGAGGCAATCGGCGGCTATCTCGAGACCGCCACGACGCTCGGACGGCGCACGGGTGAGATGCACGTCGCGCTCGCAGCGGACTCCACGGATCGCGCATTCTCTCCGGAGCCCTTTGGCAAGGAAGATCTGACGCTCGTGAGCGCCAGCGCGATTGCCGAGGCGCAGCGCGCCGTCCAGGCGCTCGAATCGATGGTCTCGGCTCAGGGTCAGTCAGCAGGCACGACTGGTCAACGCCCGTCGCTCGACGTCGCGGAATGGGCTCATCGTCTGCTCGACTCGCGCGAGAAGTTGCTCGAAAGAATTCGCGCGATCGCGTTGCTGGAGTTCTCGGCGTCGAAGATTCGCATCCACGGCGATTATCACCTCGGGCAGGTGCTCTGGTCGGAAGGAGACTTCTACATCTTCGACTTCGAAGGAGAACCGGCGAGGCCGATCGTCGAGCGACGCCAGAAGCAATCGCCGCTCAAGGACGTGGCCGGGATGGTGCGTTCGTTCAGTTACGCCGCCTACGCCAGCCTGTTCGGCCATCTCGCCTCGCGGCCGGGAGATTTCGCGCGGCTCGAACCGTGGGCGCGGCTCTGGCAGAAATGGACGACAGCCGCCTTCCTCGGCGGGTACCTCGGTGCGACCCCCGGAGCGCTCTTCCTGCCTGCCGAATCCTCGCAGCGCGAAACGCTCCTGCGATTCTTCATGCTCGACAAGGCGCTCTACGAGCTCAACTACGAGATCAACAACCGCCCCGACTGGATCCGCATCCCGCTCTGGGGCATCTTCGATCTGCTGTGAGCCCGTCAATCGGCTCCCGGCTCAAGGCGCTTGGCTCTGGGCCATGGTTTGGTTCCGGCGTGCGTGGTGATGCAAACACGAGCCGATGTCATGTGCTTGGCGGAGCCGAAAGCCTGAAGCCGAGAGCCCAAAGCCTCGTGCCGCGTCAATTGTTGTCGTATCCGTTCTTCGGCGCGCTGCCCGGTCGATGCGGCGTGACGTTTCGGGTGTGGGCGCCTGCAGCACGTGAGCTGCTGCTGGTGCTGCACGGCGGGCCGGCAGACGGCGAGCATTCGATGCCGTGTCACGAGCAGGGCCTTTTCGAGGTGACGATCGACGGCATTCGCGCCGGCCAGCGATATGGGTATCGGATCAACGGCGGCGACGAGCGGCCCGATCCCGCAGCGCGCTTCCAGCCGGATGGCGTCCACGCACCCTCCGAGGTCGTTGATAGCTCGACATTCGAGTGGCACGACGCGTACTGGCAGCGACCGGCTCGGCGCGAGCTCGTCATCTACGAGCTCCACGTCGGCACCTTCTCGAATGAGGGGACGTTCGCAGGCGCCCGCGAGCATCTTTCCGCGCTTTCGCGTCTCGGCGTTACCGCGATCGAGCTGATGCCCGTCGCGGATTTTTCGGGGTCGCGCAACTGGGGCTACGACGGCGCCGCGCTCTTCGCGCCATCGCGGGTCTACGGACGCCCCGACGATTTGCGCGCGCTCGTCGACGCCGCACATGCCTGCGGCGTCGCGGTCATCCTGGACGTCGTGTACAACCATCTCGGCCCCGAGGGTGCGTACGTACTGCAGTTCAATCCGCTGTACCTCGGCGACCGTCACTCGACACCGTGGGGACGCGCGGTCAATCTCGACGGACCTGGCTGCGAAATGGTCCGGTCGTTCATCATCGACAATGCCCTCCACTGGATCCGCGAATACCACGTCGACGGATTGCGGATCGACGCCTCGCACGCGCTCATCGATACGAGTCCAAGCCATCTGCTCCGAGATCTTGCGAAAACCGTGCGGGCCGAGGCGGGCGGCGCCGTGCTGTTGTACGTCGAAGATCACCGCAATCTCGCGTCGATCGTCGGCGATGAAGGCGAACAGGCATGGGGATTCGATGGCGTCTGGGCGGATGACTTCCATCACGTTCTGCGGCGGCTCGTTGCCGGCGACGCAGCCGGGTACTACTCGGACTACGCGGGATCAACCTCCGAGCTTGCGCGAACGATTGCGCAAGGCTGGCTGTACTCGGGCGAGATATCACCGCGTCTCAAGCGTCCGCGCGGCACGGATCCGTCCGCCGTTCCAATGGATCGATTCGTTGTCTGTCTGCAGAATCACGACCAGATTGGCAACCGTGCGTTTGGCGACCGTCTGCACCACGTCGTCGACCGTGCGACGTGGCGTGCGGTCAGTGCAGTTCTGCTCACCGTCCCGATGACACCGCTGCTTTTCATGGGCCAGGAATGGGCTGCCAGCACGCCGTTCCAGTACTTCACGGATCTGAGCCCTGAGCTCGGCCGGCTCGTCACCAACGGTCGGCGCGAGGAATTTCGCGAGTTCCCGGCGTTCTCCTCGAGTGAAGCGCGCAGCGCGATTCCAGATCCTCAGTCACCGACGACGTTTGAGGCGAGTCGCCTTCGCTGGACCGAACGTGAGGAGCCGGATCATGCAGACGTCCTGACCCTGTACGAAAGGCTTCTGGCCCTTCGTCATGCGCATACGGTGCTCGGGTCGAGCGCTGACGTCCGGGGCGAATCGTTTGCCCCGGACGAGAGATCGATCGCGATCCGCAGGCACGATGCGAACGAAGACTTCTGGATCGTCGCCTGTCTGCGCGACCGGGCGACTGTGGCTCTCGCAGCGGAAGACGATGGACGTGAATGGACGCTGGTGCTGTCGACCGAGGACGCGGCGTTTGCGCTCGATCCGCAGCCGCCGGTCATCCGGTTTGAGCAACCGGCACGCGCGGTCATCGATTTCGCACGCCCGTCTGCGCTCATCCTGCAGCGACGTGCGTATTGAGTCCATACGTCAACAGGCGCTGGGCTGTGGGTCTTGGGCTCTAGGTACGCCGCGAGACATCGGGTTCGGGCAACGAGTTGCTCCGTGGTCGTTCTCCAGAGGCCTAAAGCCAAAGCCATGAGCCAAGAGCCTGAATGTCACGCCAGGGCCACTGAATGATCGAGACTACATCCGACCAGCGCAGGCCGCGGTACATTCCGCTGAGCACGTATCGGCTCCAAGTGCATCCCGGCTTCCCGCTGGCGGCTGCTCGCGATGTCGTCGGCTATCTGGCGGCACTCGGCGTCGACGCCTGCTATACGTCTCCGTACTTCACCGCGACGCCCGGCAGCACGCACGGATACGACATCTGCAATCACAACGAGATCAATCCGGAGCTCGGTGGCGCGCCGGCGCACGAGGAGTTCACCGCGGCTCTTGCCGCGAACGGCCTCGGACACGTCGTCGACTTCGTGCCGAATCACATGGGGATCGGCACGGCGACGAACGCGTGGTGGAAGGATCTGCTCGAGAACGGCCCGAGCTCGCCCGCCGCATCGTTCTTCGACGTCGAATGGTCCCCGGTCAAACCGGAGCTGCACTCGAAACTGCTCCTGCCGATTCTCGGCGATCAGTACGGCCGGGTGCTGGAGCGCGGTGAACTGCAGCTCGCGTTTCACGACGGTCAGCTCACGCTCCAGTATTTCGATCAGGAGCTGCCGCTCAATCCACGCGAGATGCCGCAGGTCTTCCGCCGGGCGCTCGAGCCGCTCACGGCTGAATTGGGAGCCGACAGTCCCCAGCTCCATGAATTTCAGAGCATCATCACGTCTCTGCAGAACCTGCCGCCCTACACCGAACGCCAACCCGAACGGATCGCCGAGGGTCGGCGCGAAAAGGAGGTCGCCCGCGGCCGCCTCGCGAGGCTCGTCGCCGAATGTTCGAGCATCGGCATGCACATCCAGAAGGCGGTCCGCGAGTTCAACGGCGAACCCGGCAAGCCGGACACCTTCGATGCACTGCACCAGCTGCTCGAGTCGCAGCCGTATCGCTTGTCGCACTGGCGAACGGCCTCGCACCAGATCAACTACCGGCGCTTCTTCGACGTGAACTCGCTCGCGGGACTGCGCGTAGAAAACCCGGAAGTATTCGCCGCTACCCATCAGCTCATTGGAACGCTGCTCCGCGAGGGGAAGGTCAATGCGCTCCGCATCGATCACCCTGACGGCTTGTTCGACCCGGCCCGCTATTTCGAGATGCTCCAGGATCTCGCCGCATCCGACTGGAACATTCAGCGCAAGCCGCCCGATCGCGGCCGACCCGATCGTCCGCTGTACGTCGTGGCCGAAAAAATTCTGTCAGGCGGTGAGTCGCTCCCCACCCGGTGGGCGATCCACGGAACCACCGGCTACAACTATCTGAACGGACTGAATGGCCTGTTCATCAACGGCGCGCTGGCGCGACGCATGCGACGGGTATACGTCAAGCTCACGGGCCACACGGAACCGTTCGACGACGTGCTCTACGACAGCAAGCGGCTGATCATGGACACCGCGATGGCGAGCGAGCTCAACGTGCTCGCGCACATGCTCAATCGGCTCGGTGAGCGCAACCGTCGGTCGCGAGATTTCACGCTCGAGAGCCTTCGCGACGTCATCATGGAAGTCGTCGCGTGCTTTCCCGTGTATCGGACGTACGTCGACGAACAAGGCTGGACGGAAGGAGATCGCGCGGTCGTCGAACGCGCAATCGTTCGGGCGCGGCGTCACAATCCGGCGATGGAGGCATCGCTGTTCGATTTCTTCCGCGAGGTCGTCCTCACGCGCGATCCAAATGGATCGGCCGAGCCGCGCTACCATGAGCGTCGAGGCGGATACCCGCCGGAGAGCGCCGAAGAAGCGCGCGACCGATTGCACTTCGCCATGAAGCTGCAGCAGTACACCGGACCGGTCCACGCCAAGGGGCTCGAGGACACGTCGTTCTACCGTTACAACCTTCTGCTCTCACTGAACGAGGTCGGCGGCGATCCTTCGCGCTTCGGACGGTCGGTCGAAGAGTTCCATGCCGCCAACGCCGCGCGGCGCCGCGACTGCCCGTACGAGATGTTGACGACGGCAACGCACGACACCAAACTCGGTGAAGACGTCCGCGCTCGGGTGAACGTACTGTCGGAAATGCCGGACGAATGGTCTCGCGAAGCCTCGAGGTGGATGCGGCTCAATCGCAACCTCCGCACGATTGTCGACGGCGAGCCGGCACCGGATCGGAACGACGAATATCGCTTCTATCAGGCGCTCATCGGCGTCTGGCCGACGGACGTGCCACCGGTAACGAGCCCTGCGCCCGTCGACCTCGTCGAACGCGTTCAGCGATACATGATGAAGGCCGTCAAGGAAGCGAAGGTTCACACCAGCTGGTTGACGCCGAACCTCGGCTACGAGAATGCCGTCGTGCGATTCGTCGAGCGGGCGCTGACCGGAACCGGCGGCGCCCGCTTCCTGCCAGCGTTCGCTCCGTTCCAGCAGCGCGTCGCCTCGGTGGGCCTGCTGAATTCGCTCGCCCAGGTGACGCTCAAGCTCGGCGCACCTGGCATTCCCGATTTCTATCAGGGCGCGGAGTTGTGGGATCTCAGCCTGGTCGATCCCGACAATCGGCGGCCGATCGATTTCGAGGTGCGCGCACGCGCGCTCTCGGACCTCGAATGCGGCCTTGGATCGCCCGCTCCCGAGCGCGCGAGGTTCTCGACGACGCTGCTCGACACGTGGAGGGACGGACGAATCAAGCTTCTGGTGACCACGGCAGGCCTGCGGCTGAGGCGCGAACAACCCGAACTGTTTCTCTCGGGTGAATATCTTCCGCTGGCCGTGGACGTCACCGTCCCCGCAGACATCGTCGCCTTCGCCCGCAGGGGTGAGGACGAGGCAGTCCTGTTCGTCGCGCCCCGCCTGTGCGCTCGGATTGTCGATGCCACGCGGCCGATTCCGCTCGGCGGCGAGGCGTGGAAGACCTCGAGAGTGCTTCTGCCGCCGCCGCTCGCCTCCCGGACCTTCCGCGACGTGATCAGCGGCGCCGAAATTGCACCCGTGACGACAGACAATCAGGCGTGGATCTTCGCTGGGCAGATCTTCGAGACCTTGCCCATCGCTATTCTCCGGGCGGTTTGACGATCGCTCGGCTCGGGGCTCGCGGCTCTGGGCTCTGGGCCTGCCTGCCGAAAAGAAATGGCAAATACCCCGCCGACTTTTCTCATTTCGCCAGCGGATCCGGCCGAAGCTGGAACTTGATCACCTTGCTCGTCGTCCCCTTCCCCGTTTCCATGTGGAACGGCGTGCGCGTGCTGACGGTCGACCAGAGGCCCTTTCCCTTCCAACCGCCCTTCGGATCATCGATGCGGCCATCGAGCCACTTCGTGTAGTAACCGGTCGGATACGGCACGCGCAGGACGATCCACTTCCCGTCCTTGAGCACGAGCAGTCCTTCGGACGCGTTACCGGTATCGATCGGGATGTTCGTCCCTAGTCCCAGCGTGTCGAACTGATCGACCCACGTGTAGTAGCTCGCTTCGGCGCTGCCGGAATCAGTCACGTTCTTGAGCTGCGGAAGCGGCTCGGGGTACAAGGTCCAACCCTCTGGACAGTGCTGACCAGTGGCTTCAGGTCCATTGAGCGGGCCTTTGCACTTGCGACGATCGAAGCTCGCCATGTGGCCGCTCGCCAGCGCGACCCAGGCCACGCCGTTCCGGTCGATATCCATCCCGCGTGGCGAGAATCCTTGCACGGGTGCCTTTGGATTGTTGAAAGGCGGCTCGTACACTTCGGCGAGCGCGGTCTCGGGCGGATTCGGTCCGGGGTTGAGGCGAACGACGGCTCCTGGGAACCCGAGCACCGATCCCCACACCGACCCGTCTGGCGCGGGAGCGACGGCGTAGAACGCGGCGCCATACCTCTTGTCCTTCGTCGGATCGACAGGCTGATTCGGCTCGACGTACGCGTCACGCTTGCCGTTGCCATTCGTGTCGAGGATGACAGCGGTCCATCCCTGCGATTTCATCTCATCGCCAGTTTCCTCGAACATCTTCGTGTTCAGCCATCCGATGACCTGACCACCGCCACTCGTCCACAACGTCCGGTTCGCATCTTCCGCGAACATGAGGTGGTGGGTGCCGAAGCAGGTGCCGATGTGCGTCAACTTCTGTGTCTTTGGATCGTAAACAGCGAGGTGTCGACCTGCCCGTTGTATCGGGAAAAGCTTCGCCGATGGGTGATCCGATCCTTCCTTGCATTCGGGCGGATTGTCGGCGGGACGGATCGTCGACGTGATCCACAGGCGTCCCTTCTCGTCGAACATGGGGTTGTGAACGTTGTTCTTGCTCGTCCAGATCGGCTCGTTCCCGAAGAACGGCGATGGCTGCAGCATCTCCGACGACGTGGCGGGCGTGTTGGGGTCGCGGACGGTCAGCTTTACTTGCGAGATCTTGTTGTGGACCGGATCCAGCACGGGCAGGTAGTCCGCGCTCAACTCGAGCGCACCGTATATCAATCCGTTCGGGTTCACCGCCGGGTTTCTGCGATCGGTCGACACTTCGTCGTGGAGGTACGCCTTCGGATCCGCCCAATCCCACTCGGTGATCACGACGGTGCGTTCGATGCCCTGCGGCCGGGGCGGCTGCTGCGGCACTTCGCCCGCAGCGATGCGATCGGTCCAGTCCGCGAACAGCGAGATCACGCGGTCGGTTCCGAACTGTCCGACGCCGTTCAGCATCTGCGACCCCGCTTGCCCTGACTGAATACGCCGGAGCCACGCAACGGCAGATGACTCGAACGTCCCGAGCGCCTTCGGAATCTCACGCGTCCCCTTCGTGCCGAGTTGATGGCACGCCGTGCAGCCGCCGGATTTGAGCTGACGGATCCACTCCGCCTGCGTTTTCATGTTCGGTGAAATCCCGTTGCCCTGCGGGCCGGTCCCCGGGAATTCGCTCTTCTCGGGCACCTTCAGCAGTGACAACCAATACCCTGCGGGGTAGTACTCCGCCGCCGCACGCGCGTTCGGTGCAGGAACGGCCGTCAGGTTCAACACCTTGCCCGGCGCGCTCTGGACCTTCGCCGAATCGACGAGGCCGTACCCGCGTACCCACACGTTGTAGGTGGCCTTCGGAAGGTCGGGAACAACATAACGCCCGCGGTCGTCGGTCACCACGATGCGCACGAACCTCGTCGGCAGGTCCGTCGTCTCGGCGATCACCCAGACGCCGGCTTCGGGGCCTTTCGGCCCCGTGACCACACCGCCGAGGTCGTCGTTGTCGATCGAGACGGTGCCGTTGGCGACCTGGCGGGCGTCCGGCCGACCGACCGACGCAATCAGCAAACCCGACAGCATCCCTGCGAAGACGCCGGAGTAGACCATGTGATTGATGCGTTTACGCCTCGTGCTCATCGTCTTCTCCTAACCGGTAGTTGCTTGATCCGGGCCGCGAGGCCAGGAGATCACTTACAGGAGATCAGGAGATCAGGAGATCAGGAGACAAGAACTTCTCCTGTTCTTCTAACCTTCTGTTCCTCTCCGGCCGTCGAAAGAACTCAGACGTACGTTCCGAGATCTACCCGTCCCCGTTTCTGCAGAAGTGGGTTCCACAGGTCCCCTACTTGCGCCACGCGCGCCGGCACATTGTCGATCCGAAAGTCTTCGATGCGAATGCCACGGTCGATTTCCTTCCACGTCACCGGCGTCGACACCGGTGCGCGCGGCCGCGGCCGCACGGAATAGATGGACGCCAGCGTCTGACCCCACGCGTTCTGGTTGTAGTCGACGAGCACCCGGCCGCGAGGCCGTTTGGCGACTCGATATTCCGCCGTCATCACCGTCGGGTTGCGCTTCGCGAGCTCCAGGGCGAGCGCCTTCGCGAACGTCCAGACCTCCTTCTGCGCTGGTCCCCGCACGATTGGGACGTAGACGTGCAGCCCTCTCGATCCCGTCGTCTTGACCACCGACTTCATCTTCAGGGTGTCGAGCGCCTCGTGCACGATCCGGCCGCACTCGAGAACGGCCTCCCAGCTCGCGCCTTCGCCGGGGTCCAGATCGAAGTGCACGTAATCGGGGCGATCGACATCGTCGCACCTCGCATACCACTGGTTCAAGTCGATGCAGCCGAGGTTGATGAGCCACAGGAGCGAGGGGAGATCGTCGATGACGGGAAAGTCGATAACATTGCCCGAGCCGTGCTCGATCGTGCACGTTCGAATCCAGGCGGGCCTCGGCACAGGCGCGCGCTTCATGAAAAAGAATTCGCCCGAGGCGCCGTGCGGATACCGCTTCATCACCATAGCCCGGTCGCGAATGTGCGGAAGGAGGACCCGCGCGACGTCAGCATAATACTGAATGAGATCGCCTTTCGTGATCCTGGGGTCGGTCCAGAACGATTTGTCGAGGTTCGTCAGGCGGACTTCGCGACCCTGCACGTTCAGGACCGCATTTCCCGAGCGCGGGATCACGAGCGCGCGCGCCACGCGGGCCATTCTAGCAGTGCGAGATCAGGAGATGCTCCGCGGTACTGCGGCGGCTGTGAGAACAGGAGGTCACGAGATCAGGAGGATTCCAATCAGTAGGCAGGATGCCGAAAAACGCATCCTGAATGGGAAATGGAAGATGGGAAATGCGAAAATGCTATACATTTTGCCATCTTCCTTTTGCCATTTCCCATCGGGCCGTCTTTTGTCAGCGGCCTGGTACGGATTCAAAATTATCGGGTCTCCTGAACTCGTGATCTCCTGTATGAAATGCTGAGCGTAGGATCTTTCACTCTCGTCGCGGGATCGAGTCTTGGCGGACGTTGTCCATGGCGAACCGCACCGGCGACGGGGACATAGTGCAGCTCGTCGCCCGACGCGGCGCATCGCAGCATCAGGCCGCCACGGCTCATGTCGCCGCGTCCGACGAAATCCGCTGGAAAAAGGAGCCGGGTTCGGAAGATCGACTGCAGCACGTCGACGTACTTCGACGACGCGATGCTGCCGAGCAGCACGACCTGACAGTCGGGACCGATATCCGACGCGATTGCGCGCGCGCTTTTCTCGAGCGGCCGGCGGTAGATCGGATTCCCCGCGTCGACGTCGACCTTCGCGAACGCGCGGATGGCGGCGAGCGTGACGGGGGTATCGATCGAGCGGAGCCCGGCGGTTGGCGTGATGACGAACGCTCCTGCGCCGGAGATGGGCGAGTCGGGCTCGGGAGGCCTCGCGAACGCTCGTGCGTACGCGAGCTTCCCGCGGAAGTACAGTCCGCTCAGGAAACTGAACACCTCGCCAATGGGCGCCCCCTGGTCACGCAGCCGCACGGCCAGCTCGAACGTCGCCCGCTCCGACATGATGATCCGGGCGCGATTGCCGCCGCAGTGCGCGGGAGAGAGGAGGAAGATTTGTGATCGAGTCAAGGGAAAAGGGAAAAGGGATAAGGGAAAGAGAGAAAAGGGACAAGGGAGTGGACGGAACGTGCGGCCGTGTGCGCTTTCCCTTTTCCCTTTTCCATTTTCCCTTGACGTGAGTTACTAGAAAGACCAGCGCAACAAAACAGCGCCAACGGTGAAGCCCGCCCCAACCGACGCGAGAAGCACGAGATCTCCCTTTTTCAATCGTCCGTCCTTCACTGCATCAGCGAGCGCGAGCGGCACGGTGGCAGCCGTCGTATTGCCGTAGTCCGCGAGGTTGATGACCACCTTCGATTCCGGCAGCGCGAGCCGCTCCGCTGCGGCCTCGATGATTCGCCGGTTGGCCTGGTGCGAGACGAACAAGTCGATCTGTGTCGGATCGAGCTGATGCCGACTCAGCACACGCCGGCAGATCTCTTCCGTCTTGCGGGCAGCGAATCTAAAGACCGCTCGGCCATCCTGCTTGACGTAGTGCAGCCGCCGGTCGACGGTCTCGTGACTCGCCGGGAGACGGCTGCCGCCGGCCGGCATGCACAGCGCCGGGCCGCCGCTCCCGTCGATCTCGTGCGCAAAATCGATGATCGCTCCGTCGCCATCCGCTGCGGGCGAGAGCACGACCGCGCCGGCGCCGTCACCGAAGAGCACGCAGGTCGTGCGATCCGTGTAATCGAGGATGCTCGACATGACATCGGCGCCGACGACGAGCGCGTGATCGTGCGCGCCGCTCGCAACCATCTGCATGCCCGTCGTGAGCGCGTAGAGAAAACCCGAGCACGCCGCCCCGAGATCGAATCCCCACGCATGATGCGCACCAATCTTGTCCTGCAGGATGCACGCGGTGCTCGGAAAAATCGTATCCGGCGTCGTCGTCCCCACGACGATGAAGCCGATGTCGTCGGGCGGCACGCCGGCCTGCCGCAGCGCGCCGAGCGCGGCTTCCCTGGCGAGGTCGGACGTCGCGGTGCCCTGATCGACGACGTGGCGCCCGCGGATCCCCGTACGCTGCTGGATCCATTCGTCGCTCGTATCGACCATTTTCTCGAGATCCGCATTGGTGAGACGCCGAGGCGGGACGTAGGTCGCGAGACCCGCGATTTTGACCGGCCGAAGCTGCTTCGCGAACCCAAAGCTCGGGACAACGGTGCTCTGCACGGACGGCACGTTTACCACAAACGATCCCTCCCTGGCGCGGTCAGGCCGAAGTATTCATACGCGCGGGCCGTGGCGACGCGGCCGCGAGGCGTGCGATCGAGGAATCCGATCTGAATCAGGAACGGCTCGTAGATATCCTCGATTGCATCCCGTTCTTCGCTCAACGCGGCTGCAAGGCTGCCGACGCCGACGGGACCACCACTGAACTTGTCGATGATCGTCCGCAGCAGGCGGCGATCGATTTCGTCGAACCCGTGCTGGTCGACTTCGAGCATCTTCAGCGCGCGATCGGCGACGTCCAGGGTGATTCGCCCGTCGGCCCTGACCTGAGCGTAGTCGCGCACGCGCCGCAACAGCCTGTTGGCCACACGCGGCGTCCCGCGCGAGCGCCGCGCGATCTCGTTCGCCGCGTGGTCGTCAATCGGCACGCCGAGGATTCCGGCCGATCGACGCACGATCTCGCGGATGTCGGAATCCGTGTAGAAGTCGAGGCGATGGACGATGCCGAAGCGCGCGCGAAGCGGCGACGTCAACAGTCCCGTTCGCGTCGTCGCACCGATGAGCGTGAACTGCTGCACCGGCATTTTCACGGATCGTGCACTCGGACCTTGACCGATCATGATATCGAGCTCGTAATCCTCCATCGCGGGGTAGAGGATTTCCTCGATGGCCGGGCTCATGCGGTGCACTTCGTCGATGAAGAGCACCTCGCGCTCCTGAAGATTCGAGAGGATCGCCGCGAGGTCGCCCGGTTTCTCGATGACCGGTCCCGCGGTCGACCGAATCGGCACGGTCAGCTCATTCGCGATCACGTACGCCAGCGTCGTCTTGCCCAGCCCCGGAGGACCGTACAGAAGGACGTGGTCCAGCGCTTCGCCGCGCTGTCGCGCCGCCGCAATCGACACCTGGAGGTTCTCGCGCACGCGATCCTGACCGATGTAGTCGGCCAGCGTCCGCGGGCGCAGCCCTGCTTCGTATTGAGCGTCTTCCTCGACACGCGCGGTTGTGACCAGGCGATCGTTCATCGATGATTGGAGAACCCTGCTGCTACCCGCCGCTTGCGGAGGAGACGGAGGACACAGACAAAGCGTTCACCGCGGAAGCACGGAGTTGACGGAGCAAATTCTGTTGGTAATGAACCCTGATCCCCGGCGATTCACTTGTGTTTGCATATTGAGTGGACTTTCAGGCCCGAACAGGGCGGGGTCTGAAGACCCCGCCCTACAGCAACACAAGTGAACCCTGAGCTCCAAAAAATGAACTCCGTGTGCTCCGGAGCTCCTTGGTGAATGCTTGTTCCGTGCTCTCCGTCCCCTCCGCCAATCGGCGACAGCGCTCTCACCCCCTCATCATAGCCTTGAGCACGTTCCTGAGCGTCTGCTCGAATCCCGCATCGGGCGCATCCTCGAGAACCTTGTCGATTGCCTTCTCGGCTGGCGCACGTTGATACCCGAGATTGATCAGCGCCGAAAGCAAATCGCTGCGCAAGTGATCCTCCGGCGACGGCTCCGCGCGCCCCATGGTCTCGACGACGACCGGGAGTCGATCCTTCAGCTCGAGACCGATCCGCTCCGCCGTCTTCCTGCCGATCCCCGGGATCGCGGTCAACCGCGCGACGTCCTGACGCCGGATCGCAGCGATGAGATCGAGCGGCTCGATTCCCGACAGTACCGCCAGCGCCAGCTTCGGTCCGATGCCGTTGATCGCAATCAGCCGCTCGAAGAGATCGTGTTCGAGTGGCGTCGCAAACCCGTAAAGGGCGATCACGTCCTCGCGGACGTGCGTGTGCACGCGCAGCACGACGTCGGAGCCGGCATCCCCCAGGGGGTAAAACGTCGTGAGCGGCACCTGCACTTCGTAACCGACGCCGCCGACCTCGACGATGATCCGCCCTGGCGTTTTCTCGACGAGCGTCCCGCGAAGACGCGCGATCATGAAAGCGGAGTCACGGCCGGTACTGCCTCCAGCTTCGCAGTGTGGACGCGTGAGGTTCGGCACGGCCGCGAGACGCGATGACGCGCGTCGCGCTGTGGAGGTGACAGATCGCCACGGCGAGGGCGTCGGCGACGTCGTGCGGCGCCGGCGCGGTCTCGAGGCCGAGCAGCAGCTTGATCATCTGCTGCACCTGGTGCTTCTCCGCGCGGCCGTAGCCGACGACGGCGCGCTTGATTTCCGCCGGCGAGTACTCGGCAACCGGAATACCCGCTTCGGCCGCGGCGAGCAGCACGACGCCGCGCGCGTGCCCCAGTTTGAGCGCGCTGCGCACGTTGCGCGCATGGAAGATATTCTCCACGACAACGCAGTCGGGCCGATGCTGCGCCAGCAGCATGCGCAAGCCGTTGTGAATCGCCTTCAGCTTATCGGGAAATGCGGCCCGCGTCGGACCGGTGAGCGAGCCGCAGATGACGAGTCGGTGCCGGCTGCCAATCCGCTCGATGCAGCCGTAACCGGTGCGCCGAGAACCGGGATCGATCCCGAAGATCTTCACGCCAATGAGGCCTCGATCTCCTTCTCCTCGATGTCGGCGTTCGACCAGACCTTCTTGGTGTCCTCGTGCTCCTCGAGGACCTCCATCAACTTGATCATCTGCTGCGCGGTCTTGCCTTCCAGCTTGATGTAGTTCTGCGGGAGCATCGCGACTTCGGCCGCGGCCGGCTCGATCCCGAGCTTCTTGACCGCGTCCACGACCTGTTGAAACGCGTCGGGTGCACTCACGATCTCCCAGTTGTCGCCATCGTCGCGCATGTCGTCGGCGCCGGCGTCGAGCGCCGCGTCTATCAACGTCTCCTCCCGCGCCTTGCTCTTCTCGACAACGACATAGCCCTTCTTCTCGAACATCCAGGCGACGCTGTTGGATTCACCGAGATTTCCGCCATGCTTCGAGAGCAGGTGCCGAATCTCGCCGACGGTCCGGTTCTTGTTATCGGTCAGCGCCTCGATGATGAGCGCCGCACCGCCCGGGCCGTAGCCTTCGTACGTGACTTCCTCGTACGTGACGCCAGGCAACTCACCGGTGCCGCGCTGGATCGCGCGCTTGATGTTGTCAGCCGGCATGTTCACCGACTTGGCTTCCGCAACGATCGTGCGCAGCCGCGGATTCGCATCCGGATCGCCGCCGCCGCTTCGCGCGGCGACCGTCAATTCCTTGATGATGCGAGTGAAAATCTTGCCGCGCTTCGCGTCAGCGGCGCCTTTCTTGTGCTTGATCGTGTGCCATTTGGAATGGCCGGACATGGTGGAGACTCCCAGAATTGCGCAGAAAAAAGACGTCGAATCGTATCATACCTCCGCCGGCCGTGGCATCGCGGGCATGTGTGGCAGACAGCGGCACTTGCAGACGCAGAGATCGCAGGAGGGCAGAGATTCGCCGAGGGCGGTCACTCGGCTCCTCGGCGTTTCTCTGCCTCCCAACAGCAAGCGGCGTCCCTGACTACCGTCGTCATCCAGTCAAACTCGTCTCGCCAGGATGATCCAGACGTCAGCGCGCTCGTCCCACGGACCGCCCTCGTAATCGCCCAGCACCGCCTGAATGGTGAAGCCGGCCTTCTCGAGCCGTCTGGACATCTGCTGAACGGAAAGGGTGCGGAACGTGAGCGCGAATCGGTGTGTGCGCCGCTCGCGTCCACGATGCTCGACATACTCCTGATCGAAGACCGTGAGCCGACGGCGGCGATCCTGGCGCACGGACTCGATCAGCGTCAGCGTCGAGCGGCGGCCATTCGGGCCTCTCAGGCTCGTGCGCCGGTGATACTCGGACCACCGCGGAAGGTCTGGCACGAGGTCGATGCCGAAGAGTGCATCACGACGGAGCACGCGCGCGACCGAGTCGAGCGTCGCCTGCAGATCGCGCTCGCGCGTCAGCGATTGGAGAACGCCATAGGGAGCCATGACGAGGCCGAAGCCGCTCCGGCGCCTGAACGGCAATGCGCGGATGTCAGCACGCACGAGCAGCGCCTGACGGGCGATGCCCGCGCGCCTCACTCGTTTTTGCGCACGAGCGAGCATCGCCGCGGATCGATCCACACCGACCAGGCACGCACCAGTCTTGATGACGGGCACCGCGATCCGTCCGGTGCCGCATCCGAGCTCCAGCACCGGGCGGTCTTGCGCGGCCGCAAGCCGTTGCCAAAATGAGACGTCGCGCCGTGCGACGGTTCGCGCGTTCTCCCAGTCGTAAAACGGCGCGTACTCGTCCCAGCCGCGCCAGCCCTCTGAATCCCTAATCACTAATCCCTGATCCTGAATCCCTCATCACCGAATCCCTGAATCCTGGCATCCTCGAATCTCGAATCGAACCCCGAGCCCCGAACCCCGAATCCCGAACCCGAATCCCGAATCCCGAATCCCGAATCCCGGCATTGAGCGAGCCACCGAACTACCGACTTCACTCTTTCCGTTGTCCGACGGTGGCAAAGAGCATCGTGTTCTGGATCTCGACGAACGACGGACCCGCGGCTTCGGCGTCTCGGGCGTATTGGTCGATCGCCTTCAGGTAGTCCGCGCCCAGCCGGCGCAGCGATTCGTCGGGGGCTTTGGCCATCGCTTCGCGAACGGCCTCGCGACGTGCCGTCCAAACTGCAGGGTCTGGCATTCCGAGATGTGCGACCGAGACCGGAAAGAGGCGCACGGAAACGGGGTCGATGCCAGTCGCGTCGAACATCCCCGGTATGAGCGGCCCGACCGGCGCTGCCGGCGAATCGCCTCGAGCCGATCCGAGTCCTATGAAAAACCGGCGGCCCAGTTCGAACGCCTGCATGCCGCTCGGCACCGAGCTGAACCAGTACCGCGCGGCGTTGTCCGGCTCAACGACGAGAATGCGGCCCCCCGGCCTGGTGACGCGAGCAAGCTCGCCGAGCGCCAGTGAAACCTCGCGAATGTGCTGCAACACGGCAACGCAGTACGCGGAGTCGAACACGGCCGCGCCGAACGGCAACCTCCGCGCGTCCGCGACCGCGTAGGAGACGCGAGCATTGATCCCGCGTGTCGCTGTGGCGGCCGCCCTGACGCGATCGACAGCGAGATCGACACCGAAGAACTGTATCTGCGACAAGCGCAAGCGGGAGAGATTGATCTCGGCGGTGCCGGTTCCGCAACCAACGTCCAGGATTCGCTTCCCTGGTCTGGGCCGCAGCGTTTCTTGGAGGAAGTCCGTGAACGAGTCGTTCCACCAGTGTTCACGAAGGTGTTTCAGCGTAGAGGACGTCAGGGCATCGAGCGCTCGGCTCATTGGCGTGTCGCGAAGTTGACGCAATCGTCCGTGGACGCATCGTCCCCAGTGAACGACGCGAGCCGAATCGGGCGGAAAATTCTATCACGCGCGATCATGTCGTCCGATCTCGACCGCCGAACAGCCGGTCCAACGGAGGGTGTCCCGCCGCACAGAACCACAGACAGCTTGTCCTGTCGCGCGGGCTCGATTACAGTACCCGCGCCGGCAATCGCCCGCGCGACTCAGCGCTGGCTTACTCGATGCGACCCTTCACGACAGCAACGCTCGTTGTACTGCTCGTCATGATCCCGGCGCGTGCCTCTGAGCGCCTGGCTGCACACACAGCTCTCCAGCACTCGACGGCGGTCCAGAGCGAGAACGCGTCGACGCAGGGCGAAATCGTGGGTCATGCCTGGAATGCCGACAACACGCCGCTTGTGGAAGAGAGAGTTCGGCTCCGCGACGTGCACACCGGACTTGTTATTGGGATGGCCGTCACGAACACGAACGGAGAATTCCGGATCGAGAACGTGAATGCAGGTGCGTACGTGATCGAGGTGGTGACCGAGCGTGGTGGGATCCGCGCGATTGGAAAGCTGTTCAGCGTCGAGCCTGGACGGACGCATTCGATGTCCGTGCGGCTCGGCGCGGCGGCGCCATGGTTCCCGGGTTTCTTCGGGAACGCGGCGAGCGACGCACTCGCGGCGGCGGCGCGGCTCGGACTAACGGCTATCGGCTCCAGTGGGCTGCCGGCCAGCCCGCAATAGCACAGGGGCAGGATGCTGAAAACGCATCCCGCCCGAGGCTCCCGGTTCTCGGTTCCCAGTTCCCAGTTCTTGGGTTTGGATTACCGCGTAGAACCGCGAACCCGGAACAGAGAACCCGGAACTTGGAACCGGAGAACCTCGCTGGCCGCGCCTTTCAGCGGCCTGATAGCGTGAGCGAAGGCCGGCTACCACCATCAAAACCACTACCATTTCCGTCGTTCGGCGTCGATCGGAGTCGCGAGGACGAGTCGCGATTCTCCTCTTCCTCTTACTCGTACCGCTCGCAGCATTCGGCGGCAGGAATTCGACGACGGCAATTCCGCTCGGCCTGTTCGCGATCGCGTGCGCGGTCGTCGCACGGCCCGTACTCGAGGGCCCGCTCGACAAGGCGCTCGTTGCTCTGATTGTGTGCGCTGCTGCGCAGCTTGTCCCGCTGCCGGCCGTCGTCGGTGGCGTCCTGTCGCCGCACTGGTTCGCGCTCCGATCCGCCCTCTCACTGACGCCGGGAGCCGCATTCACCATCAGACCGCTCTCGATCCGTGCGACCGACACGGAATGGGCGCTGGCCGTGTCGGCGGGCGCCATCGCCGCGTTTTTCTTCGCCCGAGCGAGCTACGGCCGCGGTGGAGTCCGACGCACCCTCCGTGCGCTGGGTATCACAGGGTTCGTGGTCTCGTGCCTGGCGATCGCGCAAGCGACAACCGGCGGCCGACACATCTACTGGCTGTTTGCGACGTCCGGTGCAGGTCCGCTGCCGTTTGGCCCGTTCATCAACCGGAATCATTTCGCGACGTGGGTGATCATGGCGCTTCCGGTCACGGTCGGGTACCTGGCTGCGCATATCGAGATGGAAGGGAAGAAAGGTCCCCTGACGATCACCCCGCGCGCGAGGGTGCAATACGTGATCGACCAGCGCGCCGCGTGGCTCACGGTTTGCGCGGGGTTCATGCTGCTCGCGCTGCTGCTGTCGGTCTCCCGTTCCGGCACGCTGGCGCTCGTCGCTTCGGGCGCGGTTGCCACTTTCCTGACCGGACGTCACATCTCCGGCGATCGACGCGTGTTTCTGCTGGGCACGGCGGCGCTGCTCGTCTGTGTTGCCTTTGGACCCGCCGAAATCGATACCATCGCGAATCGGGTCGGTGGTGCCTCCGCGGAGTTGACGGGCCGCCTCACGATCTGGCGCGAGACGCTGCCCGTCATCCGGGATTTCTGGCTGACGGGAACCGGGGCGGGCACCTACCGAACAGCAATGATGGTCTATCAGCAGAGCGATCGCGCCGTGTACTTCAACCAGGCGCAGAATCATTTCCTGCAGATCGCGGCGGAGGGAGGTCTGCTGCTCGTGGTGCCATTCGCGCTCGGACTGCGCGCGTTCGTGCGATCCGGCGTCGCCGCACTCAGCCGCGACCGGACGCCGGTGCTGTGGATCAGAGCGGGCGCTGCGTGCGGGCTGGGAGCCGTCGCGTTGCAGAGCCTCTGGGAGACGGGACTCGTCCTGCCCGCCAACGCGTTCCTCGCAGCGATGCTCGCAGCACTCCTGTTGCACGAGGACTGTCGACAGCAGGACGACCACCGCATGAACTGACGCGGTCAGAAGCTACAAGCTAGAAGTCAGAGCGATCGCGATCACCCTAGATTCTGAATTCTAGATTCTGTCTGTGTTCTCCCCCGACGTCCACGGCTTCAAGTGTGGGATGAACCGCCGCACGTGCCGGCAGTATTGCCGGTACTC
The DNA here is from genome assembly GCA_046727175.1 of Acidobacteriota bacterium. Lineage (GTDB taxonomy): Bacteria > Acidobacteriota > Vicinamibacteria > Vicinamibacterales > 2-12-FULL-66-21 > JBKPCD01. Next base: position 1,279 of record JBKPCD010000243.1, on the reverse strand, counting down.
GTCTCCAAATCGCATCTCGAGCATGGGCTCTTCCAGCAGCGGAATGTAAATAATGTTGATCGCGAAGAAGGTCGCGGCCCACATCGCGTGCGGAGGCGAGCGCAGCATGGCGGCTTCGCCAAACAGGAGGAAAATCACGCCGGAGATCATTGGATTGCGCACGAATCGGTAGGGCCCGCGAACGACGAGCCGCCGCGGAGGGTCCCATGGCGCCAGCGTCCCGCGACCCTCCACAGCGAAGCGGCGCAGCGATGCAATAAACAGCACGAACCCAACAATGAGGAGAACCGCGCCGAGCGCCACGGTCAGGATCCCGACTGATCCGTGCGGCGCCTCGAGCGTGACGCGATTCTGACGCGCAATCCAAATCGGCACGAACACCGCCATCGTCATCGGCAGCACGAGAATCGCGACGAGATGCCGAACGAACAGCAGCACCTGTCCCCCTTCAAGTTACGATCCCGAGCTCGTCCAGCGACGCGTGCAGCTCCTGGGCGTCGCGATAAACGCGAAACGCCCCGGCGCGCGTGAGCTCGTCCTCGCCGTAACCGCCGCTCAACAGCCCGATGCACAGCATGCGAGCACGTCTGGCCGCGAGGAGATCCCACACGGCGTCGCCGACGACGTAGCAGTCTTCGACCGGAACGCCAAGCCGTTGCTGGCAGTTCAGGAACAGATCTGGGGCCGGCTTTGCCCGCGCCACGTCCCCGCGTTCGACGACGATCGTCTCGGATCCGATGCCAAGAACAGCCAGCGACTCATCGATCTCAGGTCGCCGACCGGACGTCGCGATCCCGTGCGCCACCCGCGCGTCTCGCAGCGCACGCAGCAGCTCCGGCGCACCTGGCAGCGGCCGGCGGCGCGGCAGGACTTCGGCAAAGAGCTCGCCGTGACGACGCTGGAGGGCGGTGGCCTCCTCGCCGCTGATGCCGTGACCGAGCTCGCGCGCAACCGCGCGCGTGAAGAGGCCACCGCTCATCCCGATGCGCCGGTGAATCTTCCAGGCGTCCACGGCCATCCCCGCTTCCGCCAGCGCGCGCTGCCAGGAGAACACGTGAGCGTAGACCGTATCGACGAGAGTGCCGTCGAGGTCGAAGATCAGCGCGGGTCCGCCGTGGCTGGTCACTTTTCGAACTCCGTGAGACGCCGCTGCCTGGCCCGTTCGCTTTCCCGAATCGACAGGTTCATAAAGAGGAGCCTTGCCGCGATGATGATCAGGTTGACTCCGAGAAACGTCGGCAGGATGAGCATCCCACCTTTCTCGTAGTCGATCCAGAAC
>JBKPCD010000242.1:0-22006 GCA_046727175.1 Acidobacteriota bacterium | reverse complement strand
GAGCAGACATCGCCGTAAGCCGTTCGACCGACAACGGCGCAACCTGGGATCCCCCGGTCCGCCCGCACTCTCTGGCCAGCCACCACCAAATCATGCCGTTCCTCGCCGCTGCGGGCGGGAGGTTGTCTGTTGCGTGGTACGACAGCCGCAACGAGCCGACATTCAATCCGGACGGACCGATCACGGCCGGCATGGACGTGTTCTACTCACAGGCGGATACTGCGGCCGCGAGCCTCGTCTTCAGCCCCGAGATTCGTGTCACCGGCCAGACCTTCAATCCGCTTACGTACGGTTCGATCAAAGCGATCACGCCATTCATCGGCGACTACATCTCGATGGCTGCCACGCCGAGCGATGCGTTCATCGTCTGGACTGACAACCGCGACGTGAATGCGGCGGCGAACGCGGAGGAAGACAACGATGCGAGCACCGACCCGCCGAACCTGATCAATATGCGATCGCGTGATTCGAACATTTATTTCCAACGAGTAGTCAAGTAGCAGTCTCACAATCGCAACGAAGGCTGCCTTTCAGCCTCGTCGCGATCCAGGCGCTTCCTTCGCGCGCCCGCCGGGCACTCAGCAATTCGTCCCAACTTCCTTGACAGTCGCCGCGGTCTCACGTCGATAATCGCTCGCTGGACTCGTGCGCTCTCTTTCCGTCTTTTCGCGGAGGCCAACCATGACGCCCGCCGGCTCGAAGCTCAGTTCTGCGCCGCAGGCGCTGCTGATCGCGGCTGCAACACTTGTCACGCTCGCGATCGCAACGTCGCCAGCGCTCGCGCAGGCACCCGTCGGAAGCATTTCGGGAGTGGTCACCGATCCAAGCGGGGCGTTTGTGTCTGGCGCGACGGTCAGTGCCACCTCGTTATCATCCGGGGCAACTCGGAGCAGCACCTCGGACAGCCAAGGATTCTTCACGATCGCCACACTGAAGCCTGGCGAGTACCTGCTCAAGATCACCACCCAGGGATTCGCCGAGTTCAGCGTCCCGCGCGTGGTCGTCGAGGTCGGCCAAACCACCCGCGTCGATGCCGCTCTCACGGTCCAGGCCGTGACCGAAAGCGTCGAAGTCACCGGCGCGAGCGCCGCCGTTGACACGTCGCAGACGACCGTCGGCGGGGTCGTGAACCTGAGACAAATCAACGAGCTGCCGTTGAACGGACGCAACTACCTCGAGCTCGCGCGGGTGCAGCCCGGCGTTGAGATTCAACAGGGGGCCGCGTTCGATCCCACCAAGAGTCGCTACACCGGGGTGTCGATTGGAAGCCGCAACGGCCGCGAGGCGCGCATCACAATCGACGGGATCGACGCTGTCGACGAGCACGTCGGGACGACCACGCTCAACATCTCGCAGGACAGCATCCAGGAATTCCAGGTGTCGGTCTCCTCTTCGGATCCGTCGGCGGGCCTGAGTGCGACGGGCGCGATCAACATCATCACCAAGCGCGGCGCCAACGACCTCCATGGCAGCGGCTTTCTCTTCGGCCGCGGTTCGGATTACGCCGCGCGGCCGAGCTTTGCAGCCACTGCTCCCGACTTCGATCGCGAGCAATATGGCGGACACGTCGGAGGCCCGGCGATCAAGGACCGCCTGTTCTGGTTCGCCAACGTCGAGAAGACGAACGAAAGCGCCGCGATCGGGATCAGCACACCGTACTTCCCGGATCTGACATCGTACACGGCGCCTTTCGACCTGCTCTCCACGACGCTTCGAGGCGACTGGCGCGTGTCGCAGAAGCACGACGTCTTCGTGCGATGGAGCCGCGATCACAACTCGAGTCTCGGCAACTTCGGGGGCAATCGGCTGCCGTCGAGCGGGAACATCAATTCCAACACCACGAACCAGGTTGCCGGGGGACTCGACACGGTCCTGACGGCGAGGCTCACGAACAGCTTCCGTGCCGCGATTACAGATTTCAAGAACCGCGTGCTGCGCCCCGACGCACAGGCACAGGCGGTTGGCATTGCCGGGCTCGAAGGGGTGCGCGTGGTCACCGACGATGGCGGACTGATCACGGGGCCGGACAACATTACGCCGCAGTCCACGTTCGAGCTGTTCGGACAGTTTCGGGACGATCTCACCTACGCGCTCGGCAGCCACACGATCCGCGGCGGCGCCGACATCGTCCGCTACCGTGTTCGCGTGACGAACTACGTCTCGGGGTTCCCGACGTTCAACGTGATCTCGCCCGCCTCGCGCAATCCGGCGGACATCGTCAACCAGCCGTTCATCAACGTGGCGGTCGGCAACAAGAACGGCAAGCGCATTCCAGGCACGCCGGACAACGCACACCGCAACACCCGTATTTCAGGCTACGTCGAGGACACGTGGCGCATGCGGCCGAGCCTGATGGTCAACTATGGCGCGCGGTACGAGGTCGACACGCATCCGCTGGATAACGATTTGGACAAGCCGGTGATCGTCCAGCCACTCCTGCCGCGCGGCACAGACGCAACGCCTATCGATCACAACAACATCACTCCGCACGGCGGAGTTGCGTGGGATCCCTGGAACAACGGCAAGACATCGATCCGCGTCGGCGCGGGCATCTACTACGCGCTCCGCGTCAGCAATCTGGTCACGAACGAGCGGGCGTCGATCGCGCCGTTCAACTCCGGCAACGACACGATCACGCTCACCGCCGGCTCACCGACCGGCGGGCCGCAGGACTTCAACCGCGACGGCGTTGTCGACTTCGACTTCTCTCCGGCGCTTGCTTCCGGCACGAGACTCGGCAGCGCCATTCCGATCATTCTCGAGGGGCAGGCCGTCTACGTCGCGGCGCCGGCCTCGACCACACCGACGTTGGACATCACGCGCACGGGCCTCGTCATCAACAACGAGCTCCAGACCCCTTACTCCAAACAGTTCAACGCCGGAATCCAGCGCGAGCTGCCGTTCGGGAGCGTAATCGACGTCAACTACGTTTATAGCCGCACGGAGCACGAGTTCATGCGCGATCTCGACGCGGCGAATTTCTTCCCCGGCAACGGCGCGCCCATCACGCTCGGCGACGGACGGCCGCCTACGAACACCATCACGGTCGTTACGTCGAACGGCTACTCGCGGTATCGCGCCTTGACGATGAAGGTCGATAAGCGCATGTCACACCACTATCAGTTCAGCGTCGGCTACGCGTTGTCGAAGCTGGAAACGACAACCGCGGACGGCCTCGGGCTGGGGGGTGGCACGCTCGTCAATCGCGACGTGCAGGCGAACTTCGGGACCGCTCCGTTGGATCGCCGGCACCGCCTGACCTTCAACGGCATCGTTGAACTTCCAAAGAGTTTCCGGCTCTCGTCGATCACGACAATGTACAGCGGCGTACCGGCGTCGATTCTCGTCGGCTCGGCCGACCTCAACGGCGACGGGATCAACGGCGACCTGCTGCCGGGAACACGCCGCGGTTCGCTGGGGCGAGAGATTACCGACGTCGGCGCACTGAACGCCGCGATCCGTAACTACAATCGCACGCTCGCCGGAACGTTGAACCCGCGCAACCAACGGCTTCCCTATGGGGTGGAGCTGCCGGACGGGACGCGCTTCGATGATTCGTTCATCTCGACCGACGTCCAGCTTTCGTACGTGCTGAAGCTGCCGGGTCGCATGAGAATCGAAGCGACCGCGCAGGTCTTCAACGTGTTCAACATTTCCAATCTGGTTGGCCCTCTGGGACTGCCATCGACACCCTTCAGTGGCATACTGCCCACGTTGAGCACGCTGCCTACGGGATTCACCCTGACGTCGGACGGCGGACTTCGAGATGCCAACGGGAGCCCGGTGCTGGCGGGCGTATCGAGGCTGCCGAACGGTAGTCTCATCCCCACGACCTTCGGCAGCTTCGGCGCGGTGCGACCGTCGATCCCGACGGGCACCGGATTGCCGAGAGCGGCGCAGTTCGGAGTACGCGTGAGCTTTTGAGGTCGGTCGATGAAATGGCAAGCATTGGCGGAGGATCAGACTCACGGGCAGTGCTCTCGTGCAAGGACCTGATCATCCGCCGACCACAGGAACGTGAAATATGGGGACTTTCGCGATCGTACCGATTCTCGCCTTCAACGTCGGTCTTCTGCAGCAGCCGCCCTCCGCTCGACAACCGGGTTTTCCGCCGTACAACGTCGAATGGGAGAACGAAGCCGTGCGTGTCGCTCGTGTGATCCTGTCTCCGGGACAGCGCACGACGGCCGAGTCCTCGTCAGGTGCAGTAATTGTGTTTCTCACCGCGGACCTCAATGGCCGCATGCCGAAGGCAGAAGCGGCGTGGCAGGAGCCCGGCCGGATCGACTTGGAGAACCAGGGCCCCACGCGGTTCGAGGCGGTGATGATTCAGTTCAAACAACCCGCCGTCCGGGGCGTGGCAGCGCCGTGGGTACCTCCAGCATACGCGGCCAGCGGCAGCGCGGTATGGCCGATGTCAGCGAGCGGTTGGCCGCTCTATGGCTACGAGCCCGTCAAGTCGCAGACGCTCATTGACAGGCCCGGTCTGAGCGTCACAAAGGAGCGGCATCCGGCCACAACGCTCGTCGACCCTTTTTGTATCGATCAGAACGACACCATCGTCGTCTATCTGCGCGGCGGTTACATCTGGTCCGCTGAATCGTGGTATTCGCGGGCCGTGCGTGTGCGCCGCGGCGACGTGCGCGTGCTGCCGGCGAATGCCTTGTACACGCTCAGCAACGCCGGGAGCGATCCAAGCGAGTTCGTCGTCGTTGCTCGACGATAACCACGTGGCGCGGGAACGACCGATCGAGTTTCACGAGTCGCAGTGATCGTCGAAACGAGAAAACTACTCTGCTCGCAACGCACAATGCTGTTCGAGCGTGTACGCCGGAGCTCCGACGTCGACACCATCGACCTGAAGCCGCAGAGCGGGTAAGGCTGCCGGAACAGCCACTCGCACGCCGAAGGCTTCTGATCCGGCCAGTGGGCCTTGGGCCCGTGTAGAATCGCTCCATCCATGCCTGATACGATTGCCCACTATCGCGTCGTCTCGAAACTCGGCGAAGGAGGGATGGGGATCGTGTATGCCGCCGCTGACGAACGGCTCCAGCGACGCGTCGCGATCAAGATGGTCCGAGGGACCAGCAGCGATCCGCAGTCACGAGCGCGTCTCTGGCGCGAGGCGCGAGCTGCTGCGAGCGTGTCGCATCCAATGTGTGCCAGTTGTACGAGGTGGGCGAGGCGAATGGCGAGCTCTTCATCGCGATGGAGCTACTCGAGGGAGAGTCCCTGTCGGCCAGGCTCGCGCTGGGGCCGCTGCCGCTGGCCGAAAGCGTCGACATCACGATGGCGATGCTGTCGGCACTCGGCGCGATACACGCCCGAGGGCTCGTGCACCGCGACCTGAAGCCGTCGAATATCTTTCTCACGGCACACGGCGTCAAGCTGCTCGATTTCGGTCTGGCCCGCGCGGTTCACGCGGCCGACGACCTGACACACGGCGACATCACGATTGCCGGAACGGTCATGGGCACGCCGCACTACATGTCACCCGAGCAGCTCACGGGCGATCCGCTCGACTCGCGATCCGATCTGTTCGCGGCAGGGGCGATTTTCTTCGAGCTGCTGGTGGGGAAGGCCGCGTTCCCCGGGAAGACAGCGGCGCAGGTCTTCCACAGCATCATGTACGAGCCGCTTCCGTCCGTAGGTGGCTCACCCGCTCTCGCGGCCGTCGACCGGATCATCCATCGCGCAACGGCCAAGCGGCCGACCGACCGCTATCCGGACGCCGCAGCGATGGCGCAGGAGATTCGCGCTGCGCTGCGGCTCGCCGATTCCGGCGAGACGCCCGCCGCCCGAATGGTGACGCGGCTGATCGTACTGCCGTTCCGGATGCTCCGCCCGGACCCGGAGATCGACTTTCTCTCTTTCAGCCTCGCCGACGCCATCACCGCGTCGCTCGGCAGCCTCGAGTCGCTCGTGGTCCGCTCGACCCTCGCGGCCTCCCGGTTCAAGGGGGACGGACCCGATCTGAGCACGCTCGCGTCCGAGCTGGACGTCGACGCGGCCGTGACAGGTACATTGCTGCGTGCGGGCGCGCAAGTGCGCGTGGCTACGCAACTCGTGGAGGCGCAAAGCGGTCGGCTGCTCTGGTCTCACACAGCGCAAGTGACCCTCAACGACGTCTTTCAGCTCCAGGACGATCTCACTCGTCACATCGTCGAGTCGCTGTCCCTGCCGCTCTCCGCGCGCGAACAGCGAATGCTCTCGCACGATGCGCCGGCGAGTGCACGATCGTACGAGTATTACCTTCGCGCCAACGAGCTGGCGTCCGATCCGAGGAGCTGGGCGATCGCGCGCGATCTCTACCAGCAAGCCGTTCAGGCAGATCCGCGGTATGCGCCGGCGTGGGCGCGGCTCGGCGGCTTGCATCGACTCATCGCGAAGCTCGGCGGCGGCAGCAATGACGACCTGGTGCGTGCGGAGTCCGCACTGCGGCGCGCGCTCGAATTGAATCCGGAGCTGCCGCTGGCGCACAACCTGACGGCGCAGATGGATATCGACGCCGGTCGCGCCCGCGACGCGATGGTGAGGCTCCTCGGCCAGGCCAGCCGTCGCAGCACCGATCCGGAGTTGTTTACCGGACTCGTCTACGCCTGCCGGTACTGCGGCCTGCTCGGCGCGTCACTGCGAGCGGATGCGCGGGCGCGTCGTCTCGATCCTGCGGTCAAGACATCGGTCATTCACACGCTCTGGATGCTGGGCAAGCACGACGCGGTGCTGGCAAACACGCAGGGCGGACCGGTTGTTTCGGTCTTTTCGCTCGTCGCGCTCGGTCGAGTGTCAGAGGCCCTGGAGTTCCTTGCGGACCGGGTCAAGCACGCGCCGCCGAAGCTCCAGCAGATCATCGGAGCGTTCGCGGCGTTGCTCGAAGGTCGGCGGGCCGAGGCGATCACCGCGATTCAGGCTATCGTCTCGTCCGGCTTCCGCGACGCCGAGGGCCTCTACTATCTCGCTCGCCAATTGGCGTATGCGGGCGCCGCGGACGAGGCCGTCGCCGTTCTGGAGAGCGCGACTGGGGCGGGCTTCTGGTGCTATCCGCTGCTCGCATCCGACGAATGGCTCGATTCGGTGCGGGGTCTGCCGGAGTTCGTCGCCGTACTCCGCCGTGCGGAGCACGAACACGATCTGGCCGTGAAAGCCTTTGCCGCTGCCGGCGGCGACAGAATTCTCGGCATGGACTGAGTCGATCTCGCCAGACCGCGACCACTCCCCGGCGATCGAATGCGACACAGTTCGAGTTGCGTGTAAGCTTCTACCGGATGGTGAGGGAGCAAGACCGTCGCCTGACTGGCGTGATCGTCGACGGACATGGAAAGGCCAATCGCGGCTGAATTGGAAGGTCCAGCGCCTGTCGGGCCGTTCCTGCGGCGACCCGAGACTGGATGTGCCTTGGTCATCTTCGGCGCCAGCGGTGACCTGACCAGCCGGAAACTGATACCGGCGCTGTACAACCTCTATTGTCAGGATCTCCTCCCGGCCGGGTTTGCGGTCGTCGGCTACGCGATGACGCCGATGATTGACAGCGAATTCCGGGCGCAGCTCGAGCAACGGGTCAGGCAGTCGCCCGAGGTTCTGGCATTTCGCAAGAAGCTCTGGGCCGAGTTCGTGCCGGCCGTCCACTACATCACGGCGGACTTCGACAACGCCGAGGGATACCGGCAGCTTGGCACACGGCTGCAGGAACTGGACATCGAGCATGGCTGCTCGGGCAACCGGCTGTTCTATCTCGCGACCGCGCCAAGCTTCTTTCCGACGATCATCGAGAACCTTTCCCGGTACGACCTGGCGGCCCGCGGCGGATCGCGGGCGGCCTGGGCACGCGTCATCATCGAGAAGCCATTCGGGCGCGATCTCGTCAGCGCGCAGCGCCTCAGTGAGACGATTCAGAGCGTTCTCGACGAGGATCAGGTCTATCGGATCGATCACTATCTCGGGAAGGACACCGTCCAGAACATTCTTGCGTTTCGGTTTGCCAACTCGATTATCGAACCGATCTGGAATCGTCAATACATCGATCACGTGCAGATCACGGCTGCCGAGACGTTGGGCGTCGAGCACAGGGGCCGCTACTACGAAGAGGCGGGGTGTGTCCGGGACATGTTCCAGAATCACCTCTTGCAGCTCATGGCGCTCGTCGCGATGGAACCGCCGGTGCGCCACCATGGAGAATCCGTGCGCGATCGGAAGGCTGACGTGTTCCGGTCCATCGTACCCATCGACGCCGTACGGCTCGCAGAGCTCGCCGTCCGCGGTCAGTACGGGCCCGGCGCGATCAACGGCCAACCGGTGCCGGGCTATCGCGACGAGGAGGGTGTGGCCGCTGACTCCGCGACCGAGACCTTCGCCGCAATCAGGTTCATGGTCGACAACTGGCGCTGGGCCGGCGTCCCGTTCTACCTGCGCTCCGGGAAGCGAATGCCGCAGAAGATGACGTCGATCGCCATCGAGTTCAAGCGCGTCCCGCATCTGTTCTTCGGCGATACGCCGCAGGATCAGATCGAGCCCAACGTCCTGACCATTCGCATCCAGCCCGATGAAGGCATCTCCTTGAAGCTTGCGGCCAGAGCGCCTGGACCCGAGATGTACGTCCGTCAGATGCTGATGGACTTTTCGTACGGCGATGCGTTTGGCGAGTTTCCAGCGACCGCCTACGAAACCCTGCTCCTCGATGCGATGCAGGGCGACTTGACGCTCTTCAACCGGCGAGATGCGGTCGACCTGTCATGGCAGATCCTCGAACCGGTCCTGCAAAACTGGCAGGCCACGCGGGTCTCGCAATCCTTTCCCAACTATGCAGCCGGCACCTGGGGACCCGCTTCGGCGGATGCGCTGCTCGCGCGAGATGGACGTTCCTGGAGAAACAGCGCGAGCCTTGCGCGGTTCCAGGTGACTGACCCTCGCCAGAACTGAGGGTCGAAACAACCGGACCTCCCGCCCCGTCGTGCTGGTAAAGTCGGATCCACATCCATGCGTACTCTGAATCCGCCTGAACTCCAGGGGTATGACCATGAGTACCGAAACAGCGGGAAGTCCGATCGGACGAGAGACCAACTTTGAGCGCCTGATCGCTGTCGCGGAAACGGGAACCGACGACGACTTGAAGCAAACGGTCGCATCGCTGCATCCGGCCGATGCGGCAGAACTGATCAACGTCCTCGAACAGTTCGAGACCAGGAACAGAGTGTTCGGCGCACTGCCGGCAGACGTTGCGCCAAAAGTCCTGACGCTGGTGTCGCCGCTCGCTCGCGAGCGGATGGTCCAGACTCTGTCGGTCGAGCGGCTGCAGCAGATGTTGGAGGATCTCGACTCGGACGACGCAGCCGATCTGCTCGCCGCCGTGTCGAAGGAACGCGCGCGGAGCATCCTCGAGGGCCTGCCCGGACCGCTGTCCGCGCGGATACAGCAACTATTGCGCTACCCCGCTGACACGGCAGGCGGCCTGATGAAGTCCGAGTACGCCGCAGTACTGGAAGGCGCCACGGTCGAGGAGGCGATCGAAATCGTACGGACGCTGGCGGGTGCGGTGCCCGACATCCACAACGTGTTCGTCGTCAATCATCGATTTCATTTGCTGGGCGTGCTCCCATTGGCTCGGCTCATTCTCGCGCGAGAGGGAGAGAAGGTCGACGCGGTAATGGATCCGCAGGTGATCTCGGTCACCGTCGACACCGACCAGGAGGAAGTCGCTCGACTCTTCAGAAAGTATGACCTCCTGTCGTTGCCGGTCACGGACCCGCGCGGCGCGCTCCTTGGCCGGATCACGGTCGACGACGTGGTGGACGTCCTCGAAGAGGAAGCCAACGAGGATTTCGCGAAGCTGTCCGGTCTCGGGCAGGAAGAACCTGTCTTCGACTCCCCCGTCCGTACGATTCGACGCCGGCTGCCGTGGCTGGGTCTGAACCTGATCACGACGAGCGTGAGCGCGAGCGTCATCGGGTTGTTTCAGGGGACCATCGAGTCCACGGCAATTGCAGCGGCGCTGATGACGATCGTCGCTGCACAAGGAGGCAATGCCGGCGTTCAGACGCTCACGGTGATGGTCCGCGGTCTGGCGCTGGGGCAGGTCAGCCTCGCGCACGCGCGGCCGATTCTCTTGAAGGAGCTGACCGTCGCCGGTGGCAATGGCATGGCGCTTGGACTCACCGCCGGGACCGGCGCGTACTTGTTGCACGGACAACGACTGCTGGCCGTCGTCCTCGGGATGGCCCTGCTCGTCAACTATCTGATCGCGGCGCTGGTCGCGAGCGTGATCCCGCTCACATTGCGCTGGCTCCGCGCGGATCCGGCGGTGGCGTCGAGCGTGTTCGTGACGGCTTGCACCGACATCTGTGGTTTCTTTTCGTTCCTCGGCCTCCTCACGATTGGTCTACGCATGTTCGGCTGAAGCGCGACAGAGATGGAATGCGGCCTTCGGGGCGGCTACTCCTCGAACGCTCTAATAGCCTCTTCTTTCGTCGCGTAGATATCGAAGATCTTGTGCATGCGCACGAGCTCGAACAGGGCGCGGACCGATTTCGACATTCCACAGAGCTTCAGGTCGCCGCCGTCTGCGTTCAGCCGCCGGAGACAGGACAGAATCGCGCCCAGGCCGGAACTATCGATGAACTGCAGGCCACCGAGATCGAACACGACCTTGCCGCGTGGCTCGAGCAGCGCGCCGATGTCTCGCTTGAAGTCCTTCGCGTTGCTCGCATCGAGCTGTTCGCCGGGAAGGACCACGATTGTCACGTCACCGGCTCTTTCGGTTGCCATTTCCATGACGCGCTCCTTCTCTCAGCCAGCCCGGCGATGCTTGACCAGTGAGATGCGATTTCTTCCGCGCTCGTCGCGGTCGTACCGCACCTCGTCGACCGACTGCTCGATGATGTACATCCCGAAGCCACCCTCCTGACTGCCATCGAACGCGGGGGGCTTCACGGCCGACGGGTCGAAGGTCTCGCCGAGATGGTGAAGCCGCAGAACGATGCGGTCATCGAATGCCTCGGCACTCAACTGAATCAACTGGTCGGTCCGTTCCCGGTACGCATGCCGCATCACGTTGCTGGCCGCTTCCGTGATCGCGAGCTCGAGCTGATTCACCACCTCTTCGCCCAGTGGCGGACCCGGAAGAGTGCGGCACACGTCTCGAACGAAGCCGCGCGCACGAGCGAGTTCCCGGAGGTCGCTCGAGATCTCCATCTCTGCGCGCGCGAGTGGGATCTCTCTCTCCTCAATCCTGACCGCGACGCACGTCAGGTCGTCTCCGAATGTATCCGACTCTGAAAACGCGACCGCTGCCTGGCGGATGTGATCGATGAGCGCCTCCGGATCCAGTCGGCCATGCTCTCGAAGACATTCAGCCAGGCGATCGACGCCGAAAAGCTCCCCGGCATGGTTTCGTGTTTCCGTCAAACCGTCCGAATAGAAGAGCAGGACATCGCCCGCTTCGAGCGGAACGCGGATCTGTTCGTGGATCTCGTGCTCGCTCACACCCAGAGGCAGGTTCTCTCCGCGCAGGAGTGTGCACGTACCTGTACGGGCCCGGAAGTGAATCGTCGTCGTGTGGCCGCAATCGACGAAATCGAGCCGTCGATTCTCGAGATCGAAGCGAGCGTAACAGACGGTCACGAAGCTCTCGAGCTCGATGAGCTGCCGTGCGACTTCCGAGTGTGCCAGCGTGACGATGTCTTTGGGTTCCGGGAGGGTGCCCGGCGCGGCGAGAGAGATCAGCCGACTGAGCGCCTGGAGAAAGTGGCTCTTCGTCGCGGCGCCGAGCAGCGCTGCCGGAATCCCCTTGCCCATGACGTCTCCCACGATGACATCGAGGCACTTGTCCATGTGCTTGAAGAAATCGTAGAAGTCACCATCGATGCGCTGCGACGGGATCGTGAGAGCCGCCACACGGACACCCGGCAGATCCCGGGGTGGTTGATCGAGCAGCAACGTCTGCTGGATCTTGAATCCGATCTCGACCTCCTGCTCCCGGGCGCGTGCCAGCTCCTCCTGCGCCCGCTTGCGCTCGGTGATGTCTTCCGAGATCCCAACCAGATACTTCGGCGTTCCGTCGGCGCCGAACACGGGAACTTTGATCGTGTGCAAATAGCGGAGGCCGCGATGCGCTGTCTGGATCGCCTCCTCGGGAATCTCGACCATCTGTCCGCCATTCAAGACGGCTCGATCCTTCGCCACGAAGAAGCTCGCCTGCTCGGGTGGGAAGAAGTCGTAATCGCTCTTTCCGATCGCGGCCGTGCGATCGATGCCCAACGCTTCCTCTTCGGCCTTGTTCCACCGGACGAATTTCAGGTCGCGCGCATCCTTCACGAAGAGCATCACGGGGAGGTTTTCCAGCACCGAGTCCAGGAAACTTCGGGCTTCCTCGAGTTCGGCCGTTCGGCGCGCGAGGGCTTCCTCGGTCCGCTGATGCTCGGCGAGCTGCGCTTCAAGGGGCTTCATGGTCTACGCTCCCTTGGTTGCGGTTCACTGGCAGGAAATCCTAGCACGACCATCCCGGCAGGTACAATCGCTGGAGGTGTCCACACTGCGATCCAGAGTGCTCAGCGCGACGGCTGAGCAACACCTGACTGAGGCGCGCCAGCTGTTGTCGGAACTTGGCGACTTGCTGACGCGCGTGCCCGCGACCGAATCGGACGCCAGGACGCTCGCCACCTCCATCCGCCAACTCGACGATTTCTTCCTCCTCGTCGTCGTGGGCGAATTCAACGCGGGAAAGAGCGCGTTCATCAACGCGCTCATTGGTGGCCGTGTGTTCGACGAAGGCGTAACCCCGACGACCGCGCAGATTCAGCTGGTTCGGTACGGCGATCGTGTGTCGCATCAGGTCGATGCCACAGGCGTCCATGTCGTCACGGCGCCGGTGGACCTGTTGCGCGATGTCCACATCGTGGATACACCTGGCACGAACGCGATCAACCGCGTGCACGAGCGCCTGACGGTCGACTTCGTTCCGCGCGCGGACCTGGTGCTCTTCATCACGTCGGCCGACCGTCCCTTTACCGAGACCGAGCGCACGTTCCTGGATGCGATTCGCGATTGGGGAAAGAAGATCGTCCTCGTCGTGAACAAGGTGGACATCTTCGAGAGCGAGGACGAGCGCGCCGAAGTGATCGCGTTCGTGCGAGACGCGGGTGCGCGCTTTCTCGGCACGACACCGGACGTGTTCCCGGTCAGCGCGAGGCTGGCTTGGCGCGCGAAACATGGCGACAGTACAGTGTGGGCCGGCAGCCGCTTCGAACCGCTGGAACGCTTCATCCACGACACGCTGGACGATGCAGGCCGCTTCCGGTTGAAGCTGACGAATCCAATCGGCGTCGGAGAAACACTGGCGCGCCGCTACGAGTCGGTCGCGGGCGAACGGCTCGCTCTCCTCGCGGCGGACGTCTCGGTGCTCGCCGACGTCGAGCGTCAGCTCGCCGTCTATCGGGACGATCTCGCGCGCGGCTTCGAGCTGCGGACGACGGGGGTCGAAAAGGTGCTGCTCGAAATGGAAGCGCGGGGACATCAATACTTCGAAGACACGCTGCGGGTTGGCCGTGTCTTCGACCTGCTGAACCGATCGCGCGTGCAGCAGGAGTTCGAGCAGCGCGTGGTCGCCGACGCGCCGGCGCAGATAGATCGACGCGTGTCGGAGCTGATCGACTGGCTCGTCGAGCAGGACATTCGGCAATGGCAGGCGCTCTCGCAGCGATTGGGGGCCCGGCAGCGTGAGCACGAGGATCGCATTCTGGGAGGCGCCGACATCGGCAGCTTTCACGCCGATCGCGCGCGGCTGCTCGAGTCGGTCGGGCGAGAGGCACAGCGGGTCGTGGAAACCTACGACCGGCAGCGAGAGGCGGCGGCAATCGCCGATGGGGCGCGAGTAGCAGTCGCCGCGACCGCCGCCATGAGCGCCGGAGCCCTTGGCCTCGGCGCCGTCGTCGCCGCAGTGGCCACCACTGCTGCCGCCGACGTTACCGGCTTTCTTGCTGCCAGCGTCGTCGCCGCGCTTGGCCTGCTCATCATCCCGGCGAAGCGCCGGCGGGCACGTGCCGAAATGCGCGAGAAGGTGACTGCCCTCCGCGCCAGGCTCGTCGACGCGCTGAAGAGCGAGTTCCAGGCGGCGCACGAGCGTGGGACGCAGCGGCTCGCCGATGGCGTAGCGCCGTATTCGCGGTTCGTCCGTGCCGAGCAGGCGCGGTGGACCGAGGTGAAGGCGGCGCTTGCCACGTGGCGCGAGAGAGCCAGCCAGCTGACATCGGCTATCGAGCGCTTTTCAAACCTGTAGTGTCCGCCTTCAGGCGGACTCCTGCGCGCTGAAGCCGGCCCTTGCGAGGTTCTATATCCGCTAACCATTTGTGTCGCTGTGGCACCCGACGTGAAACTTTGGGTCTACTCCGCCCCAGAAATACTTGACAACGCACCTCAGCAGGAGTACACCAAGGCGTTCCCTACACGACAGAATGACCCGCAGCCCACGCTCTGGCCGCGGACTTTCCACGTCGCGACTGGTCGCTGAAGTACCCTCGGTCACTGGCAGATTCGATTGGAGGTTGGCATGAGAGGCGTCGTGTCGTTTCGGCGGGCGTGCGGATTCATATCGGTGCTGGGTGTAGTGCTGTGGCTCGGATACGCGGTCAGCGCGCAGACACCCGCTCAAAAGCCGGCTCAGACGAAAGCGGAAGGAGCGGCGGCGCCTCAGTTCCTGGGGGTCAACGTCGTCCACGTGAAACCGGAAATGGCGCTCGAGTGGGAGGAGTTCCAGAAAAAGGAAGTGATTCCCACCCTGCAGAAAGGCGGGATCCGACAGCGTGACGCGTGGCGGACGGCGGTCGGCGAAGCCTTCGAGGTCGCGTTCGTGACACCGATGGCCAATCTGGCGGCGCGCGACGAACCCAGCCCGATCGTGAAGGCCCTTGGCGAGGAGGGCGCTCGCGCGTATGGCACGAAGAACCGCCGCTTCATTGCGAGCTCCCGATCCTTCGTGATCCGCACGCGTCCGGACCTGAGCTACCAACCCACGAGCAACGATCCGCCGAAGCTCGCCGTACTCAGTAGTCTCTCGATTGCACCCGGACGCATGACGGACTACGAGAACCACGTCAAGGCCGATGTCCTGCCAATCCAGAAAAAAGCACAGTCACTCGGTTACCTCGTGTCCCAGACCATTTTCGGCGGTGATGGCAATGAGTTCGTGACGCTCTCGTTGGTCAATAGTTTCGCCGATCTGGACAAGGGTCCGGCGGCGATCAGGGTGCTCGGACCCGAGGGGGCAGCCAAGCTGTCTGCGAAGGCAGCGGGTATCATCACTCACACGGAACGGATCGTGATCCGTTACGACCCCGAATTGAGCTTCAAGGTCGCCACTTCAACGGCTTCGAAGTAGGCTTGCCGGTGGCCGCTCAGCGCTGCCACTGAATCTTCGGCGACCAGTACGCGTTGACGCCAAGCGCCGCCCAGCGCGGCGCTTGCGCGCCGAGTCTTGCCTTGAACTCCGCCCACTCCCTCGAGTCTTGTGCCGACCATGCCACTTCGGCAACCGCCGCAATTCGGGGGAATGCCATGAACTCGAGGTCGCTCATCGTCGCCAGCGTCTCCGACCAGATTGGCGCCTCGATGCCGAGGATCGACGTCTCCGCCACTTGCGGAAGAAGCGTCGCTGGATTCCATTCGTAGGGCACGAATACGTCGACATTCCCTGCCCAGTTCAGCCCGGGCACCGTCGCGTCGTCGTACTTCATGTCGAGGTAAATCTTGTTCGCTGGTGACAAGATGAGTTTCGTCGATGGTGGCACCGTGATTGAGGCGTCGGGACGCCAGTACTGAACGACCGTCGTCGGCAGCAGCGTCGAGTGCGCGATCTCGTCCCAGCCAATCGCCTGCTTCCCGTTCTTCTGAACGATGTCCTGAGCCCGCTCCATGAACCGTGCGTACTGCGGCGGCGTGAGCTTCTTCACTTCATCGCCGCCGATGTGAAAGTACGGACCGGGCGTCATCGCAGCGATCTCTCGCACGACGTCATCGATGAACTTGTAAGTGATGTCCTTCTCCACGCAGAACGAGCTGAATCCCACCTCGATCCCGGTGTAAAGCGGCGGCGCGTTCCCATCGCAGTTCAGCTCGGCGTACGAGGCGAGCGCGGCATTGATGTGGCTGGGCATGTCGATCTCCGGAATGATCGTCACGAAGCGCGTTCGCGCGTACTCTACGAGATCGGCGTAATCCTTCTTCGTATAGAACCCGCCCGCGCCGCCGCCAACCGCGGTGCTGCCTCCGTGGGTCGTGAGATTCGGCCAGGCGGCAATCTCGACGCGCCATCCTTGATCGTCGGATAGGTGCAGGTGAAGCTGGTTGAACTTGTACAGCGCGAGCAGATCGATGTATCGCTTCACATCAGCCGGCGCGAAGAAGTGGCGCGCCACGTCCAACATCGCTCCGCGCCAGCCATACCGCGGCCGATCGACGATGTGGCCGGTTGGTATGGTGAGGGCATGCGGCCGAGCCGCGCGGAATTCGACCGAGGCTGGCAGCAGCTGTCTGAGCGTCTGAACGGCGTAGAAAACGCCGGCTGGGGTTGCGGCCCGAATGCGCACGTCGCTAGCGCTTATCGTCAACTCGTAGCCTTCGTCTCCGACATCGGTGCTGGTTGGACCGATTTCAAGGCGAATCGTGTCGCGCACCGGTGTCGACGACAAGTCGCGCACCGGGATCGTGGCATCGATGGCCGGACGAATCAGTTCGGCCAGCTCCCGACCTATTCGCCGCAGATCCCGCTCCGCCGGGCTCACCTCGATTGCGAAAGCCTTTCCGAGCGTCAGGCGTTCGGTATTGACCAGCGCCACGGATACGGGCCAGGGGATCAGCGCCGGCTTCTGATTCATGGCCATCCTCGAAGGGGAACTCGGCGTCCCGGCCGGTCGGGCGGCAGGATGCGCGCAGGCGACCGTGGACAGGCAGACCAGCGACATCAACACGCGAGGACAGGTCACGTGCATGCGACTCCTTGGGTATCGAAAACGTGAGTTCTGTATCACGTCCTGCAAGGCGACCGCTACTTGGAACGCTCCAGGTATCGCGCGCAGACCCGAAACGAACCGGGGACGGGGTGCACCGGTCACCGCTGAAAGACGGTCTTCCCCGCGGTGATGGTTCTTTGGACCCTGGCTTCTCGAATCTGCTCCGGCGGGATCGCTCGCAGATCTCGATCGATGACGACAACATCTGCGAGCATGCCGGGCGCGATGGTGCCCTTTTCCCGCTCATCGAACGACGCGTAGGCGGCGCCGCTCGTGTACGCTCGCAGCGCTTCGCCGACCCTGATCTTCTGCCGCGGAACCCATCCTTCCGGATGCTTGTCGTCGAGCGTGCGCCGTGTCACCGCGGCGTAGATGCCTTCGATCGGCGTCGGCGGCGCGACGAACCAGTCGCTGCCGAACACGAGCGTCGCGCCCGCATCGAGCAGCGATCGAAAGGCATACGTTGTCTCGATCCGCGCGGGACCGATCACCTTTTCCGCCCAGCGCCCATCGTCGATCGCGTGATATGGCTGCATGCTCGCGAGGACTTCGAGCTTCGCGAAGCGCGGGATGTCCGCCGGGGCGAGATGCTGCGCATGCTCGATGCGGAATCGTCGATCGCGAGAACCGTTCTCGCGAGCGACGCGTTCGTAGATGTCGAGCAACGTCGTGTTCGCACGGTCGCCGATGGCGTGAACCATGACGTGCAACTGCGCCTTGTCCGCGTTCGAGATCCATTGGTAGAGATTCTCGCGCGTGTTGACGAACAGACCACGGTCGTTCGGCGCGTCGGTGAACGGTTCCTGAAATGCGGCGGTATGCGAACCCAAGGAGCCGTCGACGAACCCTTTGAGTCCGCCAATCCGGAACCACAGGTCGCCACGGCCGTCAGCGCCGTACGTCTTTGCCGCGATCGTGTCTCGCAACCGAGCCCACGTGTTCAAAGGAACGACGGCGTAGAGTCTCGTCGTCAGCCGTCCGGCCTTCCAGGCGCGCGCCATGACGTCGAGGTCGTCCCACGATCCCATGTTGTGAATCGTGGTGACGCCCTGTGCGTTGACGTACTTCATCGCCGCGGCGAGCGCGCGCGCCTTCATTGCATCGGACGGCGGAGGCACCTTCGCGTCGACGAGCGCCTTGGCATTATCTTTCAACAATCCGGTCAACTCGCCGTGGCTGTCGCGGACGATCTCACCACCGGGCACGTCCTTGATGTCGCGCGTCACTCCGGCGGCTTTCAGCGCCGCTGCGTTCGCCAGCGACATGTGCCCATCGAGCCGATTGACCCACACGGGCTGGTCCGGCGTGACGGCGTCGATCCACTCACGACGAGGCAGCTCGCCGCCCCAGAGCTGATGATCCCAATCGCCGCCGGTGATCCAGGTTCCTGGAGGCACCCTCGCCGCGAACGCCTTGATGCGTGCCGTGAACTCCTGCGGCGTTTTCGCATCGCGGAGCTGGACCGACGAGAGACGGAACCCGCCGTCCAGAAAGTGCGTGTGGGAGTCGATGAAGCCCGGGGTCACGAACGCGCCGCCGAGATCGATGAGCTCTGCGCCTTTCGCTTGCCGCGTGACTTCCGCCGAGGTTCCGACCGCGACGATTCGTTCGCCAGCAATCGCGACCGCCTCCGCTTCAGGCCGCCGCGTGTCTCCCGTCCAGACCCGCCCATTCACGAGCACCAGCGATGCAGCCATCGCCCGCGAGGCTCGTTCGCTCGAGGAGGCCATGATGCTACACAAACCGATTGTCGCCACGGTCGTCAACAGGCTGATCGTGCTCATCGTCTCAGTCGAAGCTCGAAAATCGCCAGCGTCTCATCTCACACCGAGGAGCAAGTACGAGTATCCGATCCGCAGCCGCCCCGTGATCGCATCGTCGAAGGAATAGAGAATGGCCAGCGTGCCAAGGCCGTGCGCGATCGCCATCGGCACGATGTTGGGGTGCCGTGCGTAGATCGCGCACCACACCAGGCCGGCAGCAAATGTCACCGGCGTGAGGAACGGATTCGGCAGGTGGACGACGGCGAAGAGCGTTGCCGCAACAAGGATGCCCCACCGTTCAGATGTCGCGCGCTGCGCTTCTCGCAACACCACCGTCTGAAGCACCCATTGCTGGGCACCGCCCCAGACAACCAGCGCTCCGAGGCTGCCGAGAAAATCACGACGGTCGTGCACTGTCCCGAGCGAGGCGCCGGCGATCAGCGTCAAGACGACGGCGGGGCCGAGGGCCAGGGCGACCGCACGAAGCCCCGGTACGAGGCCGCGGCGTTCGAAGCCCCACTCTCCAGTCCTCGAACAATGCCATGTCGCGAGAGCGGCAACGATGACGATGGGCACGGCGACGGAGACGTTGCGAACGAACGGATCGAAGTACCAGACATAAGAAAGAATCGTTGCGAGAATAACCAGAGTGAACGGCATCCTGAGGAGCATACCGCGGCGCGAGTACGGTGGTCGGACATCGTACCGTGGACAAACACAACGGGCGTCCCAGCGCCCTGCTCGAGATATCGGATTGTTATGCCTTCGATGGAGATCCACACCTACCGATCGCGCTTGAGATCAAGCTTGAATTCTGGTTACAGAAACAGGACGATTCCGCTACGAATTGTCCGCCAGCTGATGAAGCCTGCCAGCCCGCGGCGGCGAGCCGGCCCGGGGAGAACTCAAATCAGTGAGTCGAATCATGAAGGAGCGCAGTTCAAATGTCGCTCATTAGGCACTGCTGCGTCGTTCGGCACCGGCAGAACTCACTGGCGTAACAACCTCCGCCAGTTGAGAACGACGACCATCGGGGAGCCGTCTTCCTCATACACGAGATCCTTCACCAGGAACCGCTGGCCGTCGGCCGCGACCACATAATCCCAGCTGACGTCGCTGTTACGCCCGACGTGGGTCTCGAAAAGCCGCATCGGCGTAGCCGGTTGCAGTAATGACTGGCCCGCGATCGAGACGGCCATCAAGCTTCTGCCATTCACGTAAAAGAGCTCTCTACTATCCGCTCGCCACCGCGGTTGGCAGCCTCCGTCAGCCGAAATCCGCCATTTACCTGTCAGCGATGGAAAGGATCGGACGTACACCTCGAGGCGTCCCGACTCGTCGGACGTATACGCAAGCCAGCGTCCATTCGGCGAGAGCTGTGCCTGGACTTCATTGAACGGCGTCTGCAGCAGTGAGATGGGCTTTCGCTCGCCGACAACTGGCAGGAGCCACAAGTCCTGTCCGCTCGTGTCGCTCTGTTCGACGTACACAAGCGACCGGCCGTCCGCAGACCATGTTTGCGGGTGCTTACTTTTCGGAGATTCGATCAGCACGCGATCGCTCGGCATCCCCGCCGACGATTCCTCGTCGAGCGTCCTTTCGCGCAGACTCCAGACTCCCTGACGGTCGGAGGCAAACGCGATGCGTTTGCCATCGGGTGCCCACAACGGGTATCCGTCGATGGCCGAGGCGAGAGTACTGCGCGAAGAGATGCCGCGCGCGAGATCGACGATCCAGGTGTCAACCACTTCGCGCTGGATATCCAGCAGGTCAACCGCGAGACGGCTGCCGTCCGGCGACAGCGCGGGGCTCAGATACCGGCCAGGGTCGCCGACCGAATCAACGCGCCTGCCGCTGCGATCGAACCACACCAGTCGCGTCTTGTTCATCCCGCCGGTGCGGTAGGTCAGCACGTCCCCGGACGCTGAAAAGGGAGCGAACCGAAGGGTCGCCGCAGGCACCAGACCGGCGGCAAGCGCCGCGGCGCCTCCAGTGAGCTCCAGGCGTCGAAGATCGAACCGCTGCGCCATCAGCGCGGAATCGCGAACGAAGAGCAGGTACCCCGGAGCGACGTACGCCGCGTTGGCGTCGGCGGTAACCAGCAGCTTCCGTTCGGTCGATCCCAGCGACCCGACGTAGATGCCCTGGTATTCGCGACGACGGCTTCGGGCGAGATAGATGTAATGACGACCGTCGGGCAGGAACTGCGGATACCGATGCGACGTCTCCTCGCGTGAGGGGTCGAGCGTCGTCACCGGCACTGGCTCTCCGCCTGATGCTGGAACACTATACAAGCCGCCCGTGCGATTCGGTGCGAACAGCACGACGTCGCCTGTGCTCCACGTTGCGCCAAAGCCCTGCGCCGCATCGCACAGCGTCGCCAGTGGTCCTCCCGGCGCACGCATCTTCTTCAGTTTCCCGTGCGCGAAGAACCCGAGGAATCGTCCATCGGGTGACCAGAGAGGCAGATAGCCGCCTTCCGTGCCGGTCAGCGGCTGTGCAGCAAGCGCGTCCAACGCATGCAACCAGATCTCCCGTGTGGCCTCCGGCGTACTCGCGACGACCGCGATTTGGCGACCATCGGGCGAAATCGCGGGGTACGGATCAACCGGAAGTGCGGCGTACGTCCGACCAGCGGGCGGCGACAAAAGAAACCGAAAGACGCGCGGTTCGCCGACAGAATTGCCAGGCCCGAAGAGGATACGAGGCGCTGCCGTCGCAGCAATCGCAACCACGAGGGTCACAGCCAGCCACGCGAGGAGGCGGCGTCGCTGGACGGCCCGGGACCACCAGTCCGCTGTTTGCTGTTCTGGCTGCGGCGTAACTGGACGAACCGGCGCGATCGCTCGATAGCCGCGCTTGGGGATTGTCTCGATCAGATTCGGTCGCTCGGCGTCGTCTTCGAGCGTCTGACGCAGTTCGGTGATCGAGCGCGTGAGCGCGGATTCGCTGAGGGCATCGGTCCCCCAGACACCGTCGAGCAAGGCATCCTTCGCCACGACTTGTCCTTGGCGTTGCGCGAGGAAGACCAGCAGGTCCATCACCTTCGCACGAACATAGACGGTGTGGCCGTTGCGTGTGACACGTCCAGCGGTGGGCTGGACCAGCCGTCGCCAAACAGGAAGTCGCCGTCCATCGACACCTCGAGGGAGGGAACGATTATATGGCGGACGCTTTTCTGGAGCGGAACCTTCCTTTTTTTGTAGCGAAAATTCAGGACTGATCTCAGGCGGAGCCACACGCCGGGCG
>JBKPCD010000241.1:0-38113 GCA_046727175.1 Acidobacteriota bacterium | reverse complement strand
GCATTGACCCGCTCGGAGTACCCGGGGTCCTTGGTGCGGACGTTGTCGACCAGCTGGCGGCCGTCGGTGAGCTTTGCAACGACGCGGACGTGATGCCCCCGCAGGACCCCGCCGGAGTCCCACATGCACCCGAACGGCGGCCGTTCGATGGTGCATACGAGTCGACCGTTGACGAAGAAGCTGACCGAGGCGACCGAGCCAACTGCCGACTGCGGATCGATCGTTGCGTCCAGGCGCATCCTGCCGCTCACGATTGCGTCGGCGGCCGGCGACGTGATTCGAAGCGTCGGCGCTTGGCTGTCTGCAGTCAGAATCGCGTGCAACGAGAGCAGAACCGCAATGCCGAAAGCGCCAAGCCTCGTCGCCTTCATCGCCGATCCTCCACCGCGGCACCCTTGCGATCCGTTGCATCACTCGGAACCAGTGGACCGTCGGTGGTGAGCAGTGCGAGGTACTGCTCCACTTTGTCGCGACGCAGAGCCTGCACGAACTCCACGAGTGCCCGCCAATCGTCCTGATCGCGGCTCGTCACGCCGTTGATGAAATCGAGCGTGGCCGATGCGAGCACCGGACCGAGAAGAGAGGCGGGCATCTGGAGCTCCGCGAGCAGCTCGGCGAGTCGAATATTCAGATCCGGAAAACCGCTGGCGAGAGTGCCCGAGTGTCGGCCGGCAAGCGTTTCCCAGGGGCGTCGCTCGATCAGCTGCAGGCACAGGCACCCGAGACGCGACTCCGCGGGCGCGCCCCACGCCTGAAATTGCGCTGGTAATGGCACCCCTTCCCGACCGAGCGACAGGAGCTCGGCTGGTGAAAGGAACGCAGGGACTCGTTCGGGATCGCGCGCGACGATCCACGGCAGCAGCGACCGTCGAGCGGGGCTCAACCGAATCTCGTCTGCGAGAGCTGCGGCTTCGCCGGACGTTCGAACCGCAGCGAGCCTGGCGCGTCCCTGCTGGAGTGCGGCAGTGATCGCATCGCGATCCGCATCGGTGAGCGACCCGGACTGGACGAGCGCGACAGCTTCCGTGAGCACTCGGCGGTCTTCGTCATTCAGCGTCGGCCGCTGCAAGGGGGGCTTCGTCGAAAGTCGGATCAGCGAGAACTCAGCGAGCTTCACGTCCAGACCGAGCAGCGAGCCGGCGACTACCCACCCTCGGGGCGTATCGTCCTTCTTCGACGGCAACTGCCACGCGGCGGTGCGTGCATCGGCCGGAGAGGTGAGCCCAAAATCGTGACGCCTTGCCGCGGCGTCGGCGGTTACCGACACACGTTCCGGCTGCCCGAGCGCCGTCGCGTACGTCAGCTGCAGCAGGCCGCGCGCCAGCAGGTCGTCCGCGAGCACACGCAGCTCCGGCGCGACCCGTCGGGCGCCGCTGATGTCGCTGTTGCGTGCCGCTCGTTCCAGGGCCGAGGAAACTGCGCGGCAACGACCACAAACATCGGTGCCCTTCCACCGCACGGGATCGTGGCAGCCAACCGCGTCCGTGACGCGCGTGAGCGCATCGTTGTGCTCGCGCAGACTACGAGCCGCCAGTCCCGTCGCTTCCACCGCGTCTGCGATTCGCAGCACGGATCGTGCGGCCGACACGTAAGGTGGAGCGTCGTCGCCGAGCAGTTTTGCGAGACGGATCGTTTCCGACGCTGCCAGATCGACCCGATAGCGCGTGCCTTCCCATTCGACGAACTGGGGCGCCGATGCAACTGCGCCCGCGAGGGTCTGCACCAGACTCTTATCGGCGTCTCCCTCGACCGTCTCATCGTCGTCGCCCGATGTTCCAGCAGACGCACCGCTTGCAATCGTCTTTGCTGAAGGCTCGAGGAGGCTGCTATCGAGCCAACGCAGCAGCCGTCCGTCATAATCGCCACGCTCGTTGGGCTGCAGTGCGGCCAGCGAAGAGACATGGGCCGACAACGCCGACAGCGGGAGGTTCCCGCGACTGGCTGCTCGCGTGAGCAGCGCCAGCGCGCCCTGGAACTGTGCCAGCGCGCGCCCCGCTCGCGTGCGGTCGTCGATCGTCGCGAGCTGCGCGGCCCGCCGCGATGCCGCGGCAAATTGCGTCACGTCGGTAACTCCCGCGCGCTCGAGCGACATCGCGAGCGCCGGATAGACTGCGACGGCACGCAACGCTTCGATCGCATCGCGCTCGCGGGACGGATCGATCCGCTTCAGCGTACGGCCAGCGAACAGGACGACGTGATAGCGACGCCGCCAGTTCGGAACTGCCTTGAAGACCTGCTCGCAGAGCCATGGGAGATCCACCGTTGCCCTGTCGGAACCGCGTTCGCCTCCAACCCCGGTGACTTCCTCTGGTCTCGCGCGATCGATTTCGGCGAATACGCCGCTCCAGAAGCGGCGAGTGCCGGGCACAAACGGTTTCCCTTCCGCATCGATCGCAAGGTCCGCGACAAGGAGCGCTGGATCGTACAAAGGTCGCCAGAACGGCTGGTCATCGATGTTCCATGCGACTGCGATGCGCTCGAACACCTTCTGCAACGAGCGTGCGGCTGCAACGCGGCTCGGCACGTCGGGCGCATCGAGATTCAGCAGCGCCCGGATCTGGACGGGCGTCAACTGTCCCACCGCGCCAAAGAAGTAGGGAAGCCGCTTGTCACGTTCGGACAACAGAGCGCGGACGAAGTCAGCCGCTTCCTTCACCGAACGACCGACGAGCGCCTCCCAGACAGGTTGTGCGATCTCGCCGCCGGGCACGTTCACGACGCCGGCCGAGACACGCAGACCCGGCGCTGCGACGAGGAACGCGGCCGCATGACGCGTTGCCACTTCACGAACGAGCGCAGGCTGCCCGGCAAACCAGGATCGCGTTCCATCGTCCAGCGAGAGCAGGGCGCAATAGAGCAGCGACGCGTCGCGCGACTGGAGTATCGCGGAGACGAGTGATTGTGGCTTCGTACGGCCTCCGAAAACCGTCTCGGTCCAGAGCGCCGGCGGAAGCGGCAGGGGCAGCGTTTCGGAGAGTGGCAACGCGACAGTCTCACCCTGCGAGCGTTCGAGATGTGAGAGCAACGCTTGTAACGCCTGGTCGCGACGATCACGTCTCACCAGGCCGCTATATGTCCGGCGGATGAATTCGAGAAGGAATTGGCCGCGATCGGCAGGAACGCGATCGCCGATTACAGCCAATGCGCGAGGGAGACCGCCCGGGAGCGGAATGTCGTAGAGCGCCCCGGATTGATCCTGGCTCCGCGCCGATACGGAGCCGACAATCAGCGTGATGCCGAGTGCAAGCAACCCGACACGCAGAGGGCTCGGACCAGAGCGTCCGACCCTAGCATGAACGCCGCAAAACAGCGGTGCGCGCAGCACGTAGCACCTGCCGGATCCAGCTTTGCGCCGGAGGTGTAGCCTCCGGTTTCGGCCGGGTATGTGGAATCTGGCTTCAGCCGGACCGCGTAGAGTCCGGCTCCAGCCGGATCTTTCGAATCCGACCGGTTTTGACCGGACGTGCCCCCCAGAGGCGCTATTCTGCACTCCGGCCGGGAAAACACAAAGCTGAATCTAGCGCTCGAGTTGCACGAGTCGTCTTCGTTATTAGCGTCGCAACGGGCGGGAACTAACAGTCCGAATCATTGTTTTTTCGTGGAGGAATACTGGGGGTGAGTCGGTGCTTCGTCGCTCCGTCGAATCGACTATTCGAAAGGAATTGCACGTGACCAGCAGCGCGCGGACAGCTGTCGGGTCGTCGTGCTCCACTGGCGCGAACGTCTGGCTCCATGCGGCCACGTCGTGAAGGCAGCGCGATCCGTCGCGCATCGCGATGTAGTCCTCGAGCGAGACGCCTCCGGACGCCTCCGAACGGTCCGCGCTTCGTCAGGTCGGTCGTGTAGGAGGCGTAGACGCGGACGAACGAGCCAGGGTCGGTCTCGGCCGCAGCACGTCCGCGTTCACGAACGTGAACACGGCGCTGCTTGTGCCGATCCCAAGCGTGAGCGTGGCAACGATGGCGCTCGAGAGGACGACGTGCTTCCGGACGTTTCGAAGAGTGAAGCGCGTGCCCAGACGGACGAGGTCGTCGGTCGCTGCTCGAGATGAACCCGGAACTCCTCGTTCATGTCGCGCTCGAACCGCGGGCGATCGATCAGTGCGCGCCAGAGCGATCGAAGCCGTGTGAACATAGAAAGCAGTCGATTGATGCCTGTAGGCGGGGCTTTCACCCCCCGCGGCGCGGTTTGAAGACCGCGCCCTACAAGGGCCGCCCACGAACCTCGTAACCCCGAGCCGCGAGCCCCGAACTCCGAGCCCAGGGGCCGGCGAATTCGAGTCCCGAACCACCACCCACCGAACTACCGAGACTGAGATCGGAACTACCGAGCTACCAAACTACCGAGTCATTCGTGCCGCAACGCCAGAATCGGATTGACCCGTGTCGCGCGCCGCGCGGGAAGGTAACAGGCGATCAATGCGACCAGGCCCAGCAGCACGGGAATGAGCGCGAACGTCGCCCGATCGGTGACGCTGACCTGGTAGAGGAATCGCGTCAGCAGCCGGGTGAACCCGAACGCCCCCGCAATACCAAGCGCGGTCCCGACGAGCACCAGCACCATACTGTCGCGAATCACCATCCGCAGCACATCGCCGCCGCGCGCTCCGAGCGCGATTCGTATGCCGATCTCATGAGTGCGCTGCGTCACCGTATAGGAGATCAGGCCGTAAATGCCCGCTGCGGCAAGCACCAGCGCAACGAGCGAAAAGGACGCGAGTAGGAGCGTATAGAACTGCGGATCCGCAACGTTCGCCGCAACGATGTGCGTCATGTCGGCGACGCTGTACAGCGGGAGCTCCTGGTCCACCTGCGCAAGAGCGTTGCGCAGGGCAGCAGCGACGTTGTCAGGAGGACCAGCGGTGTGGACCACGAAGGTCATCTCGCTGAAAAGCCACCGCGCCCTGTCGGCAACCTGTCCAACCGGCAAATACAACGCGGGTGTCTGCGGATCGGCGATCTCGTCGTGCTTGACGTCACCGACGACACCGACGACCTCGCACCAGGGATCCTTGTTGAACCCCATGGTGATGCGGTGGCCGAGCGGATTCGCGTTGGGCCAGGCTTGGCGAGCGAGCGACTCGCTAACGACCATCACACAGGGCGTGTCAGCCGTATCCCGCTCGTTCGTCGTCCGGCCTCTGAGTAGCGGAATGCCCGCGGCACGGAAGTAATCGCCGCCAACGACCACCTTTCGCCCCCACGCACCTCGGCGCTCCTTGGCCTCGCCGTCGATCTTGAAGTCACCGTTGATGCGCGCGCCGTCGCGCCCCAGCGGGAGGGCGTTGATCATCCCGGCGGCACGCACATCGGGGAGCGCCGCGAGGTGTTCGAGCGCAGTCTGAAGATACGTCCGCGAGCGAGCCGCTGTTGGATAGGTCGCGTCGGGCAGCGTCATGGTCGCGGTCAGTGTTCCAGTCGGATCGAACCCGATCGGGGTGCGGCGAAGCTCGATGAAGCTCCTGATCAACAGACCCGCGCCGATGAGCAGGATCAGCGCAAGCGAGACTTCCCCGACGACCAGCGTCTTGCGAATCCGATTCCGTTCGGCGCTCGCGCTGGTGCGAGAGCTTCCTTCCTGGAGCGACACATTCAGATCGGGAGTCGTTGCGCGTGCGACGGGTGCGAGGCCGAACAGCAGTCCGGTTCCAACCGACAGCAGCAGCGTGAAACCGAGCACCCATCCGTCGATGGCAATCGCGTCGATTCGCGGGATGTCGGACGGCGCCAGGACGACGAACAGTCGCAGCAGCCAGATCGCGAGCACCAGTCCAAGCGCGCCACCCAGGATCGAGAGTAGTACGCTTTCCGTCAGCAACTGACGAACGATCCGTTGGCGGCTCGCGCCAAGCGCCGTCCGCACTGCGAGCTCCTTCGGCCGCGTCGCCGCCTGCGCCAGGAGCAGATTCGCGACGTTCGCGCACGCAATCAGCAGCACGAACCCGACAGCGGCAAGGAAGACCAGTAACGACGAGCGGATGTCACCGACGATGTGCTCGTGTAGAGACACCACGGCCGTGGTCGGTTCATCCCGGCCCTCAGGCCTGTTCTGGTAGATGCGATCGTTGATCAACTGCAGTTCTGCCTGCGCTTGCGCGGCAGTGACGCCGGGCCGCAATCGCGCGATGACGCGCAGATACATGTTGCCTCGCTTCGGGCTCACATCAGCGGGCACCCACGCCTCTGCATCGAGTGGAAAGCTGAATCCTTCCGGCATCACGCCGACGACCGTGCTGGCGTCTCCTTCGACCGTGACCCGTTTGCCGATAATCGCGGGGTCCAGCGCGAACCGGCGCTGCCACAGGGTGTAACTCAGGACGACCGCTGCCACGGACGTCTGCCCGCCTCCGAACTGCTGGCGACCGGTTTCCTCGGGCAGAAATGTTCGTCCGAGGATCGGCTGCACGCCCATTGTCGCGAACAAGTTTGCCGTCACGCGGGCAACTCGCACTCGCTCAGGCTCTGCGCCGCCAGCCAGGTTGCTCTTCCACGCCCCGGCGAACGCCGCCACGCTGTCGCAGCTGCGGCACTCGTCACGCCAGGCGACGAAATCGGGTCCGAACACAGTACTGAGTCGCCCCCCGTGAATGTTGCCGACCATCATCAACCGATCGGGATTCGGATAGGGCAGCGGCCGGAACAGGACCCCGTTAACGACGCTGAAGATTGCCGTTGTGGCGCCGATGCCGAGCGCCACCGTCACCACCATCGTCGTTGAAAGAACGGCGCTCTTCCTGATGGTGCGCCACGCGAATCGAAGGTCGAGCCGAAGATCGTCGAAGAGGTTCACGCGCCGCGATTCGCGGCAGCGGTCCTGGCACGCCTCTGGATTGCCGAACTCGAGGCGCGCGCGCCGGGCAGCCTCCGCGCGGGACACGCCTGCCGCGACGAGATCGTCCACACGTCGTTCGAGATGGAACCGGATCTCATCGTCCATGTCTCGCTCGAACGAGGAGCGCCGCAGGGCTGCCGAGAGAAACGATTGCAGCCGGGGGAACATGTCAGCCCTCCTGGGGACGAGCCTTCAACGCGGCGTTCATGGCGGCGGTCAGGCGGGTCCAGCTCTCCGTCTCCTCGCGCAGCTGCCGGCGGCCGGCTGCCGTAAGCTCGTAGAACTTCGCGCGGCGGTTGTTGTCGGACGTACCCCATTCCGTCGCCAGCAGACCGCGGTGCTCGAGCCGATAGAGCGCTGGGTACAGCGCGCCCTGCTCGATTTGCAACGCTCCCTTCGTGATCTGCTGGATACGCAGCAGCACGCCGTAGCCGTGGAGCTCTCCGAGCGACACGGCCTTGAGGATGAGCAGATCCAGCGTGCCAGGAAGAAGATCGGCCTGATCGGACATCGCGCTCTCCTAAGCACAATAGGAATAGCGCGGTCTCTCCTAAGTTGTCAAGGAATGAAGGGCGGCGACGATGCAGTCGGCGAGCAGCCCGTCATGTTGCGGTGCGACGGTGCGCAGGTCGATCAGGATACAGTCGTTCTCGATCCGCGCGATGACCGGTGGGTCCTGCGCGCGGAGTGCGGTCTGGACCTCGGTTGCTCCGCAGGCGGGATGGGTTAAAGCGATGAGCTTCGTCGGCAGCACCGATCCCGGCGCGCTGCCGCCACCAATCGTGGATGCGCCGTCGATCACCTCTGCGTTGTACCCGGCGGTTCTCAGCCTGACGGCGATCGCCATGGCGCGCGACTCGAGCGCTGCCGGCGAGGCCGCAATCATGCGGACGACGGGGACGGATACCGCGGCGCGCCCCGCCGCGTACTCCTCCAGCGTTGCTTCGAGCGCTGCATACGTCAACTTGTCGACGCGCAACGCGCGCATCAGCGGATGCCGGCGCAGTCGCGAAATGGTCGCCTCGCTTCCTGCAAGAATTCCGGCCTGTGGGCCGCCCAGCAGTTTGTCGCCACTGAACATCACGACATCTGCGCCGCGGCGAATGCTGTCGCGAACGTCCGGCTCGTCGCGCAGCGCGTCGATGCCGTCCGGCAGGCCCAGATATCCACTGCCCAGGTCTTCGGCGACGGGGATCCCGAACCGGCCCCCGAGATCGACGAGCGCATCGAGCGGTGGCCGCTCGGTGAATCCCTCGATTCTGAAGTTCGACGGATGCACGCGAAGGATGAGGCCGGTGCGGTCCGAGATCGCGGCGGCGTAATCGGCCACTCGGGTCCGGTTCGTGGTGCCGACCTCGCGCAGGATCGCGCCGGACTGCGCCATCACGTCGGGCACACGGAATCCGCCGCCGATCTCCACCAGCTCTCCGCGCGAGATCAGCACCTCCCGGCCGGCGGCCAGCGCAGCCAGGGAGAGGAGCGTCCCCGCTGCGTTGTTGTTGACCACAATCGCGGCGGCGGCGCCGGTCAGGCGGCACAGGATTCGTTCCGCGTGGTGGTCGCGCCGTCCTCGTGCGCCTTGCTCCAGGTCGTATTCGAGGTTCGTGTAGCCGGCCGCGAGCGCGGCAATCCTGGCGATCGCGCCCTGGCTGAGGGGCGCTCTGCCGAGGTTCGTGTGAATGACCACGCCCGTCGCGTTGATCACCGGTCGAAGCGAAGGTCGGGACAGCGACTGCAACCGAGCTGTCGTGGCTCGCTCGATGGTTTCAATCACATCATCCGCACCACGATCGAATGCAAGCTGGTCGCGGAGTGCCGATGTCTCTGATCGCAGCGCCTCCACCAAGGCTTCGCGTCCGTACCTCGTCTCGAGCGCGCGCATCGACGCGCGCTGTCGCAATTGCTCGATTGACGGAATGTCTCGCGGGGAAGTCATGGCACCTTTGCTTGTCGGCGCTCGCAGGATATCATCAGCTTTTCGAGCTTTTCGAGCGATGGATCACCGCGACGACAACGCGCCGCCTCATGTCGACGTGCCGGATTATCGTCCCGTCGAGCGATTCTGGCCGTACGTCGATTTGCCCGAGCAGCCGACCGACGAAGAGCTCGCCAGGCTGGATCCCGAGCTCGCCGAGGCGCTCTTCGGCACGCCGCGCCGGCCGTTCTCGGTCTCGCTCGAGTTCCCCGAATTCGAAGGCCCGGATTACGCGCGGGCCCTCGAGCTCTCGCGCGCGTCGGCCGAGTATCTCGAGCTCAGCGCGGGGAGCGTTCGTCGTCATCGAGCTCGCTTCTACCCGCAGGACGCCCTCCGGCTGCGCGATCTCTTCGACATCGTCGGTCGCCTCGACGCATGCGAGGTGCTGATCGACGATCGACCGGTACCGTACGCGCGGGAGCTCTGGCTGCCGTTGGTATGGCTGCTGATTCGTTGATGTGATGTTTGGTACGACCGAGGACTGACGACCGCGGACTGACGACTGGCGACTGTGGCATCGATGGCCGACGGCCCGGACATTCAGCACGACCTTCAGGCGCTCGCAGCCGATCTCAAACGGCTCGAAGCCGAATACAACATGTTCTTCGCAGGACGGCTGCCGCGGCCTCCCTGGGAAACACGCGGCCGCGTCGAAGCGACCATCAAGCGGTGGGACCGAGGCTACATTCCGGCGACGGGCGATCGGTTTCGATTCGAGTCGCTGCAGTCGCGATTCCAGGCGCTTGCGGACTTATGGGATCGTGGCCTTCGCGCGCGCGAGGAGGGACGGCCCGGGCCGTTTTCGCACCCTGCGGCGCAGCGGTCGAAGAAGCGCGAGACGGAGACGAAGGTGCTGAACGTCACTGCGTTTCAGGATCCGACCCGCGAGACGGACAAGCTTCACTCGTTGTACGACTCATTGATGGACGCGCGGCGCCAATCGGGTGAAGACGTCGTGCCCTTTCACAAGTTCGCTGCGCTGGTAAAGGAACAGGTCGTAAAGCTTCGCGGCGCAGGAAGCGCCGAGGTGGCGTTTCGCGTCGCGGTCAGGGACGGAAAAGTAAGCTTTACGGTCCGCGGAATGAAGGGAGCGAAGGAGTGAACCGAACCGGAGGCGCCTGTGCGCCCCCGGTTCAAAGCGCGGAATTAATTGACTTTGGTGACGTTGCCGGCCTGCGGGCCCTTGGGGCCGTCAACGATCTCGAATTCGACCGCCTGCCCTTCCTCCAGCGTTCGGAACCCGTTGCCCTGAACCGCCGAGAAGTGGACGAAGACATCACTGCCACCGTCGCGCTCGATGAAACCATAACCCTTGGCGTTGTTGAACCACTTGACCTTGCCTGTGATACGCATCGTCCTTTTCCTGCCTTGCAATTTCGCGGCGCGTGGCGCCGCATGACCCCGTCAGCTGCGATCCCTGGTGTGGACCGCAGCGGACACAAAAAAAGACCGCGAGTGCCGCGGCCTCGGCTTTCGACGCTGGCCCGCCCAGCGCCCTAAAAATGCTAGCGCAACAAGCTCAACCTGTCAACAGAATGTAACAAACATGCGTGCCCTTGTTAGCGTTTCCGACAAAAATGGCGTGTTGGACCTCGCCCGGGACCTGGCCAGGCTTGGCTTCGACCTCATCTCGACGGGTGGAACGGCCCGGGCCCTCGCAGCCGAGGGGCTCCCGGTCATCAACGTCTCTGACGTCACCGGCTTCCCCGAGATGATGAACGGGCGCGTGAAGACGCTGCACCCGGCGATTCACGCTGGCATCCTCGTGCGCCGTCATCGTCCGGACGACCTCGAGGCGATCGGTCGCCACGGCATCTCCCCCGTCGATGTCGTCGTCGTCAATCTCTATCCGTTCGCGAAAGCCGCGCAGACCCTGTCAACCAGCTTTGATGATCTCGTCGAAGAGATCGACATCGGCGGTCCGAGCCTGGTACGTGCGGCCGCGAAGAACTTCCGAGACGTCCTCGTCGTCGTGAGCCCGGCCGATTATCCGCGAGTGATCGACGAGCTCTCGCAACCGGGTGGTGCGTCCCTCGAATTCCGATTCGAGCTGATGAAGAAAGCGTTTGCGCACACGTCCGAGTACGATGCCATGATCGCGCGCGCGTTGCAGCTGGTCGAGTCGAAAGACGGCGCGATGACACGACAGCCGCTGCCCCAGACTCAGTCAGATCGTCGGCCGCTTCGGTACGGTGAGAACCCGCATCAGAAGGCGAGCTGGGAGCCCTTTTCAAACGGATCGAGCGAGCCCTGGCAAGTACACCAGGGCAAGGAGCTGTCTTACACGAACCTTCTCGATCTCGACGCCGCGTGGCGGATCGCGCAGGAATTTACGGAGCCGGCAGCAGTCGTGATCAAGCACACGAATCCGTGTGGTGTGGCGACGGGAGCCTCGCCCGTGGATGCGTACGTGCGTGCCCGTGACGCGGACCCGCAGTCGGCCTTCGGAGGCATCGTGGGTTTGAACCGCGTGCTGGACGCAGCCACCGCCCGCGCGCTGACGTCGACGTTCATCGAAGCCGTCATCGCTCCTGGCCTGGACGACGAAGCGACACCCATGCTGGCGACGAAGGCGAACATGCGCGTCGTCACGGCGAAGGGGATGGCTGGCGGCGAGGAAACGCGTTCGTTCCTCGGCGGTGTGCTGGTGCAGGATCGCGACCGTGTGACCGAAGCGGTTGACCCGTGGCCATCGGGTGACTTTCCCAAAGTGGTGACGAAGCGCACGCCGTCGGTCGACGAATGGGTCGCGCTGCGTTTCGCGTGGCGCGTGTGCGCTCACGTGAAATCCAATGCAGTGATCTTCACGGGTGCCGACCGGACACTCGCCGTCGGCGCCGGCCAGATGAGCCGCGTCGATGCGGTGCGGGTCGCGGTGCTGAAAGCCGGCGCAGGCACGCTCGCCGGATCTGTTGCTGCGTCCGATGCCTTTTTTCCCTTCCGCGACGGTCTGGACGCGATCGCCGATGCTGGTGCCGTCGCGGTGGTCCAGCCAGGCGGATCCGTCAGAGATGCGGAAGTCATCGCCGCGGCCGACGAGCGCGGCATCGCGATGGTCTTCACCGGCCGACGTCACTTCAGACACTGAAACGAAAGCAGGAAGTATGAAGTGCGAAGTATGAAAGACGTGAATTGCTAATCATAAACTGCTGATGTTAACTGCCGGTCCGACGACCGTCCGGATGTCGAGGTCATCAAGCAGCAATCCAGCAATTCCGGGCTTCTTACTTCGCACTTCTTACTTCGTACTTCATACTTTCGTGTTGATGTCGCATCGAACGCGCCGCGTCGTGTTTGCCCTCCTGGCAGCAGCCATTTGCCCCTACTTCATCGATCTCGGCGGCTTGGCGATCTGGGATGCGAACGAGGCGTTCTACGTCGAGACGCCGCGCGAGATGATCGAGCGTGGTGACTACATCAGTCCAAGCTTCAACTACGAGCCACGGTTCAACAAACCCATCCTGAGCTACTGGATCGTGGCGGCCTTCTATCGACTTTTTGGCGTGTCCGTCGGTGTTCAGCGCGTACCAATTGCGATTGGAGGCGTCGTTCTCATCTGGGTCGCGTTCTTTCTCGCGCGCGTTGGCGAATCGCGCGCGCCAGCGGCCGGCATGCGCAGCATCGAAGCACCGCTGTGGGCCGCGCTCGGCCTGGCGGTGTCGCCGCGGCTGTTCATGTTCGCTCGACGCATCCTCATCGACATCTACATCTCGATGTTCATGGCGTTGACGCTACTGTTCTTTGCCGCCGCGGAACGTTATCCCGAGCGACGCAAGCTGTTCCTGCTCCTGATGTACGTGTCGGCAGGGCTCGGCATGCTCACCAAGGGACCAATTGCGGTCGTCTTGCCGGCGCTCGTACTCGGCCTGTATCTCCTGGTGCACCGGGAAATGAAGCGCGTCATGGAGATGATGCTGCCGATCGGTCTGCTGATCGTGGTAGCGATCGCACTTCCGTGGTACGCCGCGCTGTACCAGCGATACGGCTGGACGTACATCACGTCCTTTTTCATCGGGGAGAACATCGAGCGCTACACGTCCGGAGCCGGCGTGCAAGTCAGCCGCGGGCCGTGGTTCTATCTGCCGGTCGTCATCAGCGACTCGTTTCCGCTCTCGATGTATCTGCTTCCGGCCGCGGCATACTGGTTCGCGGACACACGGCGGCACCGCGTTGCTCCTGACCCGGCT
Organism: Acidobacteriota bacterium; assembly: GCA_046727175.1. Classification (GTDB taxonomy): domain Bacteria; phylum Acidobacteriota; class Vicinamibacteria; order Vicinamibacterales; family 2-12-FULL-66-21; genus JBKPCD01. The sequence continues at coordinate 25,120 of JBKPCD010000241.1, read as the reverse complement.
CTACGCATCCGGACCTTGCTTTGGCTGTGGATCCTTGTCATTGTCGCGTTCTTTTCCGTCTCCGCGGCGAAGCAGGACCTCTACATCTTTCCGATCGTGCCCGCGGTCGCCGCTCTCGGCGGCTGCGCCATCGCGCGCGCCGTTGACGCGGCCGGGCGCGCACGGAAACTGTCGAGAACCATGGTGATGGCGACTGCGCTGACAGGGCTGATCTTGATCGCCATCGGTGGTGGGCTGATGTACCTGCTGCAGATCGTTGGGCCAATCCAGGTCTTGAAAGGGGCGACGCCGATCGCCGTGATCGCGGTCGTGGGCGGCGCGACCGCGATCGTCCTGTGTGCGCGAGGCAAGATCGGTCCCGCCGTCGTTGCCGGGTACGTCTCGGCGCTCGTTTTCAACTGGGTCCTCGTCTCACGGACGCTCCCCAGTTTCGAAACCTACAAACCAGTGCCGCTCTTTGCCGCTTTGCTGCGCGACCGCGCCACGCAGGACGACGTCATCGCAACCTACAACGTCGCTTTACCGAGCCTGGTGTACTACCTGAAACGACACGTGATGGAGCTCTTCGACGAAACGTCGGTCACGGCCGTCCTTTCGTCGAATCGCACGGTTTACATCGTGATGACCAGTGACGATCGCGAGCGCATGATGGCTCGCTCTCCCGTCGCGTCGTGCGAAATCGATCGCCGCCCGACGCTAGATGTGAAGCTCAGAAACCTCCTTGCGGGTGAGCCCCTCCCGGATCTGGTCGTGGTCACAAACCGGTGTCAAAAACCATGAATCCCTCATCCCTGATCGTGAATCCCTCATCCTCGAATCCTCGAAGCCTGCCGACCCGCGGTTCAGGGGATTGAGCGATTCGAAAGTCCGAGGATTCAGTGAAACGGAGGATCCGAGGATCGACGGATTAGAGATCTGCGATCAGTAATGAGTGATTAGATTAGCAGGCCGCTGAAAAAAGACCGCCTGATGGAGAATGGCAAATGGGAGATGGCAAAATGTATAGGTTTTCCCATTTCCCATCTTCCATTTCCCATTCAGGATGCGTTTTTCAGCATCCTGTTCGCCATTGACGTGTCACCGTTGTCTGAGTTCATCGACGGTAACCGCGGCTGGCCCGAACTTGCCAACCACGATGCCGGCGGCGCGATTGGCGAGCTGCGCGGCCTGCACCAGCGACGCGCCGGCGGCCAGGGCGAGCGCGAGCGCGCCGATGACCGTATCCCCGGCGCCGGTGACGTCGGCGACTTCGCGCGCCTCCGCAGGCAGGTCCGCGGCGCCATCCGGTCCGAGCAGCGTCATCCCATGCTCGCCGCGGGTGATGAGCACGTGCTCGCAGCGCGCGCGCGCGCGAAACCGCTCGGCGACGGCGCGCGCGTCGTGATCTGATCGGATCCGCTTGAGCGTTACCGCCTCTGCCTCGTGATGATTGGGCGTGACGAGCGTTGCGCCCTCGTAGTAGCTGATGTGCGGGACCTTGGGGTCGACGAGCACCGGCACACGTCGCCGCTTCGCTGTTTCGATGCAGGCGCGCGCCACGCGGATCGAGATGACACCCTTCAGGTAGTCGGAAATCAGCACGACCTCCGCGGATGACGCTGCGCGATCGATGTTCGCAACGATGGCCTCTTCGACGGTCCCGAAGACCTCTGCATCGCCCTCGTAGTCGATCCTCGCCACCTGCTGGTTTCTCGTGGTGACGATGCGGAGCTTCCGCGTGGTGCAGCGTGACGGATCCGGAACGATTCCGGAGGTGTCGATCGCGAGGCGGGAGAGTTCGGTTACCAGCCGTTCGCCATCCGGATCGTTCCCGACGACGCCAACCGCATGCACGTGACCGCCGAGCGCGGCGACGTTCGATGCCACGTTCGCGGCACCTCCGAGCCGATACTCTTCCCGCGCGAATTGCACGACGGGCACTGGCGCTTCAGGCGAGATGCGATGAACCTGGCCGAAGACGAAGTGATCCAGCATTACGTCGCCGACGATCAGCACAGAGCGGCCTGACAGGCGATCGAGCAGCTGATCGGGTGCCGCCATCTCAATAATCAGCGCTGATTCGTGTCGGCAGTCATGGATGCGAATCGTGACAACCGAGAATCTGATTCAAGCGCCTGGCCACTGTGTCGCATGGCTGAAGAAACGGCCCAAGGGCATCCCACGAAGGCCACGCGGATACGAAGATGGGATCTGACAAAGATAGGACTAGGCAGCACGCGTGTGTTGCCCGAACGCCGGAGCGGTCGCCGCGGGGACGCGGTCCGCGGCGTACGGCAGCGTAACGAGGACGAGGAACAGCATCAGGAACTCGGAGTCGCCGAAGTTATGCTCGAACATTCCGGCGCCGAGCATCGCCACGACTCCAGCGAGCGCAGCGGTCGGCAGCGAGGGCAGCGGCGACGATCGAAGCTTTCGAGCGAAATCGCGAACGAGAGTGACGACGAACCAGATCCAGATGCCAAGGGCGGGCAGGCCACGCTCGGCGGCGATCTGAAGAGGAACGTTGTGCAGGTGCGGATTGAGCTGTTTCGTTGCGCTCGGATCGCGATAGTGCGGATAGACCTGGATGATCATATCGGGCCCGACCCCAGTGAGCGGGAAGTCCCTGATGATGTGCAACCCCGAGCGCACCATCGCCAGGCGATCGCGATTCGTCGGGTCGGTCAGGCTGAAGGTGGAATACAGTCGGTCGCTGATTTGCCGCGGCGCAAACCCAATGAAGAGCGCGGCCGCGACCGGCAGAATTGCGAGCAGCCGGAAGTCGCGCAGGATGAAGAGCAGACCGATCCCGGCACACGCGCCCACCCACGCGTTTCGGCTGAACGTCAGCGCGAGCGCCACGACGATGGCCGGCATGATCAGCGCGGCCCACATCCGATCCTGCTGGCGGAACATCAGGCGAGCGGCTGCGATGCACGCGACGAGCATGATCACGCCGGAATACGTCATGTAATGACCCAGGCTGCCCTGCACCCTGCGGCCAAGATTGTCGTAGTTCAGGATCGCGTACTGAAGAATCCCGTATACCGCGTTCAGCGCCCCGACCGTGATGATCACGTCGACGGCGGTCAGCGTCCGGCGACCGCGCGCCAGGCGGTAAACGATGGGGACAATTGCGAACAACAGGAGCTGTTTCGCCTTCAGAAAACTGACCTCGGGGCGGATCGAGAACGCCGACGACACGAGCGTGACCCCCGCGTAGGCCAGGAGCGGCCAGAACATCGGCGGCACTTCGATCCGCTCGCGGCGATGAATGACGAGCGCGAGCCAGAGGAGTGCAGTGAGACCGAGAAGGATTCCCGACGCGGCAATCGAGATCTGCGGCGCCGCCGCGAACCCGAGCAGCGAGACGTACGCTGCGCGCTCGAGCCCGATGGCACGGACGTCAGCAGGCTCCACCATCGTCGTCACGCGCTTCGCCTCAATGCTCGTTCTGCCGCCGTAATCACCTTCTCGGCGGACAGTGTCGTCAGGCATCGGAAATCACCAGGTAGACAGACGCGCTGATCGCAGGGTCGGCACGCCAGACCCTCGACCGCCACGGACTCGCTCGGCAGACGCGGATCGCGCCACGGTGCGGAGCGCGCCGCCAGCGTGGGACCAAAAATGGCGACGATCGGCGTCCTCGAAGTCGCCGCGATGTGGAGCGGTCCCGTGTCGCCGCCCACGAACAGACTGCTGCGCTCGACCAGCGCGCGCAGCTCGGCCAGATCGAACTCCCCGAATTCCACGATACGATCGGCGCGATCCGAACCGAGCTCGGCGCGCGCGGCACTTGCGATCCGCATGGCGGCCGCCCGATCGGATGGACCCGAGCTCAAGAGAATGCGGCGCAACGGGTCCGCTACGGCAAGAGCAGCGATCAGTCGCACGAACGCCGGCTCAGGCCATCGCCGGAACGGATTACCTGCGCTGACGTGCACCAGTATCAGGGCGTGATGCGGCTCGACGCCCGCATCGCGCAGCCGTTGTGAGATCCGCCGCGCGACGAAGGGGTCGACCGGCATCTCGACGGGATCGCGTGACGGATCCGGCTCCACTTCGGGCCAGCCATCAATCGCGTCGAGCAGATCCCACTGGTTCGCGACGGAGTGCCGCGGATGAAGGCCCGGCGGCCGATAAACCGTCCGCGTGTACAGCCAGCTCCGCCCCTCGACATCGTAACCGACGCGTTGCGGCGCGCCGGTGGCACGGGCGAGCCAGGAGCTGCGTGGCCCGCCGTGGAGGTCGAGTACGATGTCGAACCGCGCAGCACGCAGTCTGCGCGCAAGCCGGACATCGTCAGCGATGCGGCGCCAGCCGCGGCTTCGCGTGACGACGATCAATTCGTCAATGTGAGGGTTGCGCGCGACGACGGCCGCCGCTTCGCGCTCGACGAGGTAAGCGAGATGTGCATTGGGGAACGCTCGGTCGAGCGCTCTCAGGAGCGGCGTCGTGAAGACCACGTCGCCGATGAGCCGCAGCCGGATCAGGAGAATCTTCACTCAGGCCCCTCGACTGAGCTCGGGGCAGCCCCTCGACGCCGCTCGGGGCAGGGCATCACTGTTCGATCGTGGCCTCGTCGAGCAGCATGACCGGGATGTCGTCCTTGATGGGATACACCCGTTTGCATTGAGCGCATTTGAGCGCAGTCCCGTTCTTCACGAGGTCGACTTTTGTCTTGCAGTTCGGACAGGCGAGTATCTCCAGCAATTCGGGATCAACCGGCATCGTGAATGCTCCAAATTGTGAATTGCGAATGGTGAACTAGGACGCCTGGCAGCCGGTTCCGCGCCACGGACGACTTCGACACGAAGCAGACGCTGAAATCTCCCGAGCGGCGCGTCGGGGGCCAGGAGCCACTCAATTCACCATTCACGATTCTCAATTGCTTTGTTCACGCGCACTATATCAGACGGGTTTGCGTCTTACGGCGCGCTGAGGTCATTATATTCATGCAGATGCAGCTTCTCGTGATGCTTCTGGTGGCCGCTGGGCTGGCCTCGCCGGTCATCGCTCAGCAGTCGAAGAACCCGCCGGCGCCCACGGCGACCCAGGATCCTTCGTACTATTTCCTGCTCGGACGTTACCTCGAGGGAAAAGGACAAGTCGAGGAAGCAATCACCGCACAGAAACAGGCGATTGCGCTCGCGCCTGATTCGGCAGAGCTGCGCGCCGAGCTCGCGGGTTTGTACGCGCGTCAGGACCGGGCGATTGAGGCGCTCGATGCAGCCGAAAGCGCGCTGAAGCTGGATCCCGAGAACAAGGAGGCGAACCGGATCCTCGGATCGATCTATGCCGCTCTTGCAGACCAGGGACAGGCGCTTCGACCGGGTGACAAGCCCGCACAGTACGTCAGTCGGGCGATCGCCGCTCTGGAAAAAGCGCGCCACGAGAACGCGTTCGATGTTTCGCTCGAGTTTACCCTCGGTCGTCTGTACGTGCAGAGCGGGGCATTTGCGAAGGCGGTTCCGATCCTGCAGCGAGTCGCCGACGACCAGCCCGGATATGTGGACGGGGCGTTTCTGCTGGCAACGGCGCAGGAAGGAGCAGGGAACCCGGCGGAGGCAATCCGGACTCTCGAGCGCGCCCTTCGTGATAGCCCGAACTTCTTTCGCGGACAGTTGCGGCTTGCTGAGATTTACGATCGCCAGCAGCGATGGGCGGACGCGGCGGACGCGTATGCGCGCGCGCAGGCGCTGAACCCGCGCGCAACGGCGCTCACAGGCCGTCGTGCGGCGGCGCTCATCAACGGGGGCAAACCTGACGAGGCGCGCGAGCTTCTGCAGAAGCTCGTCGGGGTCCAGAACGGATCAACCGATCCGGCGCTTCTGTACCTGCTCGCCGAGGCGCAGCGTGCGACGAAAGATCTCGCGGCCGCCGAGGCAACTGCGCAGAGAATGCTGGCGTCGAATCCGCAGGACGTCCGCGGTCTCCACGTCCTTGCAGTCATTCAGCAGGAAAAGGGAGACGTGAAGGGAGCCGAGCGCACGTTGCGCGATCTGATCGCGCGCGAACCCAACGATGCCAATGCGCTCAACTCGCTCGGCTACATGCTGGCAGAACGCGGCGATCGCTTGGAGGAAGCCGTCGATTTCGTGAAGCGGGCGTTGAGCATCGAACCTTCGAATCCCTCGTATCTCGACTCGCTTGGCTGGGCGTACTTTCAGCTGGGCCACCTCGATTTGGCCGACCCGCCGCTGACCGAAGCCGCCGCAAAGCTTCGCGAGAGCTCGGTCGTGCAGGATCACCTCGGCGATCTCAGATTCAAGCAGAAGCGCTACGACGACGCGGCCTCCGCGTGGGAACGAGCGCTGGGCGGAGACGGTCGCGACATCGACCGGGCAAAGATCGAGCAGAAGCTCCGCGCCGCGCGGTCCCGCCTGGAGCCGCGGTGAGCTCGGGCACGCTCCAAGGAGTGTCGCCTGTCGTTTGCGGTTCGCTCGCGGTCGCGCTGGTTTCCTGCGCACCCACAGTCCCCGCCCTCCCGTCCGGTTCCGGAACGCCGTTCCCTGAAGCCGCAACAGCCTACGCCGAGGCTACCCAGCAATGTCGCGGTGTGCGCACGCTGAGCGCGGAGCTCCGCCTGTCGGGTCGCGCTGGTCGAACGAAGCTGCGCGGCCGCATCCTCGCCGGCTTCGCCGCGCCTGCTCGCTTGCGTCTCGAAGCTCCCGCTCCGTTCGGCCGTCCTGTGTTCGTGCTCGTGGCGGACAACGGGGATGCAACGCTTGTCCTGTACAAGGCAGGCCGCGTGCTGCAAGGCCCTCCGCCGGATGCGATCGTCGATGCGCTCGCAGGTGTCGCGCTCAACCCCGATCAGCTGCGGTCGGCGATCGCCGGATGTGGCTTCGGCGCGACGACAGCGACGACCGGTCGCACCTATCCCGGCGACTGGGCGTCGGTCGACGCAGATGGGTCGACGAACTGGCTGCATCGCGCGGATGGCGCCTGGCGCGTGGTCGCTGCATGGCGCGACGGGATGGAGATTCGGTACGAGAATTTTTCGTCGGGCCGTCCTTCGACCGTCCGGGTTCGCACGAGGAAGTCCGGATCCGCAACGGAGCTCGCGATCACGTTGTCGCAGGTCGAGATCAACACCGAGTTGGGCGCGGAGGTATTTCAGGTCGAGGTCCCGCGCGATGCCGCGCCAATCACGCTCGAGGAGCTGCGCGAAGCGGGCCCACTCGGATCGAGCGGCCAGGACGAGCAGACGCGTCGGTCGGGAACCGCGCGACGGTGAGGAAGTCAACAGTCGTCGTTGGTCGCGCCCACGCGAAGGTCAATCTGGATCTCCGTGTGCTCGGGACGCGTCCGGACGGCTACCACGAGCTCCGTACGGTTTTCCAAAGCATCGAGCTCCACGACACGGTAACCTGCTCGTCGCATCGGGGCTCGTTCACGTTGAGATGCCGCACGCCCGGGATTCCGCTCGACGAGCGGAATCTGATCTGGCAGGCGGCCAACGCGCTGTGGGCGGCGATCGGCCGTCCCGGCGAGCCGCACGATACGCAGGTCGTGCTCCAGAAAACGATTCCCGTAGCCGGGGGGCTCGGGGGCGGGAGCGCCGATGCGGCCGCGGCCTTGACGACGCTCGCTCGCCTGTGGGGAGGCGCGCCGCTTTCGCTTCTCCGCGAAGTTGCCGCGGGAATCGGCGCGGATGTGCCCTTCTTCCTCTCGGGCGGCACGGCGCTCGGTCTTGGCCGTGGCGAGGAAATCTATCCGCTCGTCGATCTGCCCACGCATTGGGTCGTCATCGTTCGTCCGCCGTACGGTGTGTCGACGGCCGAAGCGTATGCGTGGTACGAGGAAGATCGCGCGGCCGGACTTCGCGATCCCCGCGAGCTGCAGATCCTGCCCGTGCCGTGGCCGACACGCGCCGCTCAGATGATCAATGACCTCGAGCCGCCGGTCGTTCGTCGTCACCCCGAGATTGGCGCGTTCAGGGCGGCGCTGCGCGAGGCTGGCGCGCTGGCCGCATCAATGACGGGCAGCGGCTCGGCGGTATTTGGTCTGTTTCGCAGCTCGACGGCCGCCGCGCGCGCGGTCAAGCCGCTCTCCCGCGGCGGCATCAAGGTGCTGCTGACGCGCACGTTGAGCCGCGCCGAGCACGAACGACGAAGTCGCGCGACGGCACGACGGACGTGAAGGTCCCGGCGGTGAATTTGAAAGATGCGGCGCGACCGTATAAACTAATCCTCTTCCGGATGCGCCTGGGGCCGCGCCCGGGTGGCAGTCGGGCGAGTAGGAACCACGACCCCGGGTTCGGCGGGTCCGGCTGAAGCCGGACGCCACGATGGGGCGTGGCCAAGCGGTAAGGCGCGGGACTTTGGATCCCGTATTCGAAGGTTCGAATCCTTCCGCCCCAACCACCTATGAGTCGTGGTCAGCTGAAACTGTTCTCCGGCAGCGCGCATCAGGCGCTGGCCGAGGAAATCGGGGAGTTTCTCGGCGTTCCGCTTGGCCACGCGCGTCTGCAGCGGTTCCCGGACACCGAGGTCTCGTTCCAGATCGACGAGAACATCCGAGGCACGGACGTCTTCGTCGTCCAGCCGACTTGCGCGGACGTCGACCGGAACCTGATCGAATTGTGCGTGATGATCGACGCGTTCCGGCGCTCGTCGGCGTCGCGCATCACGGCGGTGATTCCGTACTACGGGTACGCGCGCCAGGATCGGAAGGACAAGCCGCGCGTGCCGATCTCGGCCAAGCTCGTCGCGAATCTGCTGGGCGCGGCCGGCACGAATCGCGTCTTGACGATGGATTTGCACAAGGCGCAGATTCAGGGGTTCTTCGATATCCCGGTCGATCACTTGTTCGCGGCGCCGGTGATCATCGACTACTGCGCGCGGCTGGCGCATCCGGATCTGACGATTGTCTCGCCAGACGCGGGTGGCGCGGAACGCGCGCGAGCGTACGCGAAGCGGCTCGACGCCGAACTGGCGATCATCGACAAGCGGCGCAGCGACGACGGGACGGCGGAGGTCATGAACGTGGTCGGCGATGTTGGCGGCCGCACGTGCATCATCCAGGACGACATCATCGACACCGCGGGAACGATCGTGAAGGCCGCGATTGCGCTCAAAGAGAACGGCGCCAAACGCGTGCTCGCCTGCGCGGTGCACGGCGTGCTGTCGGGGCCGGCGATCGAGCGGCTCGAATCGGCGCCGATCGAGCAATTGATCATCACGAACACCATTCCCCTCAACAGCGAGCGGGTGCGGTGCTGCAGGAAGATCAAGCAGTTGTCGGTCGCGCGGCTCTTGGGTCAGGCGATTCGGAGCATTCACGAGGAGACGTCGGTCTCGTCGCTGTTCGTGTAGGCGACGGAGCAGGCTTTTGGCTCCAGGCTTTGGACTCTGGGCCAGACAAGACGCGGCTCTTGATTTGCGTTTTTGCGCTTTAGTCAAGGGCGAGAGTTAGGTACGACCACGCAAAGATGGTCGGGGCAAAGGTTGGCTGCGCGACGCGAACGAGCGCAGCGAGTGAGCCGCCGGAGCGGGGCGAAGGTCCCCGCGAGCGACGGCGATAGGGGGTCCGGCGGGACGAAGTCCCCCGGAAAGAAAATGGACGCAACGCTGCAGGCGGAAAAGAGAGAGGGACGAGGGAAGAACGAGGCGCGCCGCCTCCGTTCGAAGGGGCGGATTCCGGCCGTCGTATACGGCGCGGACAAGGGCAAGGCTGTCGAGATCGCCGTCGATCCGAAGGCCCTGATGAGGATTCTCCATTCCGAGTCTGGTGTGAACACGCTCATCGGACTCACGCTCGATGGCGGCGACACGCGCGTGCTGGTAAAGGAGTACCAGCTCGATCCGATCGACCACGAGTTGCTCCACGCCGACTTCTATCAGGTCGCGATGGACAAGACGCTGACGGTCACCGTCCCAATCGTCTTGAGGGGCGAGGCCCGCGGCGTGAAGCAGCAGGGCGGCATCGTGGACTTCGTCCACCGCGAGATCGAGCTCGAGTGTCTGCCTTCCGACATCCCGGAAAACGTCACGGTCGACGTCTCGGAGCTGATGCTCAATCAGGGAATCCGCGTGCGTGATCTGCACATCGAAGGCGCGAAGTGGAAGCCCGTGAGCGATGCCGACATGATGATCGTTCACGTCGTCGCGCTGAAGGCCGAAGAGCCGGCGCCTGCGGCGGTTGAAGTGGCACCAGTCGCTCCTGCGGAACCTGAAGTCATCAAGAAGGGCAAGACGGAGAAAGAAGGGGAATAAAACCCGGCTTCAGCCCCCGTCCGGCGGCGCCGTGAATGAAGCTCATAGTCGGTCTTGGAAATCCGGGCCGCAAGTATGCGGGCACGCGACACAACGTCGGCTTCGAGATCCTCGATCTGATCGCGGAGCGGCACCGGCTCGAGTGGGAATCCGGTCCGGCGGGCGCAGTGATCAGCAAGTGGCGAGCCTCAGGCGCGTTGCTCGTCAAGCCGCTCACGTTCATGAATCTGAGCGGCCACGCGATCGGCGAGCTGTTGCGATTCTTCAAGATCGACTGTGCAGACCTCCTGGTGGTCGTCGACGATGCGAACCTGGAACTGGGGCGGCTGAGGGCGAGGGCCAATGGATCGGCGGGCGGGCACAACGGCCTCAAGTCGGTGATCGGACAGCTTGGCACCGAAGCGTTCTCGCGTTTACGGATAGGCGTGGGACGCGGAGACGGCGGGCGCGATTTGGCGGACCACGTTCTGGCCCGGTTCGATCCAGACGAACGTCCCGTAGTCAGTGACACAATCGGCCGCGCCGCCGACGCCGTCGAGCTGTTCGTCGCGGAAGGCATTGCGCCGGTGATGAACCGGTACAATCGGAAGGAAGAGAAAGAAGAGAACGAAGAGGGAACCAAGGAAGACAGGCCTTAGACAACCTATCTTCTCCTTGTCCGCCATGGCTTAACAAAGGCGGACCTTAACCCAGGGTAGCGTCGCGAAGCGAGCCCCGGCACGCGCGCCGAAGGCGCCTCGCCGGAGCAGCAGGGCGAAGGGGCCTCGCGAGCGACGGCGATGGGGGATCCGGCGGGGCGAAGCCCCACGGTCTAGAAAGTCCAGAAGGAGACACATGAGTACGTCCAGACAGTACGAGCTCGTTTACATCGTCACGCCTGATGCCTCGGATCAGGAGCTGGCGGATCTGCATTCACAGATCGAGCAGATCATCCAGCGTTTCCACGGGACGCTCGACAAGACCGAGAACTGGGGACGACGCAAGCTCGCGTACGAGATTGCGCACCACCGCGAAGGCACGTACGTCGTCGAGACGATCACCGGCTCGGGAGAGCTGGTGAAGGAGATCGATCGGCGGCTGCGCGTCATCGACCAGGTGATTCGTCACTTGATCGTGCGCGTCGATCGCGAACTGCGAGTCGCGGAACGCACGCGTGGGGCTCGAAAGGCGAATCAGGCGCGGCGACGCGTGGCGCGCGGGCTGCCGCCGGAGCCGCAGCCGGGTGAAGCGCGCGGCGATCTCGACATGGATGACGATCGGGAAAGCGTGGAGGTCCAGCGATGAGCGACGAACGAGGAGGGCGGGGCCGCGGAGCAAAAGGCGGCGATCGCGACAAGAGCAAGGGCGGCGACGCGCCGCGCCGTGGCGGGTTCTTCCGGCGCCGCCGCGTGTGCAAGTTCTGCGCGGAGAAGATCGACTACATCAACTACAAGGACGTGCGGCTGCTCGCACCGTTCCTTCCGGAGCGCGGAAAGATTCAGCCGCGACGGATTTCGGGGACCTGCGCGATGCACCAGCGCAAGCTGCAGACGGCGATCAAGCGCGCGCGGCAGTTGGCGCTGGTTCCGTACGTCACGGATTAGCCGTGACGGTGACTGGCTTTGCGCTCAAGGCTTTAGGCTTTGGGCCTGTCGCTCAATCTCCGCCGCTCCGCGCCTGCGTGCAGCGAGTGGAGTAACTTTTTGACCACGGTGTCTTTCGAACAGGGCAGGCCAAGAGCCAAAACCCTAAGCCCAAAGCCGACTCACGCTCCGGGTCAGCTCACACTGGTGAACACATGGAAGTCATTCTGAGAGAGCACGTCGACAATCTCGGCCGGCGCGGTGACATCGTGAAGGTGGCCGAGGGTTACGCGCGGAACTATCTGCTGCCGCGCAAGCTCGCACTTGCCGTCACCGAAGCGAACAAGCGGCAGATCGAGCGCGAGCGCAAGATCGCAGAAGTCCGCGAAGCGAAGGAGAAGACCGACGCCGAAGCATTCGCGGGTCGGCTGACCCAGGTCGAGATCGAGATCGCGCGCCGCGTCGGCGAGAGCGACACGCTGTACGGCTCGGTCACATCGGCTGACATCGCGCACGCGTTGCAGGCCAAGGGCTTCGAAATCGACAAGCGGAAGATTCAGCTGCCCGAGCCGCTGAAGGCGCTTGGGGAAGTGCACGTGCCCGTCAAGGTCCACCGCGAGGTCACCGCGCAGCTGCGCGTCAAGGTCGTCGCGCAACAGCAGTAGGGCATATACTCGAATCGTGACGCTGTCGCGTCGATCACGCTTCGAGTGAATGTGTCACCGAATCGATCGCAGAATCAGCGATCGGTAGGAAGAAGATCTGTTATTCTTCTCCTCACCCGATCACACTGATTCCGCGAATCGGCGATCCCTCATCGCCGATGTTTCGACCGGGGTCCCCGGCGCGCGTCTTCTGCGCGCTGGGGCGGGGATGGCATGGCTGACGTCGCTTCCGCAGAACGCACACTCCCCCACAACCTCGAAGCCGAGAAGTCGGTTCTCGGAGCCATTCTCATCAGGAACGAAGCGTTCAACGACGCTGCGGAGCTGATCGACTCGCGCGATTTCTTCCGCGACGCCCATCGCCGGATCTTCGACAAGATGGTTTCGCTCAGCGAGCGCGGCGACGCGATCGATTTCATCACGCTCAAGGAGGAACTCTCGCGCGCGCGCGAACTCGAGGAGGTCGGCGGGCCGGCTTACATTGCAGCGCTGGCGGACGGCGTTCCCCGTTCCGCAAACGTCGAGTACTACGCGCGCATCGTCAAGGAGAAGTCGACGCTCCGAAGCCTGATCCACTCCGCCAACAAGATCCTCGCCGAAGCCTACGAGGCGGAGCAGGAACCGGACCTGCTGCTCGACGAGGCGGAGCGCGCAATCTTCGCGATTGCGGAGGATCGGATTCGCGCCGGGTTCGTGCCGCTCCGCGATCTGGTTCAAAGCAGTTTCACCACGATCGAGAAGCTGCAGCAGCACAAGGGCGCCATCACCGGTGTCCCCAGCGGCTTTGCCGATCTCGATCAACTCACGTCAGGGTTCCAGCGCGGCGATCTGGTGATCGTGGCCGCGCGCCCGTCCATGGGGAAGACCAGCTTCGTCCTGAACATCGCCCAGCACCTCGGCACCGCCACGGACATGACCGTAGGTTTCTTCAGCCTCGAGATGTCGAAGGAGCAGCTGTTCATCCGGTTGCTGACTTCCGAAGCGAGAATCGACGCGCATCGGTTCCGCACGGGTCACTTGAGCGAGGCGGATTACGGGAAGCTCTCGCACGCGCTGGGCGCGCTCGCCGAGGCGCATGTGTTCATTGACGACACCGCGTCCCTCGGCGTGCTCGAGATGCGCGCCAAGGCGCGTCGGCTGATGGCGTCGCACGCTCTCGACTTGTTGGTCATCGACTACCTTCAGCTGATGCAGGGGCGGGGACGATTCGAAAACCGCCAGCAGGAGGTGTCCGCGATCTCACGCTCGCTGAAAGGGCTCGCGAAAGAGCTCAACATCCCGGTCATCGCGTTGTCGCAGCTCAGTCGCGCTCCGGAGTCCCGCGGCGATCACAAGCCGCAGCTGTCGGATCTCCGCGAGTCGGGCGCCCTCGAGCAGGATGCCGACGTCGTGCTCTTCATCTACCGGCCCGAAGTGTACGCCAAAGAAAACACGAAACCGGAAGATCAGGGCGTCGCCGAGATCATCATCGGCAAGCAGCGAAACGGGCCGATCGACACGGTGAAGCTCTCGTTCCTGAATCAGTACACGCGATTCGAGAACTACAGCCCCTTGCCGTGAGCCCCCGTGATACGCCCGACCCTCGCGCGAGTCGATCTCGACGCCATCCGTTCCAATTTCCGCGCGATCTCGCAGTTTCTGCACTCTGCCTGGCAGAATCCGCCACCGCCCGCGAACGGGGTCAGACCCCAGACACCTCCTTACGCGGCCGCGGAAAAAGGGGTCAGACCCCAGATCATTGCCGTGGTCAAGGCGAACGCGTATGGCCATGGCGCGCCGCAGGTCGCGCGCGCGCTCGAGGACGCGGGCGCCGCGATGCTCGCATGTGCCGACATCGAGGAAGGCGTGGTCCTCCGCGATGCGGGCGTACGGACGCCAATCCTGATCTTCGGCGCGCTGAGCGTCAGCGACCTGGACGAGATCTTCTCCCGCGAGCTGACGCCGACGATTTCGACGCCGTCAGCCGCGCGCGCCTTGCAGGCCGCCGCCGCCCGCCATGGCATGATGCTTCGTTATCACCTTAAGATCGACACGGGCATGAACCGGCTCGGCTTCCGGCACGACAACCTCACCAGAACGTTGCCGGAGCTTGCTGCGAGCCCGAATCTGGTCATCGACGCCGTCTACACCCACTTCGCGACGGCAGATGACCCGGACCATCCCGCCTTCGCCGAACAGCGTGAGCGCTTCGCGCGTGTGCTCCAGACGCTCCCATCGCTCGGCATTTCCACGCGCACGCGCCACGCGGCCAACAGCGCCGCGCTGCTCCGCGACGCGCGAATCTGGTACGACTTCGTCCGTCCCGGGCTCCTCCTCTACGGCATCGTCCCCCCTCCGCTGGCGGCGACGCTGCCTCTGAGACCTGCCCTGTCACTGCATAGTCGTATCGTGGCGGTGAAGGGACTTCGAGCCGGAGAGGGATCCGGTTACGGGCTGAAGTCGTCATCATCGGAACCGCGGACCCTCGCGGTCGTTCCCGCGGGCTACGCCGATGGTCTCGATCTGCGCCTCGCCGGCCACGGCTACATGCTCGTGCGAGGCCGCCGAGCGCCGATCGTCGGCTCGGTGTGCATGGACATGTCGATGATCGACGTCACCGGCACGGACGTGGCACCCGGCGACGAGGTCGTGATCATCGGTGAGCAGGGGCACGAGTCGATTGGGGTGCGTGAAATAGCCGCGAGCATCGGCACGATTCCATACGAACTGCTGTGTCGCGTCGGGTCCCGGATCGAGCGCGTCTACGGCTAGCGAAGTACGCCGATTCTGCAACTCGAGGTCACTGGCAGGATTGGGGAAAACTGAACAGGAGATCAGGAGACCAGAAGGAGTATCGGTTTAAGGAATGGTTCTCCTGAACTCCTGGTCCCCTGTTGATTCCGCAGTCGGCTGAGCGGCCGCCGGTATTGAACATGAAGTCCAAGACGGTCTTTTCGTGCCAGGAGTGCGGCGCGCAATCGCCCAAATGGCTCGGACGCTGTCCGGAGTGCGGCGCGTGGAACTCGTTCGTCGAGGAGCGCCCGGCTCCCGAGACGGTAGTTGCGGGGTCGAGTGAGAAACGTTACAGCCTTGCGTCGGCCGGCGGACCGTTGCTCTACTCCGAGATCGACACTGTCGTTGCAGAACGGCTGTCAACGGGAATTGGCGAATTCGACCGTGTGCTCGGCGGCGGTGTCGTTCCCGGATCGCTGGTCCTTATTGGCGGCGAGCCCGGGATTGGCAAGTCCACGCTTCTTCTGCAGGCGGCCTCGCACTTCGCGCGAACGATTGGTCCCGTCCTTTACAGCTCCGGTGAGGAATCGGAGCATCAGATCAAGTCACGCGGTGAACGGCTCAGCGTGGCGCCTGCGCCGCTCTACATTCTCTCCGAGACGTGCCTCGAACGTATTCTCGAGGAGATCGCGCGGCTTCGTCCCGCATTCCTAATCGTCGATTCCATCCAGACCGTTTTCTCGCTGAAGTTCCAGTCGGCGCCCGGCAGCATCGGGCAGGTGCGCGAGTCAGCGACGCAGCTCCTGTTTGCCGCGAAAGGGCAGAACATTCCGACCTTTCTCGTCGGTCACGTCACGAAGGACGGCAGCCTCGCCGGCCCGAAGGCGCTGGAGCACATCGTCGATACCGTCCTGTACTTCGAAGGTGAGAAGCACCACTCGCATCGCGTAGTACGCGCGGTAAAGAACCGATTCGGAGCGGTCAGCGAGCTTGGCGTGTTCGAGATGACGGGCGGCGGTCTGCGCGCGGTGCCGAACCCGTCGCAGCTGTTCCTTGCCGAGCGGCCGGCGAATGCACCGGGCTCGGCCGTCCTCTGCTGCATCGAAGGATCCCGGCCGATGCTCGTCGAGGTCCAGGCGCTCGTGAGCACCAGCACCTACGGCAACGCGCGGCGGATGTCGAGCGGAATGGATCAGAACCGCCTGTCGCTGCTTCTGGCGGTGCTCGAGAAGCGCGCAGGGCTGAACCTGATTGCCGAGGACGTGTTCGTCAACATCGCCGGGGGAATTAGCGTGGACGAGCCAGCGGCGGATCTCGGCGTCATCGCGGCGATTGCGTCGAGTGTGCGGAATCGTCCAATTCGCGAGCGCACGGCTGTATTCGGCGAAGTCGGCCTTGCGGGGGAAGTACGCGGCATCAGCCAGGCGTCATTACGCATCCGCGAAGCCGCGCAGATGGGGTTCGCGCGCTGTATTGTCCCTGACGGCAACTGTGCCGTGGACGATCGTCCGGCAGATGTCGAGGTCGTCGGCATCAAGACCGTCACCGAAGCGCTCGACAATCTGATGGATTGGTAGCGGCTTGGAATCCGTCGACCGCTCAGCTCTCCACACTTCTTCGCCGGTCCGCTGACGCCCGTCGGCACGCTGCGTGCTCCATGTAACCCCGCAGTATTATAGGCGGACGTTTTCATATTCGGGGTCCCTGGCGCGCGTTCTATGGGCGCTCGGGGCAGGGAGATCATCCTCGATGGCGTTTCTTCTGGCTCGCGTGTTGTTCGTGGTGGCGATGACATATGCAGCGGGTCTCGCGCGGCCGTTCAGCCCGTCGCTGACGTTCAATGTCGCTCTTGGCGCCGCGATTGGCGTGCTCGTCGTGCTGGTCGAGACGCGGCTTCGCACCGCCGCCGTCACCGATCTGCTAGGGGCATTGATTGGCAGTGCCATCGGCCTCGGCCTCGCGAAGACGATTGGCGCTGCGCTCTTCTGGGCCGACACCGGCGACAGCCGGGTCGTCTTCCTGCACAGCTTCATCCTCCTCGTCTTCCCGTATCTCGGCATCGTGATGGGCGCGCGAAAAGGGGAATGGCTGGAACCGGCCCGGCTGGTCGCACTCTTTCGCAGTGTTGGACCGCAGAAGCGCTATCGGATTCTCGATACGAGCGTGATCATCGATGGACGGATCGCGGACGTGTGCGAAACGGGTTTTCTCGACGGCACCCTCGTCATTCCGCAGTTCGTCCTGCGCGAGCTCCAGCTCGTCGCGGATTCGGCGGACTCGCTGAAGCGCAATCGCGGCCGTCGTGGCCTCGACATCCTCCAGAAGATTCAGAAAATGGTCGGCGTCGACGTGATGATCTCCGACATCGATTTTCCCGAGGTGCGCGAGGTGGACCTGAAGCTCATCGAGCTCGCGAGAAGCCTCGAAGGAAAGATCGTGACGAACGACTTCAACCTCAATAAGGTTGCGCAGCTTCGCGGCGTTCAGGTCCTCAACATCAACGAGCTCGCAAATGCGTTGAAGCCAGTCGTCCTGCCCGGTGAGTTCATGAAGGTGTTCATCCTCAAGGAAGGCAAGGAATACAACCAGGGCGTCGCCTACCTGGATGACGGCACCATGGTGGTCGTCGACAACGCGCGGCGCATGATCAGCCGGAACATCGACATTGTCGTGACGAGCGTGCTGCAGACGACGGCGGGCAAGATGATCTTCGGCCGCTACATCGAGAGCACCGCTGCGGTGGTGACGCAGACGCCGCCGCCGGCGAGCAGCCAGAGCGCGCCAGCACCGGCGCCGGTCCCTGCTGCTACGCGCGCGCCGCATCCGAAATGAAGCGCACTCGGCGCCCGTCCCGCGGCTTCCACCCCAGCGCGCACAACACGCGCGCCGGGGGCCCCGGGTCCGCGATCCGGCTTTGACGATCCCTCCGTATCACTGGTGGCGCACCGTCTTCTTCCTCATCCCGGCGATCGGTCTCTACACGATCGTGCTCGGCACGATCTCGCTCCTGTCGACGCTGTTCGACAGGAGCGGTGATTTCGGACACCGGTGCGCCCGGGCCTGGGCCTCGCTCATCCTCCGAACGACGGGTGTGCGCGTGACCGTCACCGGCGCAAGCTGCGTCGATCCGCAACGGAGTTACGTGTTCGCCGCGAATCATCAGAGCATCTACGACATCCCGATTGTCTTCACGTCGCTGCCGTTTCAGCTCAGGATCGTCGCGAAGGCCTCGCTCGGACGCGTGCCGTTTCTCGGGTGGCACCTGTCGCGCACGGGCCACCTGCTGGTCGATCGCCAACGGCCGGGGGCCGGAGTGGTCAGAAAGATGGCGAAGCTCGTCAGCGTTCGCCATTCGCTGATCGTGTTCCCCGAGGGGACGCGCAGTACGGACGGCACCGTCGCACGCTTCAAGCGGGGGCCCTTCATCCTCGCGCTCGAGGCTGGCGTCCCTATCGTCCCGGTCAGCATCGCCGGCAGCCGACAGGTGATGACCAAAGGCCAGCTGATGGTGTGTCCCGGCGACGTTTCGATGACGATTCACCCACCAATCGAGACACGCGACGTGCCGCGCGACGCCGTGCGCGAACTCGCGGACCGCGTTCGCGAGGTCATTCGACGTGGCGTGGACGAATCCCACGTCAGACGGTGATCCGAACGCGCGCCGATACACCAGGTCGCCTTGGACGGCAGCTGACGCAACGCGCACGCGGGCTAGCGCTCGCTATAATGATTGTTTCGCTCTATGCACGTGACGGCGATCATTGCGGCCGGCGGCGCAGGCAGGCGCGTGGGGGGGACGATTCCGAAGCAGCTGCTCGAGTTCGGGGGGCGCTCGCTGCTGGCGCGCAGCGTCGCCGCGTTCGACACCCATCCCTCGATCTCTGACCTGATTGTCGTGTTGCCACCGGAGCTCGCCGAGACGGGCCGGACGCTCGTGGGTGAAACGCGTCGACCGGTTCGAATCGTCGCTGGCGGTCCACGCCGACAGGACTCGGTAGCGAATGCGTTCGACGTGGTCACGTCAACGGCCGACGTGGTGCTCGTTCATGACGCCGCGCGGCCGTTCGTGTCATCGGACGTCATTTCACGGGCGATCGCGGGCGCGGCGGAGCACGGCGCGGCAATCGCAGCGGTTCCGGTGAGCGACACGGTCAAGCGCGTCATCGGCCGCTCGGATGCCGAGGTCATCGTCGAAACACTCCCGCGCGAGAGCATCTATCTGGCCCAGACGCCGCAGGCATTTCGGCGTGACGTGCTGCGCGATGCCGTTGCTCTTGGTCGGACTGGAGTCGACGCGACCGACGAAGCGGCGCTGGCGGAACGCGCCGGTCATCAGGTGAGAGTCGTCAACGGGGATCCGGCAAATGTGAAGATTACGACCGTAGCCGACCTGAAGGCGGCGCAGCGCACGGCAACAGCAATCGGGATCCAGGGCCGGGTGGGAACAGGGTACGACCTGCATCGACTGGTTCCAGGACGACCGCTGATTCTTGGCGGTGTCGACGTGCCGGCGCCCGTTGGTGCGCAGGGATATTCCGACGCCGACGTCGTCTGCCACGCGACGACGGATGCCGTTCTGGGTGCGGCATGTCTCGGCGATATCGGACGTCACTTTCCGGACACGGACGCGAGGTGGAAGGACGCGTCGAGCATCGATTTACTCCGCTCGGTCGCGAAGAAGGTTCGTGACGAGCAGTTCACGATCGTGAACGTGGACGTGGTCGTCATCCTCGAGAGCCCGAAGATTGCGCCGTTTCTGGACCGCATTCGGGAAGGGCTCGCGAAAGCGCTCGACATCGAGATCGAGTGCGTGAGCGTCAAGGGAAAAACGAACGAAGGCGTGGATGCACTCGGACGCGGAGAGGCGATCGCGGCTCACGCCGTCGCGCTGCTGGTGAGAGAGTGAACAGATGCGAGTCCGATTCGCGCCAAGCCCCACAGGTCAGTTGCACGTCGGCAACGCGCGCACTGCGCTTTTCAACTGGCTGCTGGCGCGCGGCAAGGACGGGACGTTCATCCTCCGCATCGAGGATACGGATGTCGAGCGATCGACCCGCGAGTCGGAGACCGGGATTCTCGAGGACCTGCGCTGGCTCGGGCTTCACTGGGACGAAGGTCCGGACGTCGGTGGTCCTCACGGTCCGTATCGGCAGTCGGAGCGCCTCCATTTGTATGCGTCGTACGCGAACGAGCTACTCGGCAGCGGGCACGCGTACTACTGTTTCTGCTCACCGGCAAAGCTGGCTGAGGATCGCAAGAAGATGCGCGAAGCGGGACTGCCGCCACGTTATGGCGGTACCTGTCGCAATATTCCGCCCGACGTAGCGCGCGCGCGGCTCGAGGCCGGTGAACGCGCCGTCGTGCGATTCAAGGTGCCCGAGCACACCGACGTGACGTTTCGCGATCTCGTCCGCGGCGAGGTGACCTTCAGCACGGACGTGATTGGCGATCCGGTGCTCGCTCGCTCCGACGGCAGACCTCAGTACAACTTTGCAGTCGTCGTGGACGATGCGCTCATGGGCGTGACGCACGTGATTCGGGGGGAGGATCACATCTCGAATACCCCGAAGCAGATTCTGCTGTATCAGGCGCTCGGGTTCAGTTTGCCCCAGTTCGCGCATCTCGCGCTCGTGATGGGTCCCGATCACACACCCCTCTCGAAGCGGCATGGTGCGACCTCCGTATCCGAGTTTCGAGCGAGAGGTTACCTTCCCGAGGCGCTGACGAACTATCTCGCGCTGATCGGGTGGTCACCCGGCGGCGATGACGAGCTCTTGCCAATCGACGAGCTCGCGCGCCGGTTCGCCATTGAGGACGTCGGCCATAGCGCGGGCATCTTCGATCAGGAGAAGCTCGCGTGGATGAACCGGCAGTACATCAAGGTTGCCGCGCCCGCCAGGCTTGCCGCCGAGTCCGCACGCTTCTTCCTCGCTCGGGGCTACCTGCGCCGTCAGACCCACGACGCGCTGGAGTTCCTGACGTCGCTCCTGCCAATGGCCGTCAGTTCGGTGGATCGGCTCGAAGAGATGCCGGCTCGACTGCAGTTTCTTTTCGCGTTCGACGCCGCTGCATCCCTGGCGCGCCCGGAAGTTGCCGAAGTACTGCACGCGACCGGTGCCTGCGAGGTGATCGAGGCGCTCGCCGAGGAGCTCGGTCAGACAGAACGGCTCGATCGCGAGGCCTTCCGCGCAGCCGCGGCGCGGGTCCGGCAGCGGACCGGTTACAAGGGCCGCGCTCTCTTTCACCCGATTCGCGTGGCGCTGACCGGCGAGGCCGGCGGTCCCGAGCTCGATCTCGCGGTCCCTGCAATCGATCGCGGCGCCGAGCTGCCGCCGTCAGCCGGTGTGGCGCCAATCAGGGGTTGTCGCGAGCGGGCGGCAGCCTTTGCCAGAGCGATCGAGCAATTGTCATGATCGTCTGGGGCATCAATCCCGTCCTCGAAGCGCTGCGACACGGCCGCGTGCGTCGTGTGCGAGTGGGCCCGCGTGGGGATCGCCGTATCGATGGAGCCCTTGCGCTCGCGCGTGAGATCGGCGTGACGATCGAGCGCGTCGATGCGCCCACGCTCGACAGGACCACGCGTGGCGGTGTGCATCAAGGGATTGTCGCGGATCTTGCCCAGCTCCACGACTACAGCGTCGGCGATCTGGTCTCGGCAGCCGGATCGGAGTCCGCGCTGATCGTCGTGCTCGATCGCGTCGAGGATCCTCAGAACGTTGGCGCGATTCTCCGAACAGCCGATGCCGCCGGGGCGCACGGAGTCGTTCGGCAGGCGCGACACGCAGCGCCGATCGACGGCGCGGCGGCCAAGGCCTCGGCGGGTGCTCTGGCGAATGCACGAATCGCAACGGTCGTGAACATCGCGCGAGCCCTCGAAGAATTGAAGGCCGCCGGTGTGTGGACGGTCGGACTAGCTGCAGACGCACTTGAGCGCTACGATCGCATCGATCTCACCGTCCCAACGGCGTTCGTGCTCGGCGCCGAGGGAACGGGCCTTCGCCGCCTGGTCCGCGAACGCTGCGATCGCCTGGCCGCGATTCCGATGCTCGGCTCGGTCAGCAGCCTCAATGTTTCTGTCGCGGCAGGAGTTATGCTGTTCGAAGCGGTGCGCCAGAGAAATCGAGTCAAGGGAAAAGCGGACAAGGGAAAAGGGACAAGGGACGGGACACCGAGAGATCCGTAAACTGTTGAGCTTGGGCTTCCCCTTTTCCCTTTTCCTTCCCCCTTTTCCCTTGTGCGCTTGCGCCCGTGGCACGCCATGTGCTACAAATACTCTTTTGTCTGGGCTGGCGTAGCTCAGTCCGGTAGAGCAGCTGATTTGTAATCAGCCGGTCGGGGGTTCAAATCCCTTCGCCAGCTCCACGAACTTGTAGCGCCTGGTCTTGGCCAGCCGGACTTTCGCGAGCAGCGCAATCCTGACAAAAGACCGAATCAATTCTCACGCGTCGCGGCGGCGCCATGTTCGCTCCGCCGAATCGCGGCGTACCGACAGCGGCGAGGTAGCGAAGCGGTCAAACGCAACAGACTGTAAATCTGTCGCCCCAGCGGCTTCGGAGGTTCGAATCCTCCCCTCGCCACCATCCTTCGCTGGCTTGCGAGAAGCGGCGCGTGTTCTGGCGAAGGTTTTTCAAGGACGCCGAAGGCGCAGCGGCTGGCGCGGAGGCAAAGGAAAGCGGCCTTGCCACGTCGAAGCGGCGAGTCAGCGAAGTCGAGCGAGACGCGAGGGCGGGAGTAACTCAGTGGTAGAGTCACAGCCTTCCAAGCTGTTGGTCGCGGGTTCGATCCCCGTCTCCCGCTCCAATCTGTTCCGAGGGGCTGCGCCCCTCGGACTCCCCCACGCCGTCACTCGGCGGGGCCCCAAAGGCCCCGCCTCCGCTGCGGCAGGGGCGCTCACTTTGCTCGCGCCTTGGGCGTAGCGGCAACCGTGACGGATGAGAGTTGAGGCCAGGGTTCTAGCGCGGTTTCGATCAGGCAGGATGTCCGGACCAGCGGCGCGGGCGAACGAATGAGCGAGCCCGCGAACGGAGCGGGGCGAAGGGGCCCCGCGAGTGACCGCGTCGGGGTCTGACGGGGCGAAGCCCCCAGACGAAAGCTGCAGGCCGATGTAGCTCAGTTGGCAGAGCGCGTCCTTGGTAAGGACGAGGTCACCAGTTCAATCCTGGTCATCGGCTCCATCCTTCGCTTGCCGCGCGAGTCAGAGCGGCGAGCTACGGATGGCGCGCCAACCTTCGCGAGAGGCGTAACCGAGCTGCGGCTTGCCCGCCGTTAGCTCGAAGCGCGAAGGTGGGTTGCAAGCCGGCGAACGATTCTAGCGAACGATGAAGTTCAGCATCTCAGGGGCAGCAGAGTCTAATCGATAGACGCATCGCAAGGACACGACATGGCAAAAGAGAAATTCGACCGTTCGAAACCACACGTCAACGTCGGCACCATCGGGCACATCGATCACGGCAAGACCACGCTGACGGCCGCGCTCACGAAGGTGGCGGCCGACAAGGGCTGGGCGAAGTTCGTGTCGTATGACGAGGTGGCGAAAGCCTCAGAGTCACAGGGTCGTCGCGACGCGACCAAGATTCTGACCATCGCTACGAGCCACGTGGAGTACTCGACGCCCAATCGTCATTACGCGCACGTGGACTGCCCCGGCCACGCCGACTACATCAAGAACATGATCACCGGCGCGGCGCAGATGGACGGCGCGATCGTCGTGGTTTCGGCGGTCGATGGTCCGATGCCGCAGACCCGCGAGCACGTGCTGCTCGCTCGTCAGGTGAACGTGCCCTATCTCGTCGTCGCGTTGAACAAGGTCGACGCCGTCGACGACCCCGAGCTCGTGGACCTCGTCGAGCTCGAGGTGCGTGAGTTGCTGAAGACGTACGGGTTCCCCGGCGACGACGTGCCGGTCGTGCGCGTCTCGGCGCTGAAGGCGCTGCAGGGAGAGCCGGATGGCGTAGAGGGCGTGCTCAAGCTGATGGAGGCTCTCGACACCTACATTCCGCTGCCGCAGCGCGAGATCGACAAGCCGTTCCTGATGCCGATCGAGGACGTGTTCTCGATCTCCGGGCGCGGCACGGTCGTGACGGGTCGCGTCGAGCGCGGTCAGATCAAGGTCGGCGAGGAAGTCGAGATCGTCGGCTTCCGCGCGACCGAGAAGAAAGTCGTGACCGGCGTCGAGATGTTCCGCAAGCTGCTCGATGCGGGCGTGGCGGGGGACAACATCGGCGTCCTGCTTCGTGGCGTTGAAAAGGACGACGTGGAGCGAGGCCAGGTGCTCGCAAAGCCCGGGTCGATCAAGCCGCACACGAAGTTCAAGGGTGAGGTCTACATCCTGTCGAAGGATGAGGGTGGGCGGCACACGCCGTTCTTCAACGGCTACCGTCCGCAGTTCTACATCCGGACGACCGACGTGACGGGCTCGCTGAAACTGCCGGAAGGCGTGGAGATGGTGATGCCCGGCGACAACACGAGCATCGCCGCCGAGCTGCATGTGCCGGTCGCGCTTGAAAAGGGCGCACGCTTCGCAATTCGCGAAGGCGGCCGAACGGTCGGCGCGGGAACGATTTCCGAGATCGTCGAATAGCGTTCGGTAGCTGGTGGCTCGGTAGGGCTCGACGGTCCGGAACGAGACCGCGCGACCGAACGACCGCATTACCGGCAGGACTCAGATTATGAGAGACATCGTCGCGTTGGCGTGCAACGAGTGCAAACGACGCAACTACAGCACGACCAAAAACAAGAAGAAAACGACTGAACGGCTCGAGTTCAGCAAGTACTGCCGGTTCTGCCGGAAACACACGGCACATCGGGAAACGAAGTAGGCTCTCGCCTCACGGCTCTCTGGGCTTTGGGCCTGCTGGGGTTTAGCGGACAGTGTTCGCAACGCGCAACGGTCAACGCAGTCTTGCGATTGGAGCCGAGCGAAGCGAGTGAGCCACCGGAGCGGAGCGGGGCAACGGGGTCCCCGCGAGCGACGGTGTAAGGG
>JBKPCD010000240.1:0-7919 GCA_046727175.1 Acidobacteriota bacterium | reverse complement strand
CGTTCGATGCGCGCGATCGTCGTGACTCGCCGCGGGTGATTGTCGTGAACCAGGAGTTCGCAGATCGATTTCTCGCAGAGCGCCAACTCGGCGCGCGGGTGCGCATCGGCCGCGGCGATGCCGACCGGCCGTGGTGGGAGGTGATTGGCGTCGTCGGCAACGCGCGAAACCAGGGAATTGCCGCCGAAATCCAGCCGGAAGTGTTCATGTCGATGGAGCGCGGCCGCGACGCGTGGAATCAGTTGTTTCTGCTCGTGAGATCCGACCAACCGAGGGCGGCCCTGCTCGCCGACGTGCGACGTGCCGTGACGTCGCTCGACCCGCAACAGCCCGTGTACGCGATTCAGACACTCGACGAAGCGCTGGCGGCGTCGTCTTTCCAGCAGCGGACCTCGGCGTTGCTCCTTGGAATCTTCGCGGCCGTCGCGCTCGTCCTCGCGGCAATTGGAATCTACGGCGTACTCTCGTACTCGGTCAGCGCGCGCACGCAGGAGATTGGCGTGCGGCTCGCGATCGGCGCGCAGCGCGCCGCCGTCGTGTGGCTCGTACTGAAGCAGGTGCTCGTACTGTCGGTCGTCGGCCTCGTGATTGGCGTCTCGCTCGTGCTCGTGGCGCGGCCAGTTCTCGAAGGCCTCCTCTTCGGCATTCGCGCTTCGGATCCGGCGACGATCGCCGTTGTGACAGTGTTTCTCGCAATTGTGGCGCTCGTTGCCGCGTGGGCGCCTGCCTCGCGCGCCAGCCGCGTCGATCCGATCGAAGCACTCAGATATGAATGATCGCCGTCCGTAGCGTGGAGTCTTCAGACCCCACCGCGCACCGCGTCGATCCGAAATCCGCGGCGTCTAAAGACCCGCGTTACGGACGGAGCTCGCGCTCGAGGGGCTAGCTCATAGGGTAGGATTAGGGGTTATGTCTGGGTGGCAGGAGTTCTCTGGGCTCAATCGCGGATACGTTCTCGAGCTCTACGAACGATATCGCCAGGATCCCTCTTCTGTCGATCCTGAAACCCGCGCGCTGTTCGACACGTGGACTCCGCCGGTGGAGGACCTCGGGCCCGCGACCCCGGAGATTCCGCTCCAGACGATCGTCGGTGCGGTCAACCTCGCAGAGTCGATCCGGCGATACGGTCACCTCGCCGCGCTGCTCGATCCGCTCGGGACGCGACCTCCCGGCGATCCCTCGCTCCTTCCGCAGACTCACGGCGTAACCGAGGAGGATCTTCGCAGCCTGCCGGCCAGTCTGGTTGCCGGCTCGTTGCCGGATCCGGGCGCTACCGCACTCGACGCGATTGAACGGCTTCGTCGCATCTACTGTTCGACCACGGGGTACGACCTGTCGCACGTGTTCGTGCCGGCAGAGCGCGAATGGTTGCGTCAGGCGGTGGAGCGTGGGCGGTTCCGCGCGCCGGCCGATCCGATCAACCCCGAGGCGCTACTCGATCGGCTGTCGCAAGTCGAGGCATTCGAGCGATTCCTGCATCGCACCTTCCCCGGCAAAACACGCTTTTCGATCGAAGGGCTCGACATGCTCGTGCCGGTGCTCGACGAGGTGATCGGCGACGCGGCGGAGTCAGGGATTCGCAACATCCTCATCGGCATGGCGCATCGCGGGCGGCTCAACGTCATGGCCCACGTGCTCAACAAGCCGTACGCGCAGATTCTGGCGGAATTCAAGGATCCCGTGTCGTCGCGCAGTTTCCGCGAGGACATGGCGTGGACCGGCGACGTGAAGTACCACGCGGGCGCCCGGCGTGCGTTCGCCGGCGGTCCCGAGATGGAGGTGGTCGTGTCGATGCCGGCGAACCCGAGCCATCTCGAAGCGGTCGATCCCGTGGTCGAAGGGATGGCGCGCGCGGCGGGCACCATCACGGCCGCGCCGGGTCCTCCGAAGTTCGATCCGACTCGGAGCGCGCCAATCCTGATCCACGGCGACGCCGCGTTTCCGGGCCAGGGTGTCGTTGCGGAAACGCTCAATCTCGGCCGCCTCCCCGGATACAACACGGGCGGCACGATCCACATCATCGTCAACAACCAGCTTGGATTCACGACGGGCGCCGAGGACGCCTACAGCACCTCGTACGCCAGCGGGCTCGCCCGCGGCTTCAAGATCCCGATCGTGCACGTGAATGCCGACGATCCCGAGGCCTGCGTGGCGGCGGCGCGGCTCGCCGTCGCATATCGCGTGCGGTTTCAGCGGGATTTCCTGATCGATCTCGTCGGGTACCGGCGCTACGGGCACAACGAGGGAGACGAGCCCGCCTTCACGCAGCCGCTGATGTACCAGAAGATCTCCGAACACCCAACGGTTCGCGAGATCTGGGGCCGCCGTCTGGTCGAGCGCGGTGTGCTGGACGACACTACAGTCGACGCCATCTACGCGAGACGCTTCGGTGAGATGCAGGCGGCGCTCGATGCGCTTCGACTTGAGCAGGACTTCATCGAGCCCCAACCGGAACCGGCGCCGCCAGGCGCTGCAGCCAAGGCGCACACCGCCGTTCCGTTGGATCGCCTTCGGGAGCTGAACACCGCGCTACTCACGATGCCGTCGGACTTCTCGATGCACCGCAAGCTCGATCGCGCTCGGGAGAAGCGCGCGCACGTCTTCGATGACCCGGACGGCCGAACGATCGAATGGGCCACGGCAGAGGAGCTCGCGATGGCGTCGATCCTCGCTGATGGGATCAGCATCCGGCTCACCGGCGAAGACGTCGAGCGGGGCACGTTCAGTCATCGGCATGCGGTCTTTCACGACGTGACGTCAGGCGCTGTGCACGTGCCCCTGCAGGCGTTGCCGCAGGCGCGCGCTGCGTTCGAGATCCACAACAGCCCGCTCACCGAGAACGCCGTGATCGGGTTCGAGTACGGCTACAACATCCAGGAACCGTCGCGGCTCGTGATCTGGGAGGCGCAATACGGCGACTTCATCAACGGCACACAGGTGATGATCGACGAGTTCATTGTCTCGGCACGCGGCAAATGGGGGTTGCGCCCGTCGCTCGTGCTGCTGCTGCCGCACGCACACGAGGGCCAGGGACCGGACCATGCGAGCGCTCGACCGGAGCGTTTTCTTCAGCTCGCAGCCGATATCAACATTCGCGTCGCGAACTGCACGACTGCCGGGCAGTTCTTCCATCTGTTGCGTCGGCAGGCGGCGCTACTCACCGTCGATCCCTTGCCACTCATCGTGCTGACGCCGAAGAGCTTGCTCCGGCACCCGATGATCGCGTCCACGCCGCGCGAGCTCGCCGAAGGCCGCTTCCAGATGGTGATCCCCGACGAGGAAGCGGAGCGGCGCGCGCCCGACGTGCGTCGCGTCATCGTCTGCAGCGGCAAGATGTACGTCGATGTGATCTCGTCGGAGCATCGAGCCGCGAGACCCGACGTCGCCGTCTGCCGGCTGGAGCAGCTGTATCCGCCGCCAATGCGCGACCTTCGCGCGGTCATCGCGCGATTCCCGAACGCGTCCGAAGTCGTCTGGGTTCAGGAAGAGCCCGAGAACATGGGCGCGTGGGAGTTCATCCGGCCGCACCTGCAGGAGGTCTCCGACGGTCGCACCGTTCGTCGCGTGGCGCGCCCGCGGAGCGCCAGCCCGGCGGAAGGATCGGCGACTCGGCATTCGATGAACCAACAGGCGCTCGTCAATCAGGCATTCGGCGTCAAAGCCGTGGCGCCGGCTGCGGCGGCGAGCGATGAGCGGCAGTTGACGACGGTAAAAGAGTGACTACGAGAGCTTGTGAGTTGTCAAACGACTATTTCGACGTGATCACATCCCGCAGGGAAACGGCCCAACGGGCTCTTCACGAAGTCCACGAAGGATCGAAGACCACAGTGAAGACTGTGAAGAATCGTGTGAATCTTCGTGATCTTCCTTGGTGGTCTTTGAGAGCTTTGTGGTCTTCGGTACGCCGTAGGCGCATGACAGTGGAAAGCGTAAGAGGGATGAATGTCCGCAAACATCGTCGTCCCCGAAGTCGGTGAATCGATCGTCGACGCGCGTGTCGCCAAGTGGCTGAAAAAGGAAGGCGACGTGGTGGCGGCCGGCGATCCGCTCGTCGAGCTCGAGACTGACAAGATCGATCTCGAGGTCGGTGCGCCGCAAGGCGGGGTGCTGAGCAGCATCGCGCGGAAGGATGGCGAGGACGTGAAGGTCGGCGAGGTGCTCGGCGTCATCGACGAGGCTGCTGCCGGAGCGCCGGCGCCGCAAACGGCCGTGCCGCAACCGCCGCCGCCCGCGCCCGCTCCGAAGGAAGCACGGGCGAAGCCCGCACCTGCCGCTCCAGCAAAAGCGACACGCGCCACACCGACGGCGCGGAAGGCGGCCCAGGAACACGAGGTGGATCTCTCGCAACTGCGTGGCAGCGGAGACGCCGGACGGGTGATGCGAAAGGACGTCGAGCAGGCGGCCGGCGTCACGAAAGTGGAGCCGCCGTCGGCTTCCGAGCGCGGGTGGGGCCCCGCGCGCATTGAGGAAAGCGCGAAGACCGCTCCTCCCGTAGCCGAGGCGCCGCGTCGTGTCCCCGCGGAGCGCACGGAAGAACGTGTCCGCATGTCGAAACGGCGAGCGACGATCGCCCGGCGTCTCGTCGAAGTGCAGAGCACCGCGGCGATGTTGACGACGTTCAACGAGGTCGACATGACGGCCGTAATGACGCTGCGCGAGCGGCACAAGCAGGCGTTCAAGGAGCGTCACGGAGTCGGCCTCGGCATCGCATCGTTCTTCGTCAAGGCATCGATCGGCGCCCTTCGATCGTTCCCCCGGCTCAACGCGGAGATCCAGGGCGACGAGATGATCCTCAAGCATTACTACGACATCGGCGTCGCCGTGGGCGCGAGCGAAGGGCTCGTTGTCCCCGTGCTGCGCGATGCGGACCGCATGTCGTTTGCCGAGATCGAGCGGCACATTCGCGAGTTCGCGAGGCGCGCCGAAGACGGCACGCTCTCGCTCGCGGACCTCAAGGGCGGTACGTTCACGATCACCAACGGCGGCGTGTTTGGGTCGCTTCTGAGCACGCCGATCCTGAATCCTCCGCAGGTTGGCATTCTAGGCCTGCACAAGATCCAGGAGCGGCCGGTCGCGGCGAACGGGCAGGCAACGGTCAAGCCCATGATGTACGTCGCGCTCACCTACGATCACCGGATCGTCGACGGCGCCGAAGCGGTCAGGTTCCTGGTACGCGTGAAGGAATTGGTCGAGGATCCTGGGGC
Organism: Acidobacteriota bacterium; assembly: GCA_046727175.1. GTDB lineage: Bacteria > Acidobacteriota > Vicinamibacteria > Vicinamibacterales > 2-12-FULL-66-21 > JBKPCD01. The sequence goes on along the minus strand of JBKPCD010000240.1, from coordinate 2,715 downwards.
GCTGTTGCTCGATTGAAGATGGATGACGCACGATGTCCGAAATTGACCGCATCGTTGACGAACTCGAACGCGATCACACTGGCGATCCCTGGCACGGGTCACCGGTCACCAGCATCCTCAACGGCATCACCGCTGAACAGGCGGCCGCGAGACCTATGAAAGGGGCACACTGCATCTGGGAGCTCGTGTTGCACATGACCGCCTGGAAGAACGAGGTACGGAAGCGCTTGTCGGGGGCGCCGGCGAGCGATCCGGACGAAGGGGACTGGCCCTCCGTCGGCGAGACGACAGCCAGCCGCTGGCAGAAAGCGGTTGACGGCCTTCATCGCGCGCACGAGGCGCTCCTTGCAGCCGTTCGGGCGTTGCCCGAAGCAAAGCTGTTCGAACCCACCAACGATCCGCGCAACCGGCCGCTCGGCACGGGTGTCTCCTATTACGTGCTCCTGCACGGCATCGTGCAGCACGACGCCTATCATGCAGGTCAGATTGCGGTCCTGAAGAAGGGCGTTTCTTGAAGGGGCAATTCGCGCTGAGAGGTTACTTTTCACCGAGCAGCTTCTCGATAAACTCCGCGAGCTTCAGCTCGTTGGCGTCGTCGTAGCCGATCATAATCAGGCGTACGCGGCCGCGCGCGTCGATGATGTTGATCTGCGGAATGCCGTTGACGTGATACGCCGCCTCGTTGTCGGGTCCGTTCGATGCCGCCGCGTCGTCTGCGCGCGGGGTGATGGCGACGGGAACGTCCAGTCCGAGATCGCGGAAGTACCGGCGGTCGCGTTCGATCTCCTGTTCCGCAGGGAGGTCCCGCGCCTTCTCGAAATATCCATACAGCTGTGTGACGAAAATGACGCGGAAGGGGCGACTGCTGAACCGCGAGCGAAGGCGCTGGATCCCGGGATAGCTTTCGCGGCACGGCCCGCACCAGTGTGCGGTGAACTGCAGCAGCGTGACCGCGCCGCCCATGTCGAGCGTGCGCGTGCCTTCGGACGCGTTGAGCCACACAGGAGCCTGAATCGGTGCCGCGCGCGTGCCGACGAGTCGGTATCGCGCCAGGTCGGGACTGACGCGTCGCTCGACTCCGGGGATATCCGAGAGCTCTTTCGGAGCGCGCGTCAGGAGATCCAGCGCGCGATCGTTCTCGCCCTGACCGGCGAGCACGGCTGCCTGATACGTGTAAGCGGCGATCAACGCCAACGCGAACCGCTTGCGCTGTTCCGGCGTGAGGCGCGGTACCGTCCGCAGGATCCACGTCGAGTGGCGCATGATGCCGGCGTCGATGTCGTCTCCCCGATAATAGCTGTTCAGCGCGGCATGCGCGATGAGCTTCTGATCGAAGTAATCGTCGGGCAACGCATCGAGCGCGCTAATGTACTCTTCGGCGCGCGCGTTACGCGCGTCGGACTTCGGCTGTCGCAGCAGAAACCTCACAGCCTGATTGAGAAAAGCCGCGCGATTCGCTGGAGTCATCGTGGCCGTCAGCCCTCGCTCGATGACCCGCTCGGCCAGATCCGGTTGCTGCGATTCGGTGTACAGCTCGACGAGCGCCGCGAGATCGTCGGCTGAAGCTCTCTCGATATCCAATGACGCGGCGCATCGGCGAACGATCTCGACGCGCTCCGCGTCGATCTGGCGGATCGCATCGCCCGTCAGCTTCTCGAATTCGTTCTGCCGTTTCGCCGCGAAATCATTGCCTGCCTTGACACACGACTGCGGTGTGAGCGGCTGCGGGTTCTGTCCGACCATCAGAACAGCCGCGAGCGCTGCCAACACGGTCATTCACGATCCTTCCCGGCTCGTGAGCTGACGATCACGTCGGCAGACACCGTCTCCGTGGCAGGGCGGAGGCACAGACGGCCGTCGCACGCCTGAAATGTAATCTCGATCGGCACACTGGCCTTGCCTGCTTGCGTCGTCACCGGGATCGCGACAGGCACATTGAATGTCGTCGTCTCATCGTAGAATTGCGGATCGACGACGGGCGGATCCCCACTGGTCTTGGCGACTTTCGGAAGCGGGGCCTTGATTCGCGAAGCGACGACGCTGAAAGGTGATTGCCTTGGCGATTTGATCTCCAGCGGCCTGGGCCCGCCTTCGAGCTGGGTCAGCGCGTAGAGTTGCCAGCCCGGTTCGATATCGGCCGTGACTTTGATCGTTGTCGTTTCGCCGGCTTTGATGCTCGTCGCCGGGCCCACAGCTGTCCAACGCACCACGTCGGAAGGCCGCTGTGCGAGCGTGCTGAGAATGATTGCCACAACCAGCACCATAAGAACAACCCCCAGTGGCTCGATGGCTCGGTAATCGGAATTAGGGTTGGAGCTCGCAGGTGCCTGGACGCGCCGTTCCTCACAGGAAGTCGAGCTACCGAGCTACCGAACGACCGAGCTACCGGCGTCGTCAGTGCGTCATCGCATACAACAGGACATTGATGCCAAACGCATATCCATCGACCGAGAATTGATAGAAGTACCTCGGATCGTCACCCTCGCGCTCCCACGAGTCTCCGAAATCCGTGTTGTGCGTGATGAGCACCATCAGGCGCCCCTTCGCGTCGAAGATGCCTCGGGCGTGCGGTTCGGCGCTGTCGGCGCCACGTTCCGACGTGTCGCCGTATCCCATCCAATAATTGATCGACGGAATCTGCGCCACGCGAGTGACCTCGAACTGCATACGGAACATCGGGTGATCCTTCGGCAGGTCGACGGCGCGGTACTCGTT